>JANMTD010000357.1:0-5600 GCA_031390075.1 Deltaproteobacteria bacterium | reverse complement strand
CGACCGGACCCATCGCTCGGCGATTCCCAGCTTCGTCGTCTTCGACGGCCTTCATCGCAAGCGGTATCCCTGGGGCACTGGGCTCCCCGGCGTGACGCCGAAGGCCTGGCTCGAGAGCGGCTACATGAAGAAGGCCGATACGCTGGCCGAGCTCGCCGCGCAATGCGGCATCGACGCGGCGGGGCACGCCAAGACGGTCGAGCGCTGGAACGGCTTCTGCCGCGCGGGTACCGACGCGGACTTCAACCGCGGCGGGCGCTGCTTCGACCGCGCCCACGGCGACCCGACGGTGCGGCCGAATCCGAACCTCGGCCCGATCTCGACGCCACCCTACTACGCCGTCGCGATGGTGCCGAGTGATGTCGGCACGGCGGGGGGGCTCGTGACCGACGCCTGGGCCCGCGTGCTGCGCAGCGACGGTCAGCCGATCGGGGGCCTCTATGCGACGGGCAACACGACGGCGTCGGTGATGGGCCGGACCTATCCGGGGGCGGGCGCGAGCATCGCCGCCGCATTCGTCTTCGCCTGGATCGCGGTCCACCACGCCTTTGGTTCCGCGGCCACGATCGAGTCGATCGTCTCTTTACCCGGAGGAGGCGTCACCGCGCCACCCCGAGGAGGTTCCATCGCTTGACCCGCCCGCGCTTCGAACCCCTGGCGTTTCCGTTCCCGATCGAGCGACCCGAGCGGATTCCCGCCCGGCGTTATTTCGATCGGGAGTTCTTCGAGCTTGAGTGCGAGCGGCTCTGGCCCCGGGTCTGGCAGATGGCCTGTCGCCTCGAGGAGATCCCGGCGGTCGGCGACTTCGTCGAGTACGAGATCCTCGGCAAGAGCGTGATCGTCGTTCGCACGGAGCCCGACACGATCAAGGCCTTTCACAACGCCTGTCGCCACCGCGGCATGCGCCTCGTAAAGGGCCGCGGCAATGCCGCGCAGGGCATCGTGTGTCCCTTCCACGGCTGGTGCTGGAACGTCGACGGCTCGAACCGCTTCGTCTTCGCGCCGAATCTCTTCCAGAAGGACCAGCTCGAGGCCGCGGATCTCCGGCTCCGGGAGTGTCGCCTCGAGACCTGGGGCGGCTGCGCCTTCATCAACTTCGACGACGACGCCCCGCCGCTGAGGCCCTCGATCGAGCCGTTTGCGACATACCACGACGTCTTGCGGGTCGAGAAGATGCGGGCCGAGTCCTGGTTCTCGACGGTCCTCCCCGTCAACTGGAAGCTCGCGAGCGAAGCGTTCATGGAGGGCTACCACGCGGCGCAGACCCATCCGCAGCTCCTCGCCCGCGCAGTCAAGCAGGGCTATGGCGGCGGCACCGACCCTGTCGGGTTCACCGACCCCGGCGACATCGTCGGCAGCTCGCTCTACTTCATGAAGGTCCTCTCCGATGGGATGGGCGGCGGCATGATCCACGAAAGGGACATCGCGGTCGCCGAGGACCTGAAGGAGATGGAGCTTCCCGAGGATTCGATGGCGGCGATCGTCGCCTGGAACACGCGTCTCAACGACGAGATCGTCCGCCGCGGCCGCATCGCTGGAATCCCGCTGCCCGACCTGAATCAGCTCGTCGCTTCGGGCCACGTCTCGTCGGTCAACTACTGCTTTCCGCACTACTTCCTGCTGCCCGTCTACGGCAACGCCGCCGCCTATCGCGTCCGCCCGCTCGGCCCCGAGGAGACGCTCTTCGAGATCTGGACGACGACCTTGATGCCCGATGGCGTACGCCACGAGCCGCCACGGACAGCGACCCGGATGGCCTGGGACGATCCGCGCTGGCCCGGCGTCGTGCGCCAGGATTTCGCGAACCTCCCGCGCCAACAGGCGGGGCTTCACAGCGCGGGCTTCGAGTACATGCGACTCTCGGGCGAGGTCGAGGGCATGATCAGCAACCTGCACCGCGTGATCGACGGCTATCTCGCGGGCCGACCCCACGGCGCGCTGCTCCCGAACGTGCAGAAGGTCTCGGGGGGGATCGACGCGCCGATCCAGCCGATCGAGTGGTGAGGGCCGCTCGGTGAGAAACGCTAGGCCGGGAAGCCGAAGGCCCGCTTCGCGTTCTCGACCAGGATCTTCTGCTTCGCGGTCTCGCTGAGACCCTTGCGCTCCGTGATGCGCGCGACGAGATCGCCGGCCACCGCATCGGGATGCGGATAGTCGGTCGCGAAGACGACGGACTGCTCGCCGCAGAGCGAGACGACGCTCTCGATGGTCTTCTCGCCCGGATCGCAGGAGATCACGCACTGGCGCGTGAAGTACTCGGAGGGCTTCATCGGCAGCTTGGGCATCGCCCAGCCCCAGCTCTCGGCGTGGTCGTCCATGCGCTCGAGCCAGTGGGGCAGCCAGCCGCAGCCGCTCTCGAGGAAGATCACGCGCAGGCCCGGATGCCGCTCGAGCACGCCGCCCATCACGAGGGCCAGGCAGGCGAGCTGCTCTTCGTGGGGATGCGAGGCGACGTGGCGCAGCGCGAAATCGTCGAAGCGGTCGTTGCCCGACTGCGGGACGTGTTGTGTCGTCCCTTCGTGGACGCAGAGGGGGAGGCCCTCGGCCTCGAGCAGCTCGTAGAGGGGCGTCCAGTCGCGGTGGAGCAGCGTTCGGCCGTTGATCGGATTCGGGCGCAGCATGACACCGCGGTAGCCGTACTCGCGCAGCGTCCGCTTCGTCTCCAGGACGGCCGCGCGGGGATCGCTCTGGGGCGGAACGGAGATGCCGATCAGCCGCTTCGGATCCGCGCTGCAGAACTCGGCGAGCCAGTCGTTGTAGGCGCGGCAGAGGGCGGTCTGGACGTCCTGGCGGGCGAGGCCCGCGAAGGCCAGCCCGAAGGTCGGAAACAGGACCGACTTCGCGATCTTCTGGCGGTCCATGTCGGCGAGCCGGAGCTTGGGATCGTGGCCGCCGGCCGGAATGTCCCAGGTCCCCGAATCGGGGACCGGGATATAGGGCATCCATTCGCCGCCCACGATCTGCCGGATGCGGCCGCTCGAGTCCACGGCCGCGCGGGGCGCAAAGTCCCGCATCGCCGCCGGCAGGCGCTCGGCGATCGCATCGGTCGGCTCCTGGACGTGGCCGTCGGCGTCGATCGTCTCGAAGATGGTCTGGAACATGGGGGGCCTCCTCAGCTTCGTGATAGATCGCGATTGACGAACTGTAAAGTGCGGTGGAGTCTAGGCAGATGATGACACGACGAGCTCTCCGCATTGCGATCATCGGGGCCGGCCCGGGCGGCCTCTGCATGGCCATCAAGCTGAAGGAGGCGGGCTTCGGCGATTTCGTGATCTTCGAGAAATCGGGCGAGGTCGGCGGCACCTGGAATCACAACCGCTATCCCGGCTGTGCCTGCGACATCCAGAGCGAGCTCTACTCGTTCTCCTTCGACGTCAACACGAGCTGGTCGCGACCCTACGCGCCGCAGCCCGAGATCCTCCGCTATCTCCGGGGCGTCGCCGAACGCAGCGGCGTGCTCCCGGCCTGCCGCTTCGGCAGCGAGGTCGTGGCTGCGCGCTGGAACGAGGCGAATTCCGAATGGACGCTTCGCCTGGGCGATGGCACGACGCACGTCGCGGACGTCGTCGTCTCGGGCCTCGGAATGTTCAACGACCTCGCGTATCCGGCGATCGACGGGCTCGAGTCCTTCGCCGGCACGACCTACCACACCGCAAAATGGCGCTGGGACCACGATCTGGCCGGCCGCCGCGTCGCCGTGATCGGCAGTGCGGCCTCGGCGATCCAGCTCGTACCCGAGGTCGTGAAGACCGCCGGGCAGGTCGACTACTACCAGCGGACGGCGAACTGGGTCCTGCCCAAGGAAGACGATCCCTATTCGGAGGAGCTGCTGCGCCAACGGGCGGCGGATCCCTCCCTCGTCGTCGCGCGCCGCAACGAGATCTACGACTCGATCGATTCGGGGACGGGCTTCCTGAACGAGACGCGGCGGCTCGAGCTCGAGGCGATCGGCCGCGCGGTGATCTCCGTCGTGCGCGATCCCGAGACCCGCGAGAAGCTCCTTCCCCACCATCCCTGGGGTTGCAAGCGTCCGCTCTTCTCGAACGACTACTACGCGTCCTTCAACCGCCCGAACCTCGCGCTCGTGACGGACCCGATCGAGCGCATCACGAAATCCGGCGTCGTGGCGGGCGGTGTGCTCCGCCCGGTCGATACCCTGATCCTCGCGACCGGCTTCGCCGCCAACCGCTACCTCTCGGCGATCGACGTCACGGGTCGCGGCGGCATTTCGATCCAGGATGCCTGGAAGGAGGGCGCGCAGGCCTATCTCGGCGTCACGACCTCGGGCTTCCCGAATCTCTTCATGCTCTACGGCCCGAACACCAACAACGGCTCGATCATCACGATGATCGAGTTCCAGGTGGATCACGTGCTCGCCCTCGTCGAGCGCATGGCCGACGAACGCCTGGCCTGGCTCGACGTCCGCCAGGACGCCATGGACGACTACAACGAGGGCCTCCAGAAGGCGATCGAGGGGGTCACGGTCTGGCAGGCCGACTGCAACCACTACTACGCCAGTGCATCGGGACGCATCGTGACCCAGTACCCGCACTCGATGACCGTCTTCAAGAACGAGGCGAAGGGCGTCGACCCTTCGGTCTTCGAAGTCGGGGCGCTCGCGGAGGCGGGGCGCGTCGTCTAGCGTCGTCGGGCTGTCGTCTACTCGCGCCGCCCGCGCCCACCGGAAGGAGCCCCGATGAAAGCCGCCCGTCTCGAAGAAGGTGTCCTCCACATCCGCGATCTGCCCATCCCCGAGCCCGGCCCCGAAGAAGCGCTCGTCCGCATCAGCGCGTCCGGCGTCTGCCATTCGGATCTGCATCTCGCCCGCGGCGACTGGTTTCCGGGGATGAGCGGCGGGATCGGCCACGAGGCGATCGGCGTCGTCACGAAGCTCGGGTCAGGCGCGGAACGCCATGTCCAGGTCGGCGACCGCGTGATCCTCGGCCTCGGCGGCACGGGCGGCGGCTACTGGTGCGGCGCGTGCGAGTACTGTCTCGCCGGGCAGCCCCGCCACTGCGCGGAGACGAAGGGCATTCTCGGGACTTTCGCCGAATACTTCCCCGTCTACGCGCGTTCCCTCGTCAAGATTCCCGACGCGCTCGGCGACGACGAGGCCCCGCTCGCCTGCGGCGGCCTCACGGCGTACGGCGCCGTCAAGAAGCTCCTGAAGCACCAGGTGCTGCCCGGGCGACGGATCGCCGTGATCGGTGCCGCAGGAGGGCTCGGGCATTATGCGGTGCAGATCGCCTCGGCCTTCGGCTACGAGGTGATCGGCGTCGACATCGGCCCCGAACGGCTCGCCTTCGTCGAGTCGCTCGGGGCGTCGCGGGCGATCGGTGCCGACGTCGCGGCGGAGGTCGTGCAGGGCGAGCTCGGCGGCGTCGACGCGTGCCTCGTCTTCTCGGCCCGCATCGCCGGCTTCAAGCTCGGTCTCCAGGTCCTGCGCAAGGCCGGCCTCTTCGTCGCCGTCGGCCTTCCGGCCACGCGCGAGGGCAACATCGAGATCAACCCCTTCGAGTTCGCGATGAAGGACCCGACGTTGATCTACTCGGTCGTGGGGCACGTGCAGGACATGCGCGAGCTCGTGGCGCTGGCCGGGG
>JANMTD010000351.1:0-2410 GCA_031390075.1 Deltaproteobacteria bacterium | reverse complement strand
GCGGCGACGCGCTCGACGTTCTCATGGAGCAGCGGATAGTCGAGGGGCGAGCCCGTCGTGAGCGTGAGAGCGTCCTTGATCTTGTCGCCGTCGATCTCGTCGTTGCCCGAGATCGCGATCTCGCGAACCACGGGATTCTCGGAGACCTCGAAGATCACGGAGGGGCCGAGCGGCGTCTTTTCGACGTAGACCTGGACGTCTTGAAAGAAGCCCTGCTGGAAGATCGCGCGGACGTCGCGGGCGATCTGGGCCGAATCGAGCGGCTGACCGGGCGCCGTCTGGATCCGCGCGCGGATCTCGGCCTCCTCGATGCGCTTGTTGCCCCGGATCGCCACCTCGGCGACCGCATCCCCGCTGGCGGCGCGCACGCTCTCGCCGAGCAGCCGCTCGGCGCGCACGATCTCGAAGACGACGGCCACGCCGTCCGCGCTCTGCTGGGTGCGCGCGAGCACGCGCGCGACGCGGGGATCGGTCGCGATCGTGCGCCGATCGACCTCGAGCTTCGCTGCATCGAAGGCCTCGCCGCGCCGGACCGTGAGCCGGTCCCGCAGCTCGGCCTCGATCGAGTCCGCGCCTTCGACTCGGATCTCGACGATGCGATCGGGCTTGCCGCCGACCACCGCCGCCGAAACCCGTTCCGCCAGCTCGCCCAGGCGGTCGAGGAGCTCGCGATCGCTGCCCGCGGTCAGGACGAGACTCGTGCTGCCCGCGCCTCCCGCCGTCGGGATGACCCGAACGTCGATGCTGAATCGCCCGGCCAGCTCGGTCAGGCTGCCCACCACGACGCCGTCGAGGTCCTGCTTCGCGGCCCAGGCCCGCAGTGATTCATCCGAGCCCTCCGCGCCGGGAATCTCCGTCTGCCCCGCCGCAGCGAGGCCCGGCTTCGCGATCGCAGAGACCTCTCCGCCGGCCTCGATCCGCTGGGCCAGCAGCTCGTCGAGGGGGCCCGACAGGAATCGCAGCGAGCCCGTGCTGTTGACGCGAAAGGGCAGCACCGCGACCCGCTTGTCGGAACGCTTCGCGACGGCGTCGTCGATCGCCCCGTACTCGACGGGAGCGCTGCGGTCCTGGCCCACTGCGCCCAACGGGAGCTCGGGGAGGGACGACCCGCATAGCATCGCGAGGGCGAATCCGGTCGCGCGCAGAAAGCTTGCCCGGAAGCTCGATTGCAAAGGGTCTCCCGGGCCACGCAGCGGCCTCTCGAGGCGCCGAAGAGTATGCGACGACTATCCCCGTTTCAAGCGGGCTGCCGACCCAAAACCCTCGATTTGGCCAGGGGTTGCAGCCGGCGACGCAAAGGGTCGACGAGCTCCGACCCGGGCCGAAACCCGCGCGAGCGAGCGGGTGTCCAAGCACGCCCTGCCCGCCCGAGGCCGGGCGCGGCGAGCACGCGCCCAGACGGCTCTCGGACTGCTCTCAAACGACGGACGCGCCCGCTTCGGTTTCGACGAGCTTTCCGGCGGTCAACACCAGCACGCGTGCCAGCCGATCCGCCATGCGCTTGCTGTGGGTGACGACGACCAACGTCGTGCCGCGGGTGCGATTCATCTCGAAGAGCAGCTCCGCCACCTGGTCGCCGGTCGCGGGATCGAGATTGCCCGTGGGCTCGTCGGCGAGCACGAGCGGCGGGTCGAGGACCAGGGCGCGCGCGACCGCGACGCGTTGGCGTTCGCCGCCCGAGAGCTTGCCGACCGCGTGCTGGATCCGGTGGCTCAGGCCGACGTCGCGGAGCATCGACTCCGCGCGCGATCGCATCTCGTCCTTCGACAGGCCCTGGATCAGCCCCGGCATCATCACGTTCTCGATCGCACTGAATTCCGGCAGCAGATGGTGGAACTGGAACACGAAGCCGAGGAAGCGATTGCGCAGGTGGGAGAGCGATTCGCGCGAGCGCGCGAAGACGTCCTCGCCTCGGAATCGGACGGAACCTTCGGTCGGGTGATCGAGGGTTCCCAGGATGTGGAGCAGCGTCGATTTCCCGACACCGGACTGACCGACGATCGCGATCCGATCCCCGTCGTGGATCGCGAAGTCGATGCCCTTGAGGACTTCGATCGCGCCGCCGCCGGTCTCGAAGCGGCGGACGAGGCCCTGGATCTCGACGAGCGGAGCACCCGCGCGCAGCTCACTCATGGCGGAGACCCGCAGCCGGGTCGATCTGCGCGCCCTGCCGACTCGGGAGCAGCGTCGCCCCGAGCGACAGGATCATCGCGATCACCGCGACTCCCGCGACCTGCCCCGGATCGACCTTCGAGGGGAGCTCCGAGAACTGGTAGACCGAGGCCGGCAGCGTATCGATGCCCGTGAGCGTCTCGATCCGGTCCTGGATCCAGGAGAGCTGCCCGGTCACCGCGATCCCAGCGGCGACACCGAGAAATGTCCCGCACAGCCCGATCAGCGTCCCCTCGAG
>JANMTD010000325.1:0-10603 GCA_031390075.1 Deltaproteobacteria bacterium | reverse complement strand
CTCATCAGCTCCTGCGCGCTCCGCTTTCGCTGGTCGGCGGGGTAGAGGCGGGCATTCAACATGCCGTCGCTCGGGCCACCGATACTGATCGAGGTCGAGCCGATCGCGGCGAAGATCGAAGCGACTTCGGGCTGCTCGAGGAACCAGGCCTCGTTCTTCGTCAGGATGTCCTCGGTGTTCTCGAGTGAGCTGCCCGGCGGAGTCCGAAAGCGCACGGCGACGAAGCCCGTGTCGGCGGACGGAAAGAACTCGGCCTTCAGCTGACTGCCCGCGAGCACGGCCAACAGGATCGAGAAGACGGCGATCCCCGTCGTCTTCCAGGGGCTCGCGAGCGACCAGTCGAGGATCTGGCGATAACCGTCCTCGAGGAACTTGAAGGCGTTCTCGAGCCAGCTGTAGAGCCCGCCGGGTGCGCGCTCCTTCGGCGGAGGCATGCGCGCGGCGAGCATCGGCGTGATCGTGAGGGCGACGAAGAGCGAGACGACGACAGCCACCGAGACCGTGACCCCGAACTCGGTCAGGAAGCTCCCCATCTGGCCCGTCGCGAAGGCCACCGGGAGGAAGACGGCGGCGACGGAGAAGGTCGCCGCGGCCGCGGCGAGGGTGATCTCGCGGGTTCCCGAGCGCGCGGCCTCGAGGGCGTTCTTCCCGCTCTCGCGATGCCGCTCGATGTTCTCGAGCACGATGATCGCGTCGTCGATCACGACGCCGATCGCGAGCGTGAGACCCAGCAGCGTCATCGTGTTGAGCGTGTAGTCGAAGATCCAGATCATCCCGAAGGTCGTGACGAGGGACATCGGGATCGCCAGCGCGACGATCAGCGTGGGCCGAGTCCGCCGCATGAAGACGAACACCACGAAGACCGCGAGCAGCCCCCCGAACACGAGGGCGAAGAGCGTCTCCTCGAACGACTCCCGGATCAGCTCCGAGTTGTCGATGAAGCCCGCCTTCTCGACGATCTGGATGCCATCCGGTGCGCGATCGCGCATCAGGTCCATCCGCTTGTAGAACTCGTCGACGATGGCGACCGTGTTGCCGTCGGACTGCTTCTTCACGGCAATCGCAATGCCCGGCTTCCCGTTCATGTGGGAGGCGCGCCGGATGTCCTCGGCACCGTCCTCGATGCGCGCGACGTCACCGAGCCGGATCGGCGCGTCGCCGTCCCAGGAGATGACCATCCGCGCGAGGTCGTCGAGGCTGCGAAACTCGGCGGCCGTCTTGAGCGCCCACTCGACCTCGTGGCCCTCGACGAATCCACCGGGCCGCTCGACGTGTTCGCGCCGGACCGCATCGAGGACGTCGGAGACCGCGAGGTTCCGCGCCCGCAGCGCGTCCGGATCGATCCAGATCCGGATGTTGCGCTCGACTGCGCCGTAGACCTCGGTGCCGGCCGCGCCGGGGATGCTCTCGATCATCGGCTTCATGTGGCGATCGATGTATTCGGTCGCCTCCGTGGCCGGCATCGTCGTCGTGATCGGCGCGAAGATGATCGGGAACATCGAGAAATCGGCCTTGCCGATGATCGGCGGCTCGATCTCCTTCGGCAGCTTGCCCGTGCTCATGTTGAGCTTGTCGCGCACGTCTTGCGCCGCGACGTCGAGATCCTGCTCGAGCTCGAACTCCATCATCACACGGGCGACGCCCTGGGCCGCCTCGGAGTAGATGTGGCGAACGCCCTCGATCGTCGCGAACGACTCCTCGAGGATATCGATCACCTCGTCTTCCATCACGGTCGGCGAAGCGCCCTCGAGCTGGACGACGACCCCGACGAAGGGAAACGTCATGTCGGGATAGCGATCGATGCCGAGGCGCGAGAAGCCGAGCACACCGAACGTCGCGAGCGCGAGCATCAGCATCCACGTGAGGACCGGGCGATCGATCGAGATGTCGGAAAGACTCACGACTGGGCTCCGACTGCCTCGCCTGCCGCCGTCTCGACGGAGGACGTCTTCGAATCGCGCACCACCACGACCATCCCGTCGGCGAGCCCACCATGGCCACGGCGGACGACGCGGTCGCCGGCGGAGAGATCCCCGCGGACCTCGATGCGACCCTTGCTCTGGTAGCCCGTCTCGACCTCGACCCGGCGCACGCGATCGCCCTCGCCGATCAGGAAGAGCCACGCCCCGCCCTCGCGCTGGACGAGCGCCTCTTCGGGCACCATCAGGACGCTCTTGTGGGTATCCGTGCCGAGATTCACGCGCGCGAAGAGACCCGGGCGCAGGAGTCCCTCCGTGTTGTCGATCTCAGCCTTGACGCGCAGTGTCCGGGTCGCGGGATCGACGACGGGCGCGATGAACGTGATCACGGCCTCGAAGCTCTTGTCCGCAGGCGCGGCGACGCCGACCTGGATGCGCTGGCCGACGGCGACGCGCTGGGACTCGAGCTCGGGCAAGCTGAAGGTCACATCGAGGGGGCTCATCGAGACGAGCTCGAAGAGGTCTTTGCCGGGCTCGACGTATTCCCCGAGCTCGACCGAACGCCTCGCCACGAGACCCGCAAAGGGCGCCGAGACACTCGCATCCTTCAACGCGCGGCTCGCGACGCCGACCGCGGCCTCCTCGGCGCGCACCGAAGACTCCGCGAGCAGCAGGGCCGTCTCCGACTCCTCGAGTCGCTCGACCGAAGCGATGTTCTCGGAGCGGAGCTTGCGCACGCGCTCGACCTTGCTGGTCTCCTGGCGCAGGTTCGCCCGCGCCTGCGCGAGTCGCGCCTGCGCCGCAGCGAGGTCGAGGCGTCGTCGCTCGGGATCGATCTTGATGACGACCGCACCGGCGTTCACTGAGCCGCCCTCGTCGACGGAAAGCTCCGTGACCCGGCCCGCGATCTCCGCCGCGATCATGGTCTGGAAGCGTGCACGCAGGTCACCGCTCGCGCGGATCTCCTGATCGAAATCGACGGCCGCGACCTCCACCGCCGACACAGACGGGAGGATTTCCTCGGTCTTGACGGCCTCCTCGCCGCATCCCGATGCGAAAGGAATCAACGCCAGCCATCCAGGCATCCATCCAAGCAAGGGTCGAACGAGTCGACGGGTCATCGCGAATCTTTCTCCAGCTCGGCCATGCCGAGGAACAGGGCATCCAGCGCTCGCTCTGCGAGGGTCGGTTCCCAGACGACTTCGGGCTGCGTCAATCGAAACGAGACGAGTCCGTAGACGAGAGCCCAGAGGACGCGGCCGGCGCTTTCCGTGTCGAAGCGGCCGGGCGGTTGGCTCGCCCCGAAGCGGGCGAGGCTCTCCTCGACACAGTGCCGGACGCGAGTCATCGCGGGCGGCATGCGGCTCTCCCCCTTCCTCGAGAGCGTCCACATCAGACGCGTGAAGGTCGGGTTCGTCATGCAGAAATCAAAATACGCCAGCAGCATCGCGCGCAGCCCCGCGCGCGGATCGCCTTCCGGCTCCACGTGCTCGAGCTCCTCGGCAAGGCCGGCGAGCCGATCCTCGAGGAGCGCGTCGATCAGGCCGTCCTTGTCGCCGAAGTAGTGGTAGACGGTCGGGGCCGAGTAACCGGATCGATCGCCGAGCCTTCGGATCGAGAAGTCCGAACCGTTCGCCTCGATCATCAGGGCCTCGGTCGCGTCGAGAATCGTGCGGCGCGCCTCCTGGCGCTGGCGCTCGCGCCGCGCCTCGATGCGCGGACCGGATTCAAGCGACTCGACGAGCCCGATCGCCCCGTGGGACGCCTCGGTCATAGTTGTCATGGACCATGAACCTCGATACTTGATATGGAGTCGGTCGGTTGACCAACGTTATAGCTTGAGGGCAAGCGCCCTGCCAGCCTGGTCCTTCAGGGCTTCTCCGCATTCAGGGCGTCTTTAGGGGAGCTATAGCCCCGCGATCGGGGGCACGCCGAGGCCGCCTAGGGCATTCCGTTCCAGCCGATCACCTCGGTGGTCGGCTTGCGGAAGGCACGCTTGAAGTCGGTCCCGATCGTGTAGGCGATCGGGAAGAGTCCGACCTGCGTGTAGTGGCCGGGGATCCCGAGGAGCTTCGCCATGTCGGCGTCGCGCATCAGGTGGCCCGTCGTCCAGGCGCTCCCGAGACCCCGGGCCCGGAGCGCGAGCATGAAGCTCCAGACCGCCTGGAGGATCGAGCCGAATTGGCTCGCCTGGTTGAAGAGATTGGTTCCCTCGAGGCGGCCGGCGACGAGCGGCAGGAGCAGCGCCGGGCAGCGATGGAAATTCTCCCGGAGGTAGGCCACCGAGGTGCCGATGCGTTCGGCCCCGACCACCTGGGCCCCCGGATAGCCGCCGTGCTTCGCGAGGCCGGCGATGTAGTCGTCGAGGCCGCCGTTGTAGATCTCGGCGGCCTTCGCAATCAGCGCCGGATCGTCGATCACGAGCCAGCGCCAGCTGTTCATGTTGCCGCCATTGGGCGCCTGGAAGGCGATCTCGAGGCACTCCTCGATCAGCTTGCGCGGCAGCTTGCGGTCGAAGTCGAGGCGCTTGCGCACCGCGCGCGTCGTCGTGAGGAGCGTATCCGGATCGAGCTCGAGCATGCAGGGCTCCTGCGGCAAGGGATGCGTTAGTTCTGGGCGCCGCGAACCAGGCGGCCCGGGAGGGCCCCGGTGTGCTCGCCGTTGCGGAACGTGATCTCGCCCGAGACGACGGTCGCCTCGTAGCCCCTCGCGCGCTGGATGAAGCGCGGGGCTCCGGCCGGCAGATCGAAGGCGACCTCGGGAAGTCCGTTCTCGAGGCGTTCGAGGTCGATCACGTTGAGGTCCCCCTTTTTGCCGACCTCGAGGCTCCCGCGGTCGTTGAGACCGTAGAGCGATGCGGTATCCGAGGTCATCTTTCGGACCGCCAGCTCGATCGCCAGCTTCGGCCCGCGCGTGCGGCCCTTCACCCAATGGGCGAGCAGCGACGTCGTCATGCTGGCGTCGCAGATCGCGCCGCAATGGGCGCCGCCATCGCCGAGGCCGAAGGCGGTGCGGGGGTTCGTGAGCATCGTGTGCACGGCATCGAGGTTGTAGTCGCTGTAGTTGAGCAGCGTCAGCATCAGGAGCTGCTTGCCTTCGAGCTCGAGCAGCCAGTCGTAGAGCATGTCGAAGGGATCGCGACCGGCCGCGGCCGCCATCGACTTCAGGCTCTCCTCGGGCGCCGGCTCGTAGTTCGGCGGATCGCCCAGCCGGAAGATCTTGTCGATTCCCTTCGCGATCATGTCGATCACGACCTTCATCTGCGGCACCGCATAGTACGAATCCTCGGAGAGGATCTGCTTGCGCAGCGCAGGATCGCGCAGCTTCGCGATCCGCTCGGTCAGCGGAAGCTCGGCGATCTTCATGTAGCTCGGCTTGAAGCTGAAGGGATGGAACGACTGGTGGCCGATCAGCAGCGTATTCGGCCGCGCCGAGACCTGGGGCCGCAGGATCGCACCGTCCTTCGCCGCCTCGTCACAGAGGTCGAGCAGCCGCTTCCAGTCCTTCGGCGCGACGTCGTGCTGCACCAGCGCAAAGGACACGGGCCGCCCGGTCTCCGCCGAGAGCCGCCGCATCCAGTCGATCTCCTTGTCCGGCGCCGACATATCCTCGCCCTGGATCCCCGCCGGCGCGAGCTCGACGATGCCTTCGCCGAGCTCGCCGAGGACTCGGGCGATCCCGAAGATCTCGTCCTCGGCCGAATGCGTGCCGGGGACGACCTCGCCGTCGACGGCGCGGTGCACGATCGTGCGGGACATCGAGAAGCCCAGCGCCCCGGCCTGGATCGCCTCTTTCACGATCGCGGCCTGGCGTGCGATGTCGTCCTTCGTCGCGGGCTGGTTCTTCGCACCCCGCTCGCCCATCACGTAGGCGCGCACGGCGCCGTGGGGCACCTGGGTCCCGATGTCCATCGCATAATGCCGCTTCTCGAGGGCGTCGAGATACTGCGGGAAGGTCTCCCACTGCCAATCGATGCCCTCGTGGAGCGCCGTGCCCGGGATGTCCTCGACGCCTTCCATCAGGCCGATCAGGAAGTCGTGCTTGTCGGGGGCGACGGGGGCGAAGCCAACACCGCAATTTCCCATCACGAGGGTCGTGACCCCGTGCCACGCCGTAGGCGTCAATAAGGAATCCCAGGTCGCCTGCCCGTCGTAGTGCGTATGGATGTCGACGAAGCCCGGGGTCACGATCTTGCCCTTCGCGTCGATCTCCTGGCGTCCCTTCTCGAAGACCTTGCCGACGGCCGCGATCTTGCCGCCCTGGATCGCCACGTCGCCCACGAAGGGCGCGGCACCGGTTCCGTCGACGATCGTCCCACCGCGAACTACCAGGTCGTACATGGAAGGTCTCCTTTTCGAGCGCATTTTCGAGCGCCGTCTCGAGTGATCAGACCGGAATCCCGACCTGCCAGCCCGCCCCCGCGCTCCGCACGGGATAGCACGTCACCGGCCGTCGGATCGGCATCGCGACGGGCCGCCCGTCCCGCAGATCGAGCAGACCCCCGTGGAGCGGACACTCGAGGATCGTCCCCTTGATGAGGCCACCCTGGAGCGACGTCTTCACATGCGGGCACTCGTCTCGAACGACGTAGGGCGTCCCGGCGGCGTTGCAGAGCAGCAGAGCCAGCTCCCCCACCTCGAAGATCGCGTTGCGCCCCTCCGCCGGCAGCGGGATCGGAATCTCGATCCACGCGATCCTCCCCTCAATGGGAGGACGGAGGCCGTCGCCCCCCGATCCGACTTCAGCCACTCCGCCCCGTCCGAACCCGCTCGAGCCCTTCCCGCCCGCGCTGAAGATAGTCCTCGAGCGTCTTGTGGAAATGCAGGATGCGGACCTCTTGCGTGCCGAGGTGCAGATTCTCGAAGGCCCGCGAACGCATGCCCGCCTGGATCCGCGGCAGGTTGTAGAGATCCTCGTCGAGCAGGTCGCCACCATTGCAGCGCCCGTCGAGGGTGTCGCCGTTTTCCGTGCTGAAGAATTGCTTCTCGGGGCGCGGCACATCGATCGCCGGCGCGTTCAGCAGGCTGATGAAATCGAAGTACATCCTGTTGGGATCGGTCGGGTGCGGGCGATGGCAGAAGACCCAGGTGAAGAGACCGTGGGTGTTGAAGGTCATGTTCGGGAAGACCGTGTAGTGGAAGTCGTCGCAGAGCTGATCGTCGTTCAGCTCCGAGAGATCGGCGCCCATGCCGACGGCGAGCTTTCGCTGCTGCTCGGCGAAGACCTTTCGCGCGTCCTGGGCGTTGCCCTCGAAGTTCGCGACGTCGACGCCGACGCGCTTCAGGAAGAGCTCCTTGATGCCCGGGGTCACGGTATTGGCCCCCGGATGGCGGAGGCTCGCCTGGACCTCCGGGAAGAGCATGCGCGTATGGCGCTCGTAGCAGTCGTAGAGCGTCCGCGTATCGTCGCTGAACTCGAGGGTCCAGGTATGGGTCGCGGCGAGATGATAGGCCTCGTTGAAGGCGTCGACGCAGGTCTTCCAGTTGCACTCGATCTCGATCGTGCAATCGAAGTCGATCTTCCAGCCCTCGAAATGATACGGGTCGAGGTGCTGCGGGATCATGCCCAGGTAATCGCGCAACGGGGCCGCATTCGGATCGAGGTTCACGAACACGAAGCCCGCCCAGGACTCGCAGCGGACCGGCCGGAGAGACAGCTTGTCCCGATCGATTCCCTGCGGAAAGCATTCCGGATCAAGAGCCATGACGAGCGAGCCGTCGATGCCGTACTCCCAGCCGTGGAACAAACATGAGAACTTCGAGGCGTGTCCGCGGCCGGGCTCGCGCAGGCGATTGCCACGGTGCATGCAGACGTTGTAGCGGGCGCGCAGCGTCTGGTCGGGCTGGCGCACGACGAGGATCGATTCGGTCCCGAGCTCGAACGTGAAATAGTCGCCGGGGCGCGTCAGATCCGACTCGCGGCCCGCGCAGACCCAGGTCTTCGTCCACATGTTGTCCCACTCTTCACGGGCGTAGTCGGCGCTCGTGTAGCGGGTCTTCGGAATCGGGACGTAGGCGAGTCCGGGTTCGGGGGCTCGCTCCATCGGTGTGGCCATCACGGGTCTCCCAGCGGCATGGATCTCGGATCAGTGGCGGAGGGCGATCGCGCTCAGAGCCCGCCCGGCCGCGGCCAGTGTAGACGAGGCGCCGCGATGGGGCCGCCACCCCGCGCGCCGCCTTCAGGAGGTCGCCTTCAAGGCTCGGATCACCCGCCCGATCGCCTCGTCATCGCGGGCCTCCGCCGGGAGCGCGAGGACGTAGGCGTCCGCAACACCGGCGTACTTCTCGCGCAGGGCACCCGGGAGATCGCCGTAGCCCGCCGTCACGATCAAGACGTCGAGCATCTCGTCACTCACGAGCTCGGCGAGATCATCCCAGCGATTCGCGCGCACGCGGTCGTTCAGCCGCTCGCCGCGCTCGCGCCAGCCGTGGAGCTCGAGGCTCGGCCAGTAGCTCGGGGTCGAATAGAGGGTCGCGAGGAGCATCCGCTGCTTCCCCCGCTCGGCGCGCACCGTCGCCGCATCGGGTCCCGTCGCGATCAGTGGGTTCACGAACAGCCTCACCGCACTCGGATCCCTCCCGGCGCGCGCGGCGCCGCGACTCAGGCCGGGCCGGGTCTTCTCGCGCAGGAATCGGGGCGAGACGTTCGTCGGATGGGTGATCAACGCGTCCGCCAGCTCGCCGGCGACGGCCGTCATGTGTGGACCGATGGCCGCCATGTGGAGCGGGATCTCGGGATGCTCGATGGGAGGCGGCGAGACGAAGGCCTGCATGCGCGTGAGGCGGTAGTGCTCGCCGCGGTAGTCGAGGCGCGTGCCGTTCTGCCAGCAATCGAAGAGGGCCCGCAAGGCCTGGACGTACTCGCGCATGCGCGGCGCCGGGGCGCTCCAGGGCATGCCGTATTTCTCGACGATGTTGGTCCGGATGAGGGGGCCGAGTCCGAGGTGGAAGCGGCCCTTCGAGAGTGCCTGGAGATTCCAGGCGGCGACGGCGACGACCATCGGCGAGCGCGCGAAGGCCACGACGGCGCTCGTCGCGATGCGGATCTCGCGGGTCGCGGCGATCGCCGCCTGGGCCGCGAGGAAGCCGTCCGTCATCACGTCGGGCGCCATCACGCCGTCGAAGCCCATCGCCTCCGCGCGGCGTGCGCATTCGGGGACTCCCGAAAGTGGAAGTGCGACGTCGAGCGATGCCCAGACCTGAACCACGCGTCTCCCTCCACGGCGCAGCGACGGCGTCGCTCGCCCGCTCCGCCTAATCGATGATCTTGCGCTCGACGAGGTCGCGGTAGCGCGCCTCCGTCAAACCGAGCAGCTCCCGAAAGACGAATCGATTGTCCTGGCCGATCGACGGCCCCGGCCGGATGTCCGGCTGAGTGCGGCTGCATTTCACGTACCCACCGTAGATCGTCTCCCGGAATCCCAGCGGATGCTCGACCTCGACGAAGGTCCCGCGCGCGCGGTAGTGCGGATGATCGAGCAGGTCCGCGACATGACTGACGGGACTCGCAGGGACGCCGCCCTGCTGGAGCCGCTCGGCGAGCGCATCGCGTTCGAAGCCGCGGGTCCACGCCGCGATCCGCGCGTGCAGCGACTCGATCTGCGCGACCCGTCCCGCGCCCCGGGAGAGCGCCGGATCGCGCGCCCAGGCCGGGTCGCCCATCGCATGCACGAGGCCCTGCCACTCGTCGTCGCGAAGCACCGCGATCGCGACCCAGCGGTCCTCTCCAAGGCAGGGAAAGACCCCGTGCGGCGCGCCGGCGGCGACCGGATGCCGATTGCCGAGGGGACCTGCCACTCGACCGTTGAAGGTGTGGTCGAGGAAGAGCGGGCCGACGAGTTGGAGCGTTCCCTCGAGCTGCGAGTAATCGATGTGTTGGCCGCGGCCGGTGCGGTCGCGGTGAGCGAGGGCCAGCAGGATCGAGAGCGCGCCGATCACACCGCCGAGCGGATCGGCGTATGCATTCTCCATCCCCTGCAAACGACCGTCCGCATGACCGGTCACGCTGTCGAGACCGGCGAGGCTCGCAAGGCTGTTGCCATAGGTCCGGAGTCCCGCGAGGGGACCCGATTCGCCGGTCGACGAGAGCGACGCGAAGATGAGCTGCGGCGAGCGTTCGCAGAGCGCCGCATGCCCGAGCCCGAATCGCTCCATCACACCGCGCCCGAAATTCTCGATCACGACGTCCGAGATCGCGACCAGCTCCCGCGCGAGCGCGCGCCCCTCCGCCGTCTTGAGATTCAGCGTGACACTGCGGTTGCCCGCCCAGAAGGCGTGATTCTGGATGCTCCGATCGGGGTCGGGGACACCGTCCACGAAGGGCGGAATCGTCCGCTGGATGTCCGGCCGCGCCCGCGACTCGATCTTGTAGACCTCGGCCCCGAGAAACGCGAGCAGCTGCCCCGCCGTCGGACCGACGAGTCCCCAGCCGAAATTCGCGACGCGAAGGCCGGCGAGCGGGAGCGCGCGCGCGCGGTTGGTCCCGCGGTCGGACTTCCACGCGGCTGCGCGGTCTGCGGCGCGCGCCGCGACCGCGACGGGCCGCGGAGAGAACGCTTCCCGCGTGTGCTGACCGAGCAGGGGTGCGGCCGTGCGCGGGCCGCCCGGACAATCGGGTAGACGGATCGGCGCGCCCAGCGTGCGAACCCGGCCGAGCTTCGGGTGGTCGAGCTCGACGAGGGCGCG
>JANMTD010000305.1:0-12429 GCA_031390075.1 Deltaproteobacteria bacterium | reverse complement strand
CCTACCTCCAGTGCGGCGTCGAGCGCGACGAGAGCTTTCGCGACCTGTCCGACCATGTGACGGTGCAGCTCGAGTTCGTGGCCTTGCTGTATGCCAGGCAGGCCGCGTACATGCTCGACCGGCTGGTGGGTCGGGCCATCTTCGCCGACGAAGATCGAGTCGTGGGTGAAGACGAATAACGTCTTCGCCTTCTGCAGCGCGGCGAGTCGGATCGCGGGCCGCATGTAGTCGCTGAAGATGAGGAAGGTTCCACAGTAGGCGAGGAACGTGGCGTCGAGGGCCATGCCGTTCGTGATCGCCGCCATCGCGTGCTCACGGACGCCGAAATGGATGTTGCGACCCGCGAAGGGATCGGCGCCCGGACCCGCGGCGGGACCGACGAGACCCGCCGACTTGACGATCGGCGGCGCGGCCGAGCCGGCGAGGTCCGCGGAGCCCCCCGCCATGTACGGCACCAGGGTCGCGAGGCGCTCGAGGGCCGTCGCCGAATGCTTGCGCGTCGGCTCGGCCAGGCCCTGCATGCCGTCGAGCAGCTTCGCCATCAGGTCGGCGGGTGCCTTGCGTCGGCGCGCGGTGTCCCAGCGTGCCGATGATTCCGGATTCGCCTTTCGCCAGGCGGCGAGGCGCGCATCGCCCGCGACGCGTTCGGCATGTTTGGCGACACCGCGCGCCGCACAGTAGGCGCGCACGTCCTCGGGCACGACGAGATCCCCCGTCGTCGGCCAGCCGGCCTGCTCCTTCGCGAGCTTCGTCTCCGCCGCGCCGAGCGGGCCGCCGTGGGCCTTGTTCTTGCCCTCGAAGTTCGGGGCGCCACGACCGATCAGGGTCTTGAGCACGATCAGCGTCGGGCGGTCGATCTCGCGGCGCGCCGAGGCGAGGGCATCCGCCAGGCCTTCGCGGTCCTGGCCGTCGATCGCATCGACGACGTGCCAGCCGTAGGCGCGGAAGCGCGCGGGCACACTCTCGCGGAACGTGATCTGGGTTCCGCCATCGATCGTGATCGAGTTGTCGTCATAGATGTAGATCAGGTTGCCGAGGGCATGCGTTCCGGCGAAAGAGGCCGCTTCCGAGGAGACGCCCTCCATCAGGTCGCCGTCGCCGACGAAGCCGTAGATGAAATGCTGACCCGGTCGGTCGCGGTCGACGGCATCCTTCGTTCCGCCGGCTGCAGCCGGCGTCAGGCTCCCCGCGTCGGCGCCGAACTGGGAGCGCGTCATGCGCGCAGCGAGGGCCATGCCGACACCGTGGGCGAAGCCCTGGCCGAGGGGTCCGGTCGTCAGCTCGACCCCGGCGGTCTCGCCGTACTCGGGATGGCCGGGGGTGCGCGAGCCGAGCTGGCGGAACTTCGACAGATCCTCGATCGAAAGATCGAAACCAAACAGATGGAGCAGCGAATACTGCAGCATCGACGCGTGGCCGTTCGAGAGCACGAAGCGGTCGCGCAGGACCCAATCGGGATCCTTCGGGTCGAAGCGCAGATGATTGTCCCAGAGCTCGAAGGCGGCGGCGGCCAGCGCCATCGGCGCACCGACGTGGCCGATGCCCGCTCGCTCGATCGCGTCCACGGCGAGGAAGCGGATCGTGTTCTCGATCCGGAGGAGCAGCTCGGGACCGGGCTTGACTGACATGCGGGCCGATTCCTTCAAGAACTTTTCGGGGTGGGGGAACGATCGACCCAGACACTACACGCGCCGATCCCGGTGCAACAATGGATGAATCGAAGTCCCGGGGGAGCCTGCTCCTCAGTGGTACAGCGCGATGCCGACCCGGGGCGCGATGCCCGGCGACTCGAAGCCGACGGATTCGCGGTGGGTCCGGTTCGTCAGGTTCTCGATCTCGAGGAAGACGTCGAAGCCTTCGCGCGCGGTCCACGCGGCGCGCCAGTCGATCCGCTCGTAGCCGGCCAGCGTGATCGTCTTGCTCCCGAAGGCAAGCCCTGCGGCCGTGCCTTTCGACGCCCCGACGACGAGGGCGCGCAGCATGAAGTCCCAGTCCGACCAGGGGCGGGCGTGCAGCTCGACGAAGCCACGCCAGCGCGGGCGGTTGAGCGGTGGCCGGCTCGTGCCGCCGAAATCCGTCGGGTTGAAGGTCATCGCCCCGTCGATTCCGAGCCAGGCCGTCGGCTGCAGATGGAGCTCGACTTCGGCACCGCGCGAGATCAGTCGACCGCGGCTCACGATCCTGAATTGCTCGGCGTCGAAATCGTGCAGGCTCTCGACCTCGAGATCGAAATAACCGATCTGGGCCGACACACGATCGCCCGGCTCGCCGTAGCGAAGGCCGACCTCCCAGCCCTGGCTGCGCTCGAAGCCGAGCGAATCGTTCCCGACGATCGGATTGCTGAGCGCATAGAAGCTCGGCCGCCGGAATCCCTGGCCGTACCGCCCGAAGACCGAGAACGGGGTCTTCGGAATCGCGGACACGAGCCCGACGGACGGCGAAGTCCGATCCTCTTCGTCGGGCGTCGAGTCGAAGCGCACGCTGCCGGATACGACGACGAGCTCGCCGACCGGCTGCTCGAGCTCGCCGAAGACGCTGAAAGTCCGCCGCTTGTCGTAGAACGGCTGGTGGGGCGCGAGGGGCGGGGGCGGAGGATCGAGATAGGTATCGCTCTCGCCGTTCTCCCAGAGCTGGGCGATCCCGCCGACGAGCTTCGCGCCCTCGGAAAAGCCGGGCAGCCCCAGCGCCGGAGTCTGCCCGTCGCCCACCAGGCTCAGATCCCAGCGCCAGTACTCGTCGCCCGCGCGCGTCGGAGGCACGATGCCCGGACCGATGCCCGGCGAGTCGAGGTCCTCGCGGCGCGAGGCGCGGCTGGCGAGCAGACGCAGATGTCCGCGGTCCTGCTGGAAGGCGTGTACCCACGACGTCCCGAACGAGATCTCGCGCACGTCGCGGTCTTCCATCGCCCGCAGCGTCGCGAGCTCGGGGCCGCCGCTCGACTCGGGAAAGGAGCGCGAGCTGCTCTGATGGATGCGCGTGAACAATTCGAATTCTTCGTCGTGGGGAAGCGGGACCCGGAGCTTCGCGTGCAGGCTCCCGCCGTCGAAGCTGCCGTCGGAATGGGGATCGCGCGACGAGTCGAATGCGGCGCCGAGCGAGAGCCCGGCGATGCCACCGATTCCAGCGCTCGCCTGCGCCGCGACGTCGGCCATGTGGTAGCGGCCGATCCGCGACCGAACCCGCGTCCGCAGCGCGTCGTCGGGCTCCACCCCCCGCGTCACGATCTGGATCACACCCGCCAGCGCATCCGCGCCGTGGATCGACGAGAGCGGCCCGCGCACGATCTCGATCCGCTCGATGTCGACGAGGGCGAGGGTAGTCGGATCGAAGGACCCGCCGCGGGAGTTCGTCGGATCGTTCAGGCGCACCCCGTCGACCAGCACGACGACGTGGTTCGGATCGAGCCCACGCAGCGAGAGCTGGGTCCGGCCGCCGGACGAACCGTCCTGGACGACGTTCAGACCCGGGACGAAGCGCAGGGCGTCCAGGACGGTGGGGCTGATGCCGTTGTCGAGCTGCTCGCCCGAGATCACGGTCGAGGGGAAGGGTCGTTCGAAGGGCTCACCCGACAGACGCGAGCCCGTGACGATCATCTCTTCGTCGACCACGGGAGCCGCCTCCGCGCGCTCGTCGGCCGCCCGGCCCAGCGAGCTCGCGGCGAGGCAGAGACCGGCCAGGGCGGGGATGATAAAAAGTCTTCCGAAGCGCATTCCGATGGTCGCCATCCCCGTTCGCCTTCGCACGCCCACCCCCGGATCGGCTCACAGCTCGGTCGACACGAGCGCTCCGGCTCCCTCCGGCCTATTCAGCACGCGGGCCGCAGCATATCCTCGGGCGGTCCCGGCGTCTCGGCCCCGACGGACGCCGCGTGGGATCGGAGTCCCGGCGCGCGATGAAGATCGGCCTTTTCATTCCCTGCTATGTCGACCAGCTGCGGCCTGAAGTGGGCATGGCGGTCGTGCGGCTCTTCGACGCCCTCGGCCTCGAGTTCGATTTTCCGCAGGAACAGACCTGCTGCGGTCAGCCCTTCGTCACCGCCGGCGAGAAGGCGCACGCGAGTCGACTGGGCCGGCGCTTCGTCGACGTCTTCGCAGAATACGACGTCGTAGTCACGCCGTCGGGAAGCTGTGCGGCGAACGTGAGGAGTCACCTGCCCCATCTCGTCTCCGGCGATCGCGCCCACGAGACGGCGGCGAAGACGCGCGAGCTCTGCGAGTTCCTGCTCGAAAGCCAGGTCCATCACCGCCTCGTCGGCCGCTTTCCCCGCCGCGTCGGACTCCACGCGAGCTGCCATGCCCTGCGCGAGCTGCGCCACGGACGACCGAGCGAATCGCGGGGGCCCGAGCGCGTCGATCCCGCGCGCAAGCTCCTCGAAGGCCTCGCCGGAATCGAGATCGTCGAGCTTTCGCGTCGCGACGAGTGCTGCGGCTTCGGCGGGCTCTTTGCCGTCGAGGAAGAGGCGGTGTCCTGCCGCATGGGTCAGGACCGGCTGGCCGACCACGAGCGGGCCGGGGCTGCGGTCCTGACCTCGACCGACGTCTCCTGCCTGCTCCAGCTCGAGGGGCTGGCGCGCCGGCAGGGCTCGCCCGTCGAGTTCATGCACGTCGCAGAGATCCTCGCCGCGAGCCTGATCCGCGTGGAGGCGAGCGATGGGCCACGTTAGTCGCGCCCGCAGCTTCGTCGCGGACAGGGAGCGCACGACCTGGCACGACCAGGCGCTCTGGTTCGTGCGCGCCAAGCGCGATGCCGCCGCCGATCTCGTCCCCGACTGGGAGGCGCTCCGCGACGAGGCGTCCACGATCAAACACGAAGCCCTCGAGCGCCTGCCGGAGCTCTGGATCGAGTTCGAGAGCCAGGCGACCCGCGCCGGCGCCGTCGTCCACTGGGCCCGGGACGCCCGGGAACACAATACGATCATCGCGCGGTTGCTCGCCGAGCGGCGGATCACGCGCGTCGTGAAGAGCAAATCGATGCTGACCGAGGAGTGCGGTCTCAACGCCCATCTCGAGGCAGAGGGCATCGAGATCATCGACACCGTCCTCGGCGAGCGGATCGTCCAGCTGCGAAACGAGCCGCCGAGCCACATCGTGATGCCCGCGATCCATCTGCGCCGCGCCGAGGTCGGCGAGACCTTCGCGCGCACGATGGGCTCGCCGCCCGGCCTCGACGATCCCGACGCGCTCACGGCGATCGCGCGCCAGGACCTGCGCGCCCGCTTCCTCGCCGCACAGGCCGGCATCACCGGCGTCAACTTCGCGGTCGCCGAGACGGGCTCGCTCGTCGTCGTCAGCAACGAGGGCAACGTCGACCTCGGGACGGCGCTCCCGCGACTCCACATCGCCTGTGTCGGGCTCGAGAAGATCGTGCCCGCCAAGCGCGACCTCGCCGTGTTCCTGCGACTGCTCGCCCGCTCGGCGACCGGCCAGGCGATCTCCGCCTACACCTCGCATTTCCGCGGCCCGCGCCGCGACGGCTCCGCGCCGCCGACGCCTGCCACCGCAGCGTCCCCGGCCGCCGAGCTCCACATCGTGATCGTGGACAACGGCCGCAGCCGCCTGCTGGCCGAGCCCGCCTTTCGCGAGGCCCTCGCCTGCATCCGCTGCGGCGCCTGTCTCAATACCTGTCCCGTCTATCGCCGCAGCGGGGGCCACAGCTATGCGGCGGTGATCCCCGGCCCGATCGGATCGGTGCTCGAGCCCGCCCGCGACGCCGCCACCCATGCGGAGCTGCCCCACGCCTGCACGCTGTGCGGCTCGTGCAGCGAAGTCTGTCCGGTGAAGATCCCGCTCCATCGCCAGCTGCTCGCCTGGCGCGGTCTGCTGGCGGAGGCGGGGCACTCCCCTCACCACCGGACGCGCCGGCGACTGGCCCTCGCCCTGGCGGCCGAGATCCTCGCGCGGCCGCGCCTCTACCGGCTCTTCGATGGCCCGGGCCGACGCCTGGCCCGCGCGCTCCCGGGCGCATGGATCGAGTGGCTCGCCGGTGCGTGGACCCGCCAGCGCGCGCTCCCGGCGATTCCCGCCCGAAGCTTTCGCGCGCAGTGGCGGGAGATCTCGCGCGAACGACGCGCCCGACCCGCATCGCCCGCGCCCGCTGAAGCGACGGCCACCGCAAAGGACACGCGCCGATGAGGAACGCCCGGGATTCCGTCCTCGCTGCACTCAGGGTCACGCGTCCGGCCTTCGCACCCCGCGATCGGCGGCTCGCCATGCCGGCCATGCCCGACGATCCGATCGCGGTCCTGCGCGCCCGCGTCGAAGCCGCGGGGGGGCGTTTCCAGCAGGTTCCCCGGAGCGAATGGCTGGCGCAGGTCGATTGGCCGCTCGAGCTCGCGACCGGCGCCGACGGGAGCCTGGCGCCGACGCTCTCCGTGTACTCCGCGTTTCCCGAGCTGGCGAGCCGCGGCGCCGGTCGCGGCGCCGGTTGTGGAGACGCGCCGCCCCGCGAGCTCACGCAGCTCGACCTCTGTGTCCTGCGCGGCGAGTTCGCGGTGGTCGAGAACGGCGCGGTCTGGCAGGTGCCGCTCGGTCCCTTCGAGCGGCGGGCCGCGCTGCTCGCCGAACATCTCGTCGTCGTGATCGAGGGCGACGCCCTCGTCGCGAGCCTGCACCAGGCCTACGAGCGGATCGACCTCGCGGCGATCTCGTTCGGCTGGTTCCTGTGCGGCCCTTCGAAGACCGCCGATATCGAGCAGGCCCTCGTGCTCGGGGCACACGGCCCCCGCAGCATGCGACTCGTCTGGCGATGCGACGAGCCGAGTGCAGGTGCTGCGCAAACGACGTGAGCCGGCGCTCGGAACCGCGGCCGCCGCCACCCACCCGGCCCATTCCGCAGGGCGCCCGCAATTCGCATCTGCACCTGCGCAATCGAGGCCCCGCCGCGCTACACAACCGGCTGCTCGAACCGGGCCACACACAGGCACGGCCGGTCCATCTCCGGCCCGCGCGATAGGATCAAGCAGGCTCCATGGACCTTCGCTTCCTCCTCCTCCTCGTCTGCTTCTTCGTCTCCGGCTTTGCCGCGCTGCTCTATCAGACCGCCTGGACGCGGGAGTTCGCGTTCCTGTTCGGCACCTCGGAGCTCGCGGTGGTCGCCGTGCTCGCGGCCTACATGGGCGGCCTCGCCCTCGGTGCGGCGGCGGCGGCGCGCTATGTGGGGAGACTCGCGCGGCCGGTGCTCGCCTACGGCGTGCTCGAGCTGGGGATCGCACTGGGCGCCCTCGCGGTGCCCTTCCTGATCCGGGCCGTGCAGGCCGCCTATCTCGGCATGGCCGGCGGGCTCGAGGCGCTGCCGGAGTCGATGGGGCTCTCGACGGCGCTCTTCCATCTCGTGGGCTCGTTCATCGTGCTGGTGCCGTGTACGGCGCTGATGGGCGCGACGCTGCCGCTGCTGGCCCGTTATGCCGTGGCGGAGGATTCCCAGGTCGGGCCGCGGATCGGGATCCTCTACGCGGTGAACACCTTCGGCGCGATCGCCGGCACGCTCGTCGCCGCCTTCGTGCTGCTGCCGGCCCTCGGACTGCGCCACACCGTCTTCGTCGGCATCGCCGGCAACGCCATCGTCTTCCTCGCCGCCGCGGCCCTCGCGAAGGGCATCGCAGGCATGCCGCCCGAAGAGAAATCGGGCGGAGCGGCGGCGCGCGGCGTCTTCCACTGGATCCTGCCCGCCATGCTGCTCTCGGGCGCGGTCTCCTTCCTCTACGAGGTCCTGTGGACGCGGCTGCTCGGCCAGGTACTCGGCGGCAGCACGGCGGCCTTCGCCTCGATGCTCTCGAGCTTCCTGCTCGGCATCGCCCTCGGCAGCGCCATCGCGAGTCGTTTCGCGAAGACGCGCAACGCGGCGGCGATCGGCTTCGCCGTTTCCCAGATCGGCTCGGGCGTGCTCGGTTGGTTCGCCTTCCGCATGAGCGATCGGCTCCCGGATCTCACGGCCTACGTCGGAGCGACGGCGGCGACGCCCGCGACCGGTGCAGCGGTGGCCGGCATCGTCCTGCTCCCGGTCACGCTCTGCATCGGGGCCACGTTCCCGTTCGGCGTGCGCCTGCTCGCGAGGGACGCCGACGAGGCGGCCTCCGTCTCGGGCCGCGTCTACGCCTGGAACACCGTAGGCTCGATCGTGGGCTCGATCGGCGCAGGCTTCTTCCTGCTGCCGATGCTCGGCCTCGAGGGCACGGCGCGCGTCGGCATCGCGACGAGCCTGGTGCTCGCGCTCGTGACCGCCCTCGCGAGCACGCCGCGCCGGCCGCTGCTGGCGGGCATCGCGGCCGTCGCGATGGTCGGCGTCACCCTCGCCGGCCTGCCGGTCCCCGAGAACCTGCTCCTTCATTCGGCGATCGCCGGGGGCCGGGTCGAGGGCAAGCTCTACTACCTGGGCGTCGGCCGCTCGGCGACCGTGACCGTGGTGGAGCATCACGAGGGCTGGCGGATCTCGACCAATGGCCTGCCCGAGTCGGGCGTCGAGCGGCGCGAAGTCCCCGACCTGCGCTTCAACGAGACCGCCTGGCTCTCGCTGCTCCCGACCGCCGCGCGGCCCGAGACGGAAGAAATGCTGATCATCGGGCTCGGGGGCTCGAAGACCCTCGAGGCGACCGCGTCGACGGTGAAGTCGATCGACGTGATCGAGCTCGAGGAAGAGGTCGTCAAGGCGAACCGGCTGATTCCGCGCGAGATCCAGGCCCTCGACGAGCCGCGGGTGCATCTGCGGATCGGCGACGCCCGCGGCGCGATGAACCTGACCTCGAAGCACTACGACGCGATCGTGTCCCAGCCCTCGCATCCCTGGACCTCCGGCGCGTCCCATCTCTACACCCGGGATTTCTTCGAGCTCGTCCACTCGAAGCTCGAGCCGGGCGGCATCTTCGTCCAGTGGATCGGCGCCGGCTTCGTCAACGTCGAGCTCTTCGGGACCCTGATGGCGGCGATGTCGGACGTGTTCCCCTACGTGCACGTCTACCGGCCGGTCCCCGCGGCCATGGTCTTCATGGCCTCCGATCAACCGATCGATCTGCGCGAGTCGGGAGCGCGGGCCCTCGCCGCTGCGCCCGAGAGCTTCGGCCGCTACGGCATCCACAACGTGGAGGATTTCTACGCCAGCTGGGCCCTCGACCCCGACGGTGTGCGGAAGCTCGCCGAAGGCCGGCCGCTGAATACCGACGACCACAACCGCCTGGCCACGACCCGCCTGCCCTCCGCCGATCGCCACATGAATCGGGACACCTTCGACGCGAGCCTGGCGGTGGTCGATGCCCTCACTCCGGAACGGCTCATGAGTGTCGACGCCGTGGCGGTGCTGCGCCGCATAAACTGGAACGGCGAGCCCAAGCGTGCGCGCAAGCTCGCGCGCACGTTGCCCCCGGCGGTGCGCATGACGACCGAGGCCTGGCTGATGCTCGACGAGGGTCCCCTCGCCCGGGCGCAGGCCATGTTCCGCCGCGCGCTCGCCGCGGATCCGACTTCCAGCGAGGCCCGCGGCGCGGCCCGGGCCGGCATGATCGCGAGTTTCATCGGAAACGAGCTTGACCCGACGACACTGTCGGCCGACGAGTCGGCGCTCGTGCGGGCCAACGAACGGCTGCGAAGCCAGGATTGGAAGGGCATCGCCGAGCTCGACGCCGCCCTCGCCGCGATCCAACCCGGCGATCTGAAGTTCAGCGCGGCAGCCCGTGCCCGCGCGGCCTGGCGCATCGAAAGCCAGGATCCCGAAGAGGCGCGCGCGGCGATTCCCATCATCGACCAGCTGCTCTCGCGCGAGCGCACCCCCGACCACTACTTCTTGCGGGCGAAGGCCGGCTACCTCGCCGGCGATCTTCCGGTCGCATGGGCGGCGCTCTCCCAGGTGACGGCCAACGGGCGGCCCCGGCCCTACCTGGTCAAGAGCGCCCTCGAGCTGACGCGCCAGCTCGGACCCGAGCCCGAGGGCTCCCAGGTCGTGAGCCAGCTCGGCTACCTCTCCCGGGGTCGCCGCTGATTCGCTCTCGATCGCGGATGCCGCTGGGAGGGACGGGTGGACCTGAAAAAATTGCTCTTGAGGGCAATTTTTTTTGGTTAGACTGCCGGACATGAAAATCACCTTCGAGCTCTCCGACAAGGACCTCCGCTATTTCCGCCAGGTGCTCCAGAAGGTTCGCAAGGGCGAGAACTCCGCGAACGAGGAGATCATCCTGCGCGAGGCCGAGGTCCTGCTCGTCGAAGTGCGTGCGGCCGAGGCGCCCGAGTTCGTCCGCAGTCGCATGGATCAGCTGCGCAAGCTGATCGACATGCTCCGCGACATCCAGTGGCGACTCGAGGGCACGGACCGAAAGCGCGTCCTGAACGCGCTCGCCTACTTCGCCGATCCCGACGACCTGATCCCCGATCGCGTGCCGGGACTGGGCTACCTCGACGACGCCGTCATGGTCGAGCTGGTCGTCCAGGACCTGCGCCACGAGATCGAGGCCTACGACGCGTTCGTCGCGTTCCGCCAGGAGCGAAAACGCGCCGCCGCGGGCGCGCCCGACGCCCTCGAGAGCCGGCGACGCGCTCTCCAGGGTCGGATGCGAAGGCGTCGGCACGGCGACCGCCAGCTCCACGTGCGGCAGCGGGGCAAGTCGCCGATCAGCCTCTTCTAGCGCAGCGTGTAGACTCACTTTCTCGAAGCGCTTCCGGACGACAAGCAGTCCGGACCAAAGCCTTCCGACGTGCCCTGTGGTAAAACCAGCGCCGCTCGCAGGGAGGTCACGAATGCGGCGTGTCGCCATCACGGGTCTGGGTGTGGTCTCGCCGGTCGGCGTCGGTCAGGACGCCTTCTGGGAGGGACTCCTGCGGCCGCAGCCGACAGGTGAACGCCGGGTCCACGACTTCGATCCGAGCCAGGCCTACGACGATCCGAAGGCGATCCGGCGCGCCGACCGCTTCGAGCAGTTCGCGATCGCGGCGGCGCGGGAAGCGCTCGCGCAGTCCGGACCGCTGTCGGCCTCGCCCGAGAGGACCGGCGTGCTCATCGGGACGGGGATCGGCGGCGCCGAGGTCCACGAAGAGCAGACGAAGGTGCTGGTCGAAAAAGGCGGCCGGCGCGTCTCGCCGTTCACCGTCCCGATGATGATGGCGAACGCGGCCGCGGCGGCGATCTCGATCCGGTGGGGCTTCCAGGGTCCCTGCGAAACCGTCGCGACCGCCTGCGCGACCGGAACCCACGCGATCGGCCAGGCGACGCGCTGGATCCAGTGGGACCTCTGCGACGCGGTGCTCGCCGGCGCCTCGGAGGCGGCGATGACCGAGGTGTCGATCGCATGCTTCACGAACATGAAGGCGATGTCGCCGACCGGCGTCTCGCGGCCGTTCGACGTGGCACGCGACGGCTTCGTGATCTCCGAGGGCGCTGCGATCCTCGTGCTCGAGGATTGGGAGACGGCGAAGGCCCGCGGTGCCACGATCCTGGCCGAGATGAAGGGCTCCGCAAGTCTCGCCGACGCCTATCACATCACGGCGCCCGCCCCCGGCGGCATGGGCGCCTATCGCTGCATGCACCGCGCGCTGGCCGACGCGAAGCTGACGCCCCGAGACATCGTCCACATCAACGCCCACGGCACGAGCACCGCCCTCAACGACGAGTGCGAGGCCCAGGGCATCGCCCAGCTCTTCGGAACGCCGGGCCCCGCCGTCACCTCCATCAAGGGCGTCACGGGCCACTCCCTCGGCGCCGCCGGCGCGCTCGAAGCCGCGGCGGTCGTGCTCAGCATGCAGCACGCGCTGATCCCGCCGACCGCGGGGCTCGAGAATTTCGATCCCGAGCTCCCGAAGATCGACGTCGTGATGGGGGCGGCGCGCGAGTGGAAGCCCGGGCCCGCGCTCTCGAATTCCTTCGGATTCGGGGGCCACAACGGCACTCTCGTGATCGCCCCGGCGTAGCGCACAGCGGGCCCCTTTCGAGTCACTGCGTTCCGAAACGCCGCTGCCGACCGCAGCCCGCGCACGCGCTGCAGCAAGGCGATGCAGCGAGCGCACGCTGGACCGGCAGTCGGGAACCGCCGAGGCGCACCGCCATCCATTCCCGCACGAACGGTCGTTTGGACCCGTTCACGGGAGGAAGAATCGAAGTGCGATCGACGAATCGACGGACGTGGCAGTGCAGCTCGGCTCTGGCTCTTTCAGTCTTCGGAATGGTGGCGGCGGGGAGCGCCGCCGCCGGGGATCGCTGGGATTACTGGGACCCGCGCGCGTCGATCCCGGCTCGGGTCATCGACACGCACCTCGGCGTCGTCGCGCTGGCGGCGACGATCGCGGGCGACTACCGCACGGCAGCAGTCTTCGACCACCGGAGCGGCCGTTTCCCGGCGCCGATGCCGGTGCCGGTGCCGGTCGTGCAGCACGTGTACTACCCGCCGCCCGTCGTGGAGTACGTGTACTACCCGCCGCCGGTCGTGGAGCACGTCTACTACGCGCCCCCGCGACA
>JANMTD010000269.1:0-6362 GCA_031390075.1 Deltaproteobacteria bacterium | reverse complement strand
CGCTCGGCGCTTCGACGGAGCGCATCGCTGAGGCGACTTCCGGCTGCGCTTTACTTCGCGTCGAGCCCCGCCGTGCCGGACGCTCATGGGTGCGTGCAACGCGGGGCGAACGTCGCGGGACGAATCAGCGATCGTTGATTGGGTTGTGGTGGGCGTTGTGCAGAGGCGATGTGTTCTGCCCGGCCGATCGAGAGGGCGCATGCCCCCACCCTCAATGAGACAAGCCGCGGCCGAATTCTCCATCGATTTCGGTTGGCGAAAGCCGAAGGCTTGCGGAGAGTGTTCGCCCCGATCGCTTCCAATTCGAGGCCTCGTCCCGAGCGTCTCATCGTTCAGCACCCAAGCGAGCGAGCGGCGCGGAGCATGGGACGCGAAGTAAAGCGCAGCCGGAGGCCGCGCCAGCGGAGCGCTACATCGAAGATTCAGCCGCCGAGGTGGATCGTAGGCCGTGCCAGGGGCGAGCCATTCGCGTCCCATGCTCCGCGCCGATCGCGGCTTGTGACACCGGACAGCAAATCATGAGAGAGACGATTGCTGTTCAGCCTCGCGCCAGTGAGAGCACCCGCCGCGTCGCCTCCGCCCCCCGCCGCGCGACCTCGCAAGCGTCCATGCGGGCGTGGCTTTCGTGGAAGACTTCGAGGCCGATCGGCGCAGTCGATCCGATCTGGTCGAGCACGCGCACGACTTCCGCGATCGGAATCACGCCGTCGCCCGGCATGAGTCGGTTCTGCATGCTCTCGAGCATCATGTTGGCTGGACCCGTCGCCGTGGCGTCATTGAGCTGCACGCTCCCGACCTTCCCGCCCGGGAGGGCCTTCAGCACGCCGAGATCCGCACCGCCGCGGAACCAGTGCCAGGTATCGACGAGGACGGTCGCGTTGCTGCGGCCGGTGCGCTCGACGAGGTCGAGGGCGACGGCGGCGTTCGGAATGCCGGACCAGGGGAGGAACTCGAGGGTGACGATCAGGCCGTGGTCTTTCGCGCGGTCGCAGACGCCGGCGAGATCGGCGGCGGCGCGGTCGAGATCGAGGCTCTTTCCGAAGCCCTGGACGACGTTCAGCGAGCGCGCGCCGAAGGCCTCGGCGATCGCGTAGAACTCGTGCTCGGGGGTCACCGCGACGACCGCCTCGCCGGGCTTCGGCAGAGCTTGCGGCGTCCAGTCGAGCAGCGGATCCATGTCGACGACGACCTGGCCGTGGTCGGCGAGGAGCTGCCGGATGTCGGCGTCGGAGAGTCCCTCGGAATGCGCCTGGGCGACGTCCTCCGGCCAGAGCGTGATGCCGCGGTAGCCGTTCTCGGCGGCGGCGCGGATCTTCGCGCGCAGGGGATGGCCGAATAGCGTGCCCGAGCAGAGGATCAGATCGTGTTGGTCGAGCATGGGCGGCCTCTTATTTCGGCTCCGGGAGGGCCGGATCGGGGAGGGCATAGGCGATCAGCGCGTCGTCCGGCGGTGAGCCGAGCGGGAAATGGCCGCCGGCGGCGATCACGACGAACTGGCGGCCGTCCTTGCGCAGGCGATAGGTCATGGGCGTCGCGTGGGCGGAGGTCGGCAGCAGCGTGCTCCAGAGGAGCGCACCCGACTCCGCATCGAAGGCGCGAAAGGTGCGGTCCATGGTGGCCCCGATGAAGATCAGGCCGCCGGCGGTCTGGATCGGGCCGCCCTGGCTGGGCGTGCCCCAGGTAAAGAGCTGGCCGAAGGCGGGGGCGAGCTCGCGCAGGTTGCCGAGCGGGACCTGCCAGCGCGTCTTGCCGGTGGCGAGATCGATCGACGTCAGGTTTCCCCACGGCGGCGGCGTACACGGCATGCCCCATGACGACAAGAGCGGCGCGCGGATCGTCACGTAGGGCGTGCCCTCCTGGGGCTGCGCGCCGACGAGGTCGGTTCCCTCGAGACTCGTTGCCTCTTCGCGGGGCACGATGCTCACGATGAAGGGATTTCGCATCGAGTTGACGACGAGCGTGCCCTCGGAGGGATCGACCGATAAGGAGCCCCAGTTGACGCCGCCACCGAGGCCCGGGAAGACGACCGTGCCCTCGCGCGAGGGCGGCGTGAAGATGCCTTCGTTGCGGAGCGCACCGACGATCCGGCGGCATTCGGAGCGATCGATCGGCGTCAGGCCCCAGACATCCTCGGGCGGGAGCGAGTGGGGATGCAGCGGCGCGGGCAGCGTCGGAAAGGGCTGGGTCGGGGAGACGTACTCGCCCGCGACGACATCGCCCTGCGGAACCGTTCGCTCCTCGACCGGGAAGATCGGCTCGCCCGTCAGGCGATCGAGCAGGAAGATGTGGCCCATCTTCGTCGCCTGGGCGAGGGCCGGGCGACCTTCGCCCCCCGGCGCCCCTGCCGGCTGTTCGTAGAGAACGGGCTGCGACGCGACATCGTAGTCCCAGAGATCGTGGTGCACGGTCTGGAAATGCCAGCGGCGCTCGCCGGTCTTCGCGTCGAGGGCGACGACCGTGCTGGAGAACGCGTCGAGACCGTGGCGCTCGCCGCCGTAGTGGTCGGGCGAAGCATTGCCGGTCGGCACGAAGACGAGGCCCTGCTCTGCGTCGGCCGAGAGCAGCGTCCAGGCGTTGGCGGTGCCGCGCGTGTACTGGCCCCCCGCCGCGATGTCGGCGGCGCTGACGGGATCGCGATCGTCGGGCACCGGATCCCAGGCCCAGACGAGCGCCCCCGTGCGCGTATCGAACGCGCGGATCACGCCGCCCGGGGAATCGACGCGCTGTCCGTCGGTCACCCAGGCGCCGGTCACGACGCGGTCGCCGACGACCATCGGCGGCGAGGTCATCGTGTACTCGCCCGGGCGAGAATCGCCGATGCCGGTCAGGAGACTGATCTGACCATTCGTCCCGAAATCTGCGCACGGGATCCCCGTCTGCGCATCGAGGGCGATAAGGCGGGCGTCGAGGGTGCCGAGGAAGATGCGGGAGCTGCAGTCGGTCGTCGGCGCTTCGGCGGCGGCGGCCGCATCGAGCGTTTCGGGCGCGGCGGGCGCCTCGACGATCGCATGCGCGACACCGCGGCAGACCGGGTTGTAGGTGCCCTCGAGATTGACCTCGGGGTTGAAGCGCCAGCGTTCGGCGCCGGTCTCCGCGTCGATCGCGATCACCTGATCGGTCGGCGTACAGAAAACGAGCGCGTCGTCGACGAGGATCGGCGTCACCTGGAGGGAAGTCGTGGGAGAGAAGTCGCCGCTCTCGAAGCGCCAGGCCTCCTCGAGCTGCCCGACGTTCTCGCGATTGATCTGCGTCAGCGGCGAATAACGCTGGCCGGCGAGATTCCCGCTCGAATGCGTCCAGCCCGCGACGGGACCCGCGTAGTCGATCGGGCCCGAGTCCGGATCCTGGCAGGCGAGGGAGGCGAGGGCGAGGGTGAACGCGAGCCCGAGCCCGAGCGAAAGCCCGAGAAAGTGCGCGACGTCCGCTCTCGGACGCCCATTCGATTGGCTTCTCATTCCTGATCCTTCCCCTCAGCGGGTGTCCCGAAACGGTGCGAGCTGTTGTCCCCACCAGCTCGTGGGATAGGCCTCGACGCCCTCGAAGCCCGCCGCGGTTGGAGCCCCGACACCGGCCGGGAGATAGCGCGTCCCGAAGAGCGTGTCCCAGACGATGAACGTGTCGCCGTAGTTGTGGTCGGCCTCGTGGCGCACCTTCGAATGATGCCAGCGGTGGAGCTCGCCGATGCTGAAGACCCAGGCGAAGGGGCCGAGGGCGAAATCGATGTTCGCGTGCTGGAAGAGGCCGGCGACCCGGCTGATCACGAGGACGTAGGCCAGGACCTCCGGCGGCGCGCCGAGTACGCCGAGGGGGATCGAGCTGAGGAAGCCGCGGAAGAGGTGCTCGCCCGGATGGGCGCGCAGGCCGTTCAGCCAGTAGACGCGGCGCGCGGAGTGGTGGATTGCGTGGAAACGCCAGAGCAAGGGGCTCTCGTGCATCCAGCGGTGGGGCCAGTAGGCGAAGAGCTCGGCGGTGGCACAGGCGAGCAGGACCTGGGCTGCGATGGGCCAGGTGTCGGGCCAGACAGGCGCTCCGACTGCGCGCGTGATCTCGCCCGCGAGGAAGACGTGGAATCCGCCCCAGAGTGCCGACAAACCGCCTGCGACGACGAGACTCGCGGGCAGGTAGATCGCGTCGGTCAGGCGGTCGTCGTGGCTTCGATTCCATTCGGGATGGCGCGGCATCAGCCGCTCGAGGAGCGCGACGAAGGGCATCAGCCCGAACCAGATCACGATCACGGCCTGTGGCGCCGTGCCGCGCGCGAGCATCGCGTGGGTCGCGAAGAGCGCGGCGACGAGGGTCGCGGGGAAGATCCCGTGGCGGACGAGGGGCGCGATTCGTCGGCTCGACATCGAGGCGCAGTGTGCGACAGGCGGGGGTGGTTTGCTCGGGGTCCGCGAGCACAGGTCTCCGTCTCATCCGTGAAGCGAAAGTCGCTCGCTGGCTTGCATCCCCGGATCCTTCGGGACAAACTCGATTCGTCGACCACCCGAGGAGCCCAGCATGCCCGATCCCATCCGCGTTTCCGATACCCCCTTCGCCGTCGAGGTCGAGACGGGCAAGAGTTATTTCTGGTGTGCCTGCGGCCGCAGCGCGACGCAGCCCCTCTGCGACGGTTCGGACTAGGGGACGGGCATGGCGCCCGTGAAGTACTCCGCGACCGCCAGCAAGGCGGTCTACTTCTGCGGCTGCAAGGCGACGAAGAAGGCGCCGCTCTGCGACGGCACGCACAAGCAGGACCTGTGAGCGCGCGGCCGTCGTGAGCACGCTCGCCTACCGCGACTTCTCGCATATCACCGTGCGCGTCTCCGACCTCGAGCGCGCGCTCCGCTTCTACCGCGATGGGCTCGGCCTGCGGCAGCTCTTCGACGTCCGGCTCGACGGGCCGGGCCTCGACGCGGTGACCGAGACGAAGGCGGCGCGCGGGCGCATGATCGGCCTGCTCGTGCCCGGCGCGGGCAAGGTCTCGATCGAGCTGATCCACTTCGAGAATCCGAAGCTCTCGCCGCCGCCGGCGGGCCGATTCACGGGCTGGAGCAACATCTCGATCTCCGTCGTGGACATCGACGCGACCCACGCGGACTTCCTCGCGCGTGGCCTCGCGCCGCTCTCGCCCCCGGTCGAGGTAGGCGGTGTCCGGATGTTCTTCGTCACCGACCCCGACGGCGCGCGCATCGAGATCATCGCTTTCTCCGGCGGGCATACGACGAGCGCGGCCTGGAACGGCGCCTAGCGTCCGTGTCGAGAGGGTCCGGAGTGCCCGGCGGACGCGACGGCATCGCCGACGACGCGCGTCAGGTGTATCGGAGCAGCAGCTCGGCGAGAGCCTCGGGCTGGGAGGCGAAGACGCTGTGGCCCGCGGCCAGGCGCACGACCTCGCCGGCGCGGATCCGCTTCGCGTGCTCGAGCTGATAGGCGGGCGGGAGCACCTCGTCCTGCTCGAGAATCACATAGCTCGACGGGATCTCGGGCGGCCCCGCGACACGCGTCACCTTCTCCTCCATGGGGCCCTGGGGCTCGGGCCCGAGCCGGCTCCGGAGCCAGGCGGAAGTCGCGGCGTCGAGATCGCTGCAGAAGGCGTCCGTCACGTCGATACCCCGGGAGATCGGCGAGAGGGGATGCGTCTGGAGCTCGTCCATCACCGACTGGCCGAGCGCGGGATTCGTCGTCGAGAGGTAGACGACGCGGCGCAGGCGCTGCGGCAGGCGCGCCGCCACATGGGGGATCGTGATGCCGGCGAGGGAGTGGCCGACCAGGACGACGTCCGCGAGGTCCGCGCCCTCGATGTCGCCGGCGACCGTGTCGACGTAGTCCGCGAGCTGGATCTCGTCCTGGGGCTTCGAGCCGATGCGCGTGCCGTGGCCGGGTAGATCGATGGCGATCGCGCGGGTAACGCGGGGATCGCGCTCGAGCAGCGGGAGCAGGCGCTCCCAACACCAGGCGCCGTGGGCGCCGCCGTGGACCAGGACGAAGGCAGGCATGGGGATCTCCTCGAGACCGGCCGAGCCGGCGGTCGAATCATCCCCGAAGCGGGTCGCCTGGCAAGCACGTCGACCGCAAACGCGAACGGCCTTTGCTTGACCCGGTCGGAGCGGATTGACAGAATCCGATGCATGCCGGATTCGAGCCACAAGGGAGGAGGCGTCGAACGCCAGCGCAAGTGGGTCCTCCTGGTTCGGATCGCGGACCTCTTCCTCCCCGACGCGGTGCTGGGTGAGAAGGGAGAGTCGCTGCTGCGCGCCCGGGTCACGGTGCTGACCTGCCTGGTCGGAAGCTTCGCCATCTTCGCGGCGATCCTGGCGGCCGCCCGCGACCCCTCGATCAGCGTGCGAACGGCGTCGTACGCGCTCTCGCTTGCGTTCCTG
>JANMTD010000264.1:0-9109 GCA_031390075.1 Deltaproteobacteria bacterium | reverse complement strand
TCGTGCAAGAGCTTCTGGGACTGCTCCGCGCCGGATGCCGGCCCGATCACGCCCAGCGTCAGGGCGAGGTGGTCGAGTCGTCGCCCGGTCTCGATCCCCAGGCCAAGCGTGCCGTACAACCAACCCGCATAAGGGCGGTCGTCGTGCGGAGGATCCGGCACGGTGACATCGGACGGGGTAAAAATACTCTGGCCGAAGGCGTATGCGACGCGGACGCGGCCCTGCTCCGAAATCCAGGGGAAGAAGTGAGCGAGGCGCGAGGCCCAATCCGGCGTCGTGTGCGGGACCCAGATCAGCGCCACACCGCTCGTATAACCCTCGTCGTTGTGGACGAAGACATCGTTTTCGAGGACGAAGGTCAATGTCCCGATGTCGGGCCGCGCATCGCCCAATGCCGGAGGCGCGGGCGACCAGACCATCAGATAGACGAGCGCGACCTGTGCAATTCGCGTGATCACGTCGCCTCTCGGATCTCCCTTGTTCGTAGATCCGCTTCGGCCCGCGCGCGCTACAGCTTCACTGAATTTCCCGATCCGGCGTGCGGGTGCCGCGAAAGGCGGGAAGCACGCGGCTCGCGAGCAGGTCGAGGCTCTCCTCGGCGAGCGCGGGCGGGATCCCGCCGAAGAGCGGGTCGACGATGACGTCGTCGACGCCCTCGACGAGCTTCACGCACTCTTCCGGCGTCACGACCTGGAAGGTCCCCGTCGCCCGCAGCGAGGCGACGTCCGAGACCGGCGTGTAGACGGGGGTCGTTCCGGCTTCGCTCATCCAGCGCGCGTAAGAGTTCGCGACGTGGAGCAGATGCGGCGCGAGCCGAGCCCAGGCGCGATCGGGGTCCTGCGTCACGAACAGGAACATCCAGGCGATCCGCCGCTTCAGCAGCGGCTCGCGCCCGAGCCGTCGACATTCGTCGATGTAGATCGGCTCTGCGTCGCCCCCCGGCATCGGCATGAAGGCGTCGGCGAGGCGGGCGGCGCGGCGAGCCGCCGGCGCCGAGTAACCCGCATAGCAGATCAGCGGCCCGCCGGGCTGCGCGGGCCGCGGCCGCACGAGGACATGCCGACCGCGGAATTCGAAGGACTCGCCGCGCCAGGCGGCACGCAGCGTCGGGATCCCCTCCTCCATCCGCGGCGCGCGCGACCCCATCGCGCCGCCGAACATCGCGAACTCGCTCGGCCGGTAGCCCGCGCCGACGACGAGCTCGATGCGGCCGCGCGCGACGAGGTCGAGCACGGCCACCTCCTCGGCGAGATGGATCGGGTCGTAGAGCGGCAGCGCCAGCACCGGTGCGATGCGCAGTCGCTGCGTCCGCGCCGCGATCGCCGTCGCCGCGATGAGTGGAGCCGGTCCGTAGTCGTCTTCGCAGCCGTGGTGCGACGAGATCACGACCTCGTCGAAGCCCACGGCCTCCCCCCACGCGCACTGCTCGAGCGCCGCGGAATAGAGGTCCACGGCCGGCGGCCCGATCGCCGGCGCTCGAAAGTCGTAGTGGAGGAAGAAGTTCTTCGTGCCGGACACTGGACCCCGCTCCGCTCCCACCCCCGCCGAACAATCGGCACTGAATCGTCCGCGGCGGCAGGGACCCGCACGCTAGCTCGGTCGATGGGGGCTCCGAAATCGATCTCTGAGCCCGAGATCGATCGTCAGCCAACCACTCGAATTCTCAATCGATTCCCGCCGATTGCGTTTGGGCACGATCCGGGGTCATACCCAACACAGACGTTCAAGTGCTCAGGCTCGGGGAGCGGTCGCGTTGCAGCCGCCGGCCGCGCACCCAATCGATAAAGCCACTTGGAAATGCGGCCGAGGATCAAACGGGCACGCAGGCCATCCTTCAGAATCGCGGCGAGAATATCGCAGGGCGGACCAGGCCGGTCTCGACCTCGAATCCCCCAGAACCTCAAGACCTGAATCCAACCCGAGCCGACTTCGTTGGGCAGCCCTTGGCAGAATGGGCTGCCCAACGATGGTTCGCCGGCCGGGCCGGACGGAGAAACGAGCCCACGTCGTCTTCCGAAGCTCAGGTCATTGGACTTCTGCGGGTCGGGCGCGATGCGGCCTAGCGGTCTGGGCTCAAATCAAAACTTCGACGGACCGGGCGAACTTTGAGAATTGACAGGCGGTCCTGCTCCGACACTCGGAGCGCCGCCCGTCCGCGCTTCGGGAGCGAGCACGATCTCGACGCGCCGATTCGCTTGCCGGCCGGCGTCTTCGTCATTCGACGCGACAGGCATCGATTCACCAAGCCCCTCGACCGTGAGACGTGACGGATCGACACCCCGACTTCTCAGGAAAGCCGCAACCGAGTTTGCCCTCTGTTGTGACAGCTCGCGGTTATAGCTATCTGAGCCGATGGCATCGGTGTGGCCCTCGATCGCCACCCGCCGGTCCGGGTACTCATTCAGCAGATCCGCCACTTCGCCGAGTGCTCGATTCGCACCGGGCAGCAGCTGTGCACTGTTGAAGGCAAACAACACGTCGCTCATCGTCATGACGAGGCCGCGCTCGGTCTGCTTCGCATTGAGCTCGTCGATCCGTTCCTCGAGTTCCCGCGCACGCTCTTCTGCGGAATCCACCTGGGCGCGCGCTCGATCCACCTCGACCGTGCGCGCATGCAGGCGTAGCTCATTTCGCTGCTCACCCAGCGTCTCGATTTCGGCCTCCGCAGCCCCCGCCAGACCCGCCTCGCGCGCAATTTCGATGCGCTGCTTGGCGAGATAGCTGTAGTGGTCTACGTCCTCCTTTTCATTCCGGCGGGTCCCTTCGAGCTGCCGCACGGCCTTGTCCGCGGTGTCCAGTTGGATCGCAGCATACTCGGCGACGTTCGGGTCGCTCGCGACCTGCTTGTAGTCGCTCCGCACCTCCTCTGCGATCGGGGGCGGACCGCTGGCGCAAGCCAACGAAAATGCGGCCAGGGACGGGACGATTATTCTAGCGAGCGTCATCGGTCATCTCCTCTTCCATTGCGCCCGTGGTCTTCTGGAGCTCCTCGACTGACGCCTGAGCCTTGGCGCGGCGTGTCTTCTCGAGGGCCAGCAGCGCGTCGACCTCCGCTTCCTCCGCCGCGCGCATCGCCTCGACGCCCTCACCGTCGTCGGACAACTTGTCTGACTTTTCGAGCTTCTCTCGAGCGTTTCGCATCTCGAGGGCGGCATATTCGGCACCGCCGTTGGCCTCGGCCTGATCGAGCGCGGAATTCGCCCGCGACACTTCTTGCGTTGCCAGCGGTGTAGACGCACATCCCAAGCCCATCGTCGCGATTCCGGCGCTCGCGAGCCAGATCAAATGGAATCTGTTCATGTTCAGGTACTCCCTGAAGAACATCGAGAGCAAGTCGCATGCCAACCCCAATCGCTCCAGGAGCCCGCTGTCGCGTAACAGACACGTCGCAAGACGGCATTTTCTACAAAGGCACTCTCCCAGCCAGCATGCGTCAGTCTCTCAGAGTGCCGGTGGACGATTTCCGCGCAGAACCGGCAGTGGAATCGCTCCAAGGACGACGGTGGCCGAAGATCGCCGAGATGAGCGCGGCAAACTCCTACATCATCGTGGAATTGAGAATGACGAGAACAATATTCGCGCCCGTGTCTATTCAGACCAATGCGCTCGCGAGTACGCCATGAAGCGAAAGACGCTGTGGCTTGGAAAGGGCTTCCGAGTCGCCCTGGGCAATCGCCGGGTGCAGCGAGCTCGCGCCAATGCCGCGTGTCGCTCGATGGAATCTCGTATGTGGCCAACAGGTTCCTACACCGTCTCTGGCTCGAGAACGGCTGGGCGCTCATCACTCAGCTGGCCGCGGATTTCATCGATCTCGGATCGTTTTTTTCCTGGATCTGTGGATACCCGATCACTCAGACGACCCGGATAATCCAATCCGCCAATGCAAGACGCCGAGGGGGGAGTTCCGGTGGTCGCGTCGGCTCTCGTGTGCTTGGTATTCCAATAACAGCCGAGATGGGCTCGTTCGTCGCGCCGCGCGGTTCGATGCCCGGTGGAAGATCCAGCTCGAATGACACTCGCGCAGCCGACCGTTTGGAGCTCTGTGGCGTCCGCGTTCCTGAAGCGGCGCCTGCACCGCCAGCGGATGCGGGCGGCAGGCTTGCGCGCACTGAAGCGGGTCGGTGCGGCGGCTGACGACCGATTCCAGCTCGACTTCGACTCGGGACCGGACGCCTTGCAGGAGATGGAGCCGTGGATGCGCTCCTACAGGACGGAGCTGCCGGCATACGATGCGGCGCGGTTACCCATGCCCCGCGTGCCTCCGATGTCGATCGTCATGCTGGTCGTCGGCTCGCGCGGTGACGTGCAGCCGTTCGTGCCGATCGGCCGGGGGATTGCCGCCGCCGGTCACCGCGTCCGGTTGGCGACCCACGAGGAGTTCCGGCCGCTGGTCGAGAAGGCGGGTCTCGAGTTCTATCCACTCGCCGGCGATCCACACGAGCTGATCGAGTACATGATCCGCACGGGAGGAAGTGTGGTGCCGACGCAGATCGACCAGATCGTCGAGGATCTGCCGCGCAAGCGTGCGCTCGTCGGGGAGATCCTGGAGTCGACCTGGAAGGCGTGCACCGAGCCGGATCCGGGGCGAGCCGACGCGCGACCCTTCACCGCCGACGGGATCATCGCCAATCCGCCGAGCTACGGTCACTTTCACTGCGCCGAGGCCCTGAGTCTCCCCCTCCACATGATCTTCACGATGCCGTGGACATCGACGGAGGCCTATCCGCACCCGCTCTCCCGCCTCGACGCGAACGGCGATCACCGCGTCCTCAACTGGCTTTCTTACGGTGTCGTCGACACCTTGATGTGGGGAGCCGTCGCCGACGTGGCCAATGGCTTCCGCACGCGGACGCTTGGGCTTCCGCCGCTGGGTCTCGACGACGGGACAGGGATTCTCGAAGACAACGAGGTGCCATTCACCTATCTCTTTCCGGAGAGCCTCGTCCCGAGACCCGCCGACTGGGGACCCCACATCGATCTGGCGAGCTTCGTATTCTGGGACCAGGCGGAGGAGTACGAGCCGCCGCCGGCGCTGCGCGACTTTCTCGCCGCGGGCGACTCGCCCATCTACGTCGGGTTCGGGTCCTGCGTAGCGGCGGATCGCGAGCGGCTCACGCGCACGATCTTCGAGGCCTTCGACAAAGCGAAGGTGCGTGGGGTCGTTTCCGAAGGCTGGGCGAAGCTCGGTGGATCCGCGCCGCCCGCAAGCGTCCATGCGGTTGGAGATACGCCACACGATTGGCTCTTCCCGCGCTGCCGCGCAGTCTGCCACCACGGAGGCGCGGGCACGACCGCGGCCGGACTTCGCGCGGGCCTTCCGACCGTCATCGTGCCGTTTTTCGGTGACCAGTACTTCTGGGGGCGCATGGTCGCCGACGCCGGCGCCGGCCCCGAGCCGATTCCGATCGGCGAGCTGTCGAGCGACCGGCTCGCGGAAGCCTTCGCGGCGTGCGCCCGGCCCGAAATGCAGGCACGGTCCAAAGAGCTCGGTGCACGGACGTGCGCCGAGAACGGCGTCGAGCTCGTACTCGCATCGCTCTACCGACACCTTCCGCTCTCCGCGATGGTATGCGCGCAAGACCCCGATCACCTGGCGGTCGCCTACTGCGAGGATTGTCGAAAGCCGCTCTGCAGGTCGTGTTTTGACGCTGCCCACGCGGCTCATCGCACGCATCCGTACCGCTCCATCGAATGGACCGCGCGAACCCCCGAAAGCGTGACCGATGACCTGCGCGCCCTGGTCATCGACGCCGGCTTGGCCCTACGCGACGGAATCGGGAAAGTCCTACCCGGTATGCCGGCGCCTCCCGATGCGATCGTCATCGGCGAGGAGAAAGTGCTCGGCGACGAAGCGGTGGACGAGCCGGTGGGGCTGCGGGACCGCCAGCTTCGAGAGACGAACGCCTGACTCGGCGGATTTTCTGGCGTACCACGAGATGGAGAACCCACTGATGTACGTTGCTCGCGGGGTCGTGCTGCTCGTGCTCCTCACCGCGGGCTGCGACCCTGTCACACCTGAAACCCAGCCGTCTGTCGTCGAGACGAAACCGGACGAGGCTGAGCCCACCGCCCATCCAACCCTGCCGACGACAGCGCCGGCCGTGCATCCCACTACTCCCGCGCGTCCCGCTCCTCCCGCGCCGCCCGCGCCGCCTGCAGCGAGCGCGGCAATCCCGCCGCCGATCGAGCCCGTGGTCGCTTCACCCGTTGCCAACGGACATCCCACGACGCCGATGCTCGACTTGACTACCCTGAAGCAGCAGCTCAGGGAAACCAAGGCCATAGGCGTCCTTACCAAGATCGCACTCAAGAATCAGGTCGACGACCTGCTGGATCAGTTTCGCGAGTACTACCTGGGCACCTCGAAGCTCACCATGGCGGGTCTACGCCAGTCGTACGAGCTGTTGATGATGAAGGTGCTGTCACTGCTGCAGGACGAGGATCAACAACTCGCGTCGGCCATCTCGGCCTCGCGCGAGGCGATCTGGGCCATGCTTTCGGACTCGAAGAAGTTCGCGGCCCTTCAGGGCTGAATTCGGGAGAATCCATGAATCGAGTTGCTGTGTACCTGGCGCAATCGCTCGTCGTGTCGCTGCTCTTCGCCTGGCCGTCGCTCGCCGACGACGAGACCCAGAAGAAGGATCTGACGGCTGTGATCGCGCTTCAAGGATTGCCGTGCGCCGAGGTCGTCGAGGTCAAAGTGAACGCCGAGAACGACTACGCTGCATCGTGCAAGGACGGGAACAAATATCACGTCTACGTGAATGCGGCGGGGCGAGTGGTCGTCGAAAAGCAGAAGTAGGGTCGCTCGGTCCCTTTCGGGGACGCGGCAGACTCCCGACCAAAGCGGAGCGGCTCACGACACCTCAGCGCCGTCCACGCGGTGCGCCGGCTCGCACCTGAACCCTTCGTAGTCCTTGCCAGCCACTTCGGCGATGCGTTGGTAGTACAGTGAACCACCCAGGTACGCAGAGAAGTAACGAGGCTTGCCCGGAACATTTGCGCCTGTCCACCACGAATCAGTACGCGGGAAGAGAGTGAAGTTGGCGAGCGTGCTGACTTCGTTGGCCCAGGCCACTTCGCTTTCGGTCGTGGGCTCGATCGCGCCCAGCCCCTGCTCGCGCAGGTGGCGCATGCAGTTGCCGATCCAACCCAGCTGGCGCTCGGCGCCGAGGGGCATGTTGTAGAACACGCCGGGCGACCCGGGACCGTGGATCATGAACAGGTTGGGGAAGCTGCCGACCGTGAGGCCGAGAAAGTTGTGGAATCGATCGCGCCATCGCTCCTTCAGGCTCACGCCGCCGCGTCCCTTGGGATCGAGACGCAACATCGAGCCGCTGATGGCATCGAAGCCCGTCGCCAACACGAGCATGTCGATCGGGTGCTCGCCCGTCCGGGTCACCACGCTCGTCGCGGTGAACCGCTCGATGGGATCGTCACGTAGGTCGACCAACGTGACGTTGTCGCGGTTGTAGGTCTCGAAGTAGCCGTTGTCGAGGATCGGACGCTTCGTCATCACAAAGTGGTCGGGTATCAACTTCTCGGCGGTCGCGGGATCGCGCACGATCTGGCGGATCTTGGCCTTCACGAAGTCGGCCAGCGACTTGTTGGCTTCCTCGTTGATCGCGATGTCGTTGTAGCTCTCGAGAAAGAACCGGAAGCTCCCGATCTGCCAAAGCTTCTCGTAGAGCGCCTCACGCTCCTCCGGAGTGGCATTGAGCGCCGAGCGCGAGTGGGGGTCGGCCGGAAAGCCTCCCGGATGCGCAATCATCTTCGCGCGGGTGGTCTCCCAGTTCCTTCTCGCTTCCGCCATGTCATCGGGCGTGATAGGCCGGTTGCCGGCGGGAAAGGCGTATTGCGCCGTGCGCTGGAGCACCGTCACGTGCGCTGCCGTTTTGGCAATCTCGGGGATCGCCTGGATCCCCGAGGAGCCCGTGCCGATCACGGCAACCCGCTTACCTTCGAAGGAAACGGGCTCGTGAGGCCACTGGCCAGTGTGATAGGTCTCGCCGCGGAAGTCCTTGATCCCCGGGATGTCGGGCATGTTCGCCGTCGACAGGGCGCCCACCGCGCAGATCAAGAACTGGGCGGAGGCGCGCACGCCCGTGCTGGTCTCGACCGTCCAGCGCTGCGCCGCTTCGTCGTAGCGGGCGTCTTGCACCCAGGTATCGAACTGGATGTCGCGGCGGAGGTCGAACCGATCGGCGACGTGTTCGATGTAGGCGAGCACCGCGGACTGCTCGGACTGGGTCTCTTCCCAATCCCACTCCTTCATGAGCTCTTCCGTGAACGTGTAGCAATAGAACGGGCTGCCGGGGCCATCGACCCGTGCACCCGGATAGCGGTTGTACCACCAGGTGCCCCCGACGTCGCTCGCCCCGTCGTACGCCCGGACGGAAAAGCCCATCTCGCGCAGGTGGTGGACGGCGTACATGCCGCTGACGCCCGCACCGATGATCACGGCGTCGTAGTGTTCGACGGATCCGTGCTCTCGTAGAGGCTGATTCTTGGTCGTCATTTTCTTCTCCTGCAGACACCGCGCTTGGGTGGTTCGAACGGCGTAGTGTGCCAAAGCTCCGCCGACGGGAATCGGTCTATATTTCAACGATCGGAACCGGGCACATCCCCAGCTTCAGCTCGCCGGCTCCTTGGACTGGACGGCGGAGCGAATGTGACTCGAAACCGTATTCTGGCTTTACCGCGGCGTGACTTCCGATATTCGCCGAATCGATTCCGAACCACACGCGCAAGCGACGCAGAATCCGATCCGAAACAGGGCGATCCGAGCTCCAAATTCGTGGCCTCTGGTCCGGAATCTCGGCCGCCGCGATTCGAAAACCCTGTGGAATCGCGGGATTTTCTCGAACCATACGGGGATACGCGGGAGAAGTCTCTGCAACCGCGGACTCAATGGCGGTGGAGGCAGTCTCTCTCGAACTCGTCTCTGCGCCCGATTCCCTGTTCTACAGGGAAAGTACAGGGAATTCTCTCAGATTCGGACATCACCCTTCAGGATCGAATACTACAAGCATTTGAACTCTCTGGGATTTCTCTGGTCGTCGCGTCAAATTCCCTAAATCGAGAACAGGGAATCTATTGCTGGGAACAG
>JANMTD010000232.1:0-10254 GCA_031390075.1 Deltaproteobacteria bacterium | reverse complement strand
TTGGCCCGCGCGCGCGCAGCCCCCGGCGCGATCGCGAGTATCGCGTCCGCTCCGAACGGAAGCACTGCGCTCGCCGGATCCTCTCGAACCTCGACGGCCACCGTCGAGAGCCCGCCCGCCAGCAGCAGCGGATTGCGCGCGAGCTGTGGATAGCGCGCGACCACGTCCTGGAAGAAGGAGAACCGGTCGTGCACCCGCGCGAGACTCCGAGTGACGGCGCCGACGGCCTCGTCGCTCGTCCCCGCGAGATCGAGCTCGATGCGGAGCGGGACGCGGTCCGCGAACAGACCCGCGAGCTCGCCCACCGTTTCCGTGAGTCCCGGGTCGGCATAGCTCAGGTCCAGGCTCGCGCGACCGCAGATCCGCGCGAGATAGGCGGCGAATCCGGCGATCCAGGGCTCGACATGGCCGACGAAGCGCGCCGGAGCGGCGATCTCGATGCCGTTCGCCGGCGCCGCTCGCAGATCCAGTCCGACCTCCGCTCGGGCAGCGTCCGCCTTGCGAAGCGGGAGCTCCGGTCCCTCGATCCGCGACAGACGGTTCACCCACCAGGCCTCGGCCTGTGTCGCCCGCTCGGCCTGCGCAGCGATCCGCAGGGCGAGCGACGGCGTGACGAGCTCGAGGCAATCGCCGACGGAGAGCGAGAGACGGCCGGCGAGCTCCAGCGGCGCGACGGGCAGGCCCTTCGGGCAGGTGAGCTCCTCGAGCGCAATCGCGGTCGAGTCTCCGCAGGCGATGGTGAGACCGCTCTCGTCGAGGGCCAGGATCTGTCCCGGGGCCGCGCCGAATCCGCCGGCAGCCTCGGCGTCGATCTCGCGCGCGCTGCGGATGAGGTGGAGTCGCTGCGCGTGGAACAGGCGGGCGCTGGCGAAGGCGTTCTCGTAGCTCCCGAAATTCAGGGCGCGGACGATGCGAACCAACTCGTCGGCGGGCCGGCTCCAGTCGAGGATCGCGGCGGTCGGGGGGCGCGTGTGGCGTCCGAAATAGCTTCGCTCGCGGAGATCCTGGGGGCGCTTCTCGAGCCGGCCGTCGCGGATCCGATCGACGAGCTCGCCGAAGGCGTCGATCGCGGCCTCGAAGCAGCGGGTGTTCAGCGTGAGCGAGGTGTCGTCGGGGGCGATCGCGAAATGGCGCTGGACGTAGAGGTCGCCCTCGTCGGCGCCGAGCGTCATCTCGTGAAACGTGACGCCGTACTCGGCCTCGCCGTGGATCAGCGCCCAGGCGGGGGTGTACATGCCCGCATAACGGGGCAGTGGACCGTCGTGGAAGTTGATGGCCGCCTTGCGCGGGAGCGCCAGCACCTCTTCGCCGATCATCGCGAGGTTCGTGATGCTGAAAAAATAGTCGTGCTCGATCGGTCGAAGCCGCTCCGCGAGGTCCTTGCCGGGGGCGAAGGTCGGAAGGCCGTGCGCGGAAGCCCAGGCCGTGATGCGGGGCTCCGTGGAGACGACGGCGCGCAGGTCGAGCCCCTTTTCGAGCAGGATCTCTGCGCACTGGATGGCCAGCGATTCGGAACCGATCAGGACGCAGCTCGCCCCTGACCGTTCGATCGCCTTCGTGCTGCCGTTCATCAACCGCGCCCCTCGCCCGTCCGCCCGATTCCCGCGCTCATCACGCCGGAATCATCCGTCGCACTGATGCCTAAACACAACACCCGACTGGGCAGCTCATCGAACGCCGTCCCGCTTCTCTTGAGCGGCCGCAACCCTGAAGAAGTCGCCACCCGCGGCACAAAGGTGGCAGACTGCTCAGCCCTCCCAGAAGGTCGCCTTGCCGCTCGCCCGCATCCCGGCCGCGTCCGCGTCGCCCATTCTGCACACGAAGTCGGGCGGGAGCCGGGCGTCCGACGGCACAGCTTACCCACGCCCCCTGCGAGGCGGTACCGTGCGCCCGCTGCGGGGGCACTCCACGGGGGCACCGGGCGACGGACTGAAGGCGGTCCGGAGATGGACCGGAGATGAATGCCTCAATCCGCTGGTCGCCCCCACCGATCGGGGGAGACGCCGGGTCATTCCCGCTCGCGGCCCGAATGCGCTCGACCTGTGTCGCGGAGTGAACACTTGAGAATCCTCCACAGCCTGCGTGACCCCGGCAGCCGCTTCTCGGTCGCCCACCGCATGCGCACGCGGCGCTTCGCGTTCTTTCGGTGCTTTATCGAGTCCCTGCCGCGGCCCATTCGGATCCTCGACGTCGGTGGCACCGAGGACTACTGGGAGCGCATGGGCTTCGTCGAGCCGACGGAGGTCGAGCTCACGATCGTGAACCTCGACCCGCCGCGGGCGCGCCACAGCAACGTGCGGACCGTGGCCGGTGACGCCTGCCATATGCCCGAGCTGGCCGATGCCTCGTTCGACGTCGCCTTTTCGAACTCGGTGATCGAGCACGTCGGCGACTACGAACGGCAGCGGGCGATGGCGCGCGAAATCCAGCGCGTCGGCCGGCGCTATTTCGTGCAGACCCCGAGCCGGGGATTTCCGATCGAGCCGCATTTCATGTTCCCGTACTTCCAGCACCTTCCCCTCGAATGGAAGGCCTGGCTCCTGATGCACCTGAGCCTGACCTTCGGCGGGAAGCTCCCGACCCGCGAGGCCGCGCTCGCGACGGCGCGCTCGGTCGAGCTACTCGGCGAGCGGGATTTCGTGGACTTGTTTCCCGGGGCCCGGCTCTACCGCGAGAAGGTCGCCGGATTGACGAAATCCTTCATCGTCTATGGAAGCCGCCATGAGGGAAGTCGCCATGAAACGACTACCGACCGCGTGCGCGAGCGAGGGCCGGCGGCTTGAAGGACTCCTCGTCGAAGCGCGGCCGCAAAGTGCTCGCCGTCGCGAGCGGCGGCGGGCACTGGGTCCAGCTGCGACGCGTGATCCCCGCCCTCGAAGGGCATCGCGTCGTCTACGTGACGATCCATCCGACCTACCAGACCGACGTGCCCGACGCGAAGGTCCACATCGTGAACGACGCGACGCGCTGGGACCGGATCGGTTCGCTTCGCATGGCGCTGCGAATCCTCTGGATCGTGCTCCGCGAGCGGCCCGACGTCGTGCTCTCGACCGGAGCAGCACCCGGTTTCTTCGCCCTCTTCTTCGGACGCCTGCTCGGGGCCCGCACGATCTGGCTCGACAGCATCGCGAACATCGAGCAGATCTCGATGTCGGGAAAGATGGTCGGCCGACACGCGGATCTCTGGCTGACCCAGTGGCCGCACCTCGCCCGATCCGAGGGCCCCGAATGCGCGGGGCGCGTATTTTGATCTTCGTCACCGTCGGCGCGCAGATGGCCTTCGATCGCCTCGTCGGTTGGGTCGACGACTGGGCCATCGCGGGCGATCGAAGCGACGTCCTCGCGCAGATCGGACCCTCGAGCTTCACGCCGAAGCGGCTCCGCGTGCTGCCCTTCCTCGACCCGCCCGAGTTCCGCCGCACCTTGGAGTCGGCCGATGTCATCGTCGCCCACGCCGGCATGGGCACGATCCTGACCGCCCTCGAGCTCGGCAAGCCGATCCTGGTCGTGCCGCGCCTCGGGAGCCTCGCCGAGACCCGCAACGACCACCAGGTCGCCACGGCGGATCGCTTCGCCGCCGACGGCCTCGTCGTCGTCGCCCGCACGGCCGCGGAGCTCGCCTCTCGCCTGCGCGAGCTCGAGTCCGGCGCCGCGTCCCGGGCCCGCATCTCCGCACGCGCCGACGATGCCCTGCTCACCCGCATCCGAAGCTTCGTCGACGGTGGGCCGGGGAGCCCGAGATGATCTCGATCATCGTGCCGGCCCACAACGAGTCGAGCGTGATCGGACGCTGTCTGCGCAGCATGACCGCCGGCGCACGGCCCGACGAGCTCGAGATCCTGGTCGTGTGCAACGGCTGCACGGACGACACGGCCGCGATCGCCGAGAGCTTCGGCCCGCCCGTTCGCGTGCTGCAATGCCCTGTGGCTTCGAAGCATGCGGCGCTCAACCTCGGCCACGCGACGGCCACCGGCTACCCGCGCTTCTTCGTCGATGCCGACATCGAGCTCTCGATCGATTCGATCCGGAAGGTGGCGGACGTCTTGCGGTCGGGCTCGGTGCACGGCGCCGCCCCCCGCATCCGGGTCGACCTCCGCCAGGCGAGCTGGCCCGTCCGCGCCTACTACGACATCTGGCTGCGCACACCCTACATCGCCGAGGGCATGCTCGGCTCCGGCGTCTACGCGATCAGCGAAGAGGGAGGCCGCCGCTTCGAGCGCTTCCCGGACATCATCGCGGACGACGGCTTCGTCCGACTCCTGTTCAAGCCCTCGGAGCGGAAATCCGTCGACGACAGTCATTTCGTGATGACGCCGCCCCGCACACTGCGCAGCCAGATCCACATCAACGTCCGCCGCCGCGCGGGCCGCTTCGAGATGGCCGCGCTGCACCCGGGCGAGACCCGCGACGAGGCCACGACCCAGCGCTTCGCCCTCGCCCGCCTGGCCCTCGCCCCACGCCGCTGGGCCGCACTCGCGGTCTACACCTATGCGAAGGCCGCGAGCGTCCTGCTCTACCGCTGGAAGGCGCTGCGGGGCCGGCACAAGGAGTGGAACCGCGACGACTCGTCGCGCGCGGCGGCGGGCTGAGCGCACTCTCTATGGGCTGACGGCTCTGTCTATGGGCTGACGGCTCTGTATGGGCTGACGGCTCAGCGGGGCAGCGCGCAGGCGTCGCGAAAGAGCTGCTCGAGGCGATCGATCTCGGTCGCCAGAAAATGCTTCTCCCGGACACGCTCGGCCCCACGCTTGCCCTTCTGCGCGAGCAGCGCGGCATCGGCGGCCAGCACGCTTCGCAGCGCCGCGGCGAGCGCGTCGACGTCGCCGCTCGGCACGAGCCAGCCGGTCTCCGAATCGACGAGCTCAGGAATACCCGCGATGTAGGTGCTGAGGACCGGCCGCTGCATCGCGAGGGCCTCCATGATCACGACCGGCAACCCCTCGGCGAAGCTCGCAAGCACCATGCAGCCCGCGCGCCGAAGCTGGTCCCGGACCTCTGCTTCCGAGATCCAGCCCGTGATCACGACCCGATCGCCGAGTGCGAGCGAAGCGATGCGCGCCTCGATCAGGCCCCGCATCTCCCCGTCCCCCGCGAGCACGAGCCGCGCCCCCGAATCCTCCTGCGCGACCCGCGCGAACGCCTCGAGCAGGAGGAGCTGCCCCTTTTGTGCACACAGGCGTCCGACGCAGACGAAGGTCCGTCGATCTCGCGCATCGATCGGATTCGACTCGAAGAAGGACTCGTCGACGCTGCAGCGCACGACGTGGAGCTTTCGCCAATCGCCGAGGGCGACCCAGCGGCGGAGCTGCGCCGCGGTATAGGCGCTGATGGCGACCGTGAACCTCGCATCCGCGACCTTCTCGGCGAGCTCGAAGCCGCGGGGATCGTCGAACTCGTCCGGGCCGTGGACGGTCATGCTGAAGCCGGGTCCGCCCAGCCGGCGCATGATCTGGGCGACGCTGACGCCGTTGCGCGCGAAGTGGACGTGGACATGCTCGACCGACTCGGCGCGAAGCCGCTCGAGAAAGGCCGTCGCCTCGACGAGATAGGCGACCCGCTGGACGAAGCCCGGCCCCGGCCGGAGGAGCGATCGGGCGATGCGGCCGAGCTCAAGGGCGATGACGACGGGATGGGTGAGGCAGGCGCGCAGGGCGGCGAGGACGACCGACGCGCGGCCGAAGGCGAAGAAGGTCTGGGTCCGGTCGCGCTCCGTGCGGTCCGCGGGATCGGCGATCCCGGAGTCCGCCGGGCGAACGGAGAGGCGCAGGATCTCGTGTCCGCGCGCTTCGAGCTCGAGGATCTCGCGGCGGATGAAGGTGTGGCTCACCTTCGGATACTGGCCGGTCAGGTAGGCGATCTTCATGAGGCCGCTCGCAGCGGTCCCGCGGCACCGACCGCCGCAATCGCAGGGATCGACGACAGCACGACGCCGGGTTCTGCCTTCAGGCGGCGAACGAAGCTCCGCAGCCAGTCGAGCTTCTGCGGTCGGTCGTAGCACTGGTGGTGGAGCATGATTCCGACGATCGGCAGTCGCCGGCGGCAGCGGTCGAACTCCTGCCAGAGCCGGGCAGAATCCTTGTCGATACGATTCCCGTCGCGGTCCTTGTCCTCGTCGACGTCGAGGCAGACCGAGAGCTCGACGAGCTTCGACGACGCGACCCGCCGGCCGTGGTAGGAGACGCGCTTGCCGAGGAAGCTGATGCGCCCGAGCCGAGCGCCCAGGCCGTAGTAGAACTGCGCGATCGGGTCGGCCTTGACGCCCGCGGAGAGAAGCCGGAAGCCGAGGGCTTCGAGCGCCTCGACGGTCGCGTCGTCGTACTTGTGGCAGGGCGGCGTGAAGAGAGCCGGGTCGAAGGCCGGGCCCAGCATGTCCTCGAGCAGCCGCCGGCCCGCCTCGATCTCGCGCCGCTGCTCGGCGAGCGGGCGGTGTCCCGCGAACTCGCTGTAGACCTGTCGTCCAGCCAGCACCTGCTCATGGCGGTTGCCGTGCTGATTGAGCCAGATCAGGTCGGAGTGGCGCGCCTGGATCTCGCGCAGGTAGGTCGCCGCCTCCCGGTCGAGGTAGGCGGGAACGACCTGGTAGCTGCACGGGACCGACTCTTCGACCAGGAGCTCGATCACGCTCCGCAGCGCCGGCGTCGAGCGGCCGACGTCATCGTCGCGAAAGAAGACTGTCGTGGGCGCGTTCGACAAACAGGGACCCGGGTCGCTCGAAGAGATGAAAGGCCTCGAGAGCGCGGGCGCCGATCCCCTGCACCTGCTCGACGCCGGTCCGAGCGAGCGGGCTCGAGCAGCTCCAATCGCTCCGACATCTACCCACTCTCTACCAAGAATCAGCCAGGCATCTGCCAGGCATCGGCCCGGGCCCGACTCCACTGGAGGCCCACCGACCGAACGCTGGGTATGATACGCCGCCCCCGTTGGAGCCCGCATTGGGAATCGAGATCGTTCCGTACGCGCCCGAGCACATCGACCGGGTCGTGGCGTTCAATCAGCGCTTGCGGTCGGGGGGATTCCGCGCGGGTTGGTACGAGGCCTGCGAAGACGGCTGGCTGCCGCGCCGGCCAGGCGTCCCGATCTGGCGCGAGCACTACGTCGCGGTCGAGAACGGCGCGGAAGTTCGCGGCGCATACGCGCTGAAGCCCCAGCCCTGGTGGGTCCGGGACCGCTTCGTCACGGTCACCGATTGGCAGGGCCCCGTCTCCGAGGGCATCGTCGACGCGCGCTACGCCCCGCTCGCACTGCGCTTCTTTCGAGACATGCAGAAGCGCCAACCGCTGCTCTACAGCTGGGGCCACGGCGGCGAAGAAGCGCGCATGCTGCAGCTGCTGCGCTCGATGAAATGGCATTTCCACGCGACCCCCTTCTGCCTGCGCGTCGCGCGTCCATTCCCCTTCCTGCGTGAGAGCAGCTACCTGCGCAGCACGCTCGGGCGGCGCCTCGCCCTCGACCTGCTCGCCTGGAGCGGGCTCGGTTGGCTCGGCCTCCGCGGCCTGGTCGGATTGATGTCGTTGCGCGGCATCGCGTCGGCTCGATCCGCGCGCCGGGATCTCGACGTCGAAACCTTCGACGCGTTCGGACCGTGGGCGGACGCGCTGTGGGAGGAGTGTTTCGGCGCCTACCAGGCGATCGGGCTCCGCGACGCGCGGACGATGAACGCATTGCTCCCGCGCGGCGACTGGCCGCCGGGAATCCGCCTCCGGGTACGCCTGCGCGAGCGGACGCTCGGCTGGGTCGTCGTGATGGACAACGCGCTCCGCGGGAATCCCCGATTCGGGAACATGCGCGTCGGGAGCGTGATCGATTGTCTTGCGCGGCCCGAGGATGCAGGCGCCGTGATCCGGGCCGCGACCGATTTCCTGCTCGAGCGGGGCGTCGACATGATCGGATCGAACCAGGCCCACCCCGGCTGGGTGCGGGCCTTCGAGCAGAATGGCTTCACGAGCCTCGCGAATCGACGTTATTTCGCGCTGTCACCGGCTCTCCATGAGGCGCTCGCGCCCTTCGATGGGGTGAGCCAGGGACTCCACCTGACGAATCTCGACGGACATGGGCCGCACGGCTTCTGAAGCGCACGCCCTCCGAAGGGAACGTCCACTCAGGTGGATCCTCCCTGGTGGAGAGTCTTTGGTGGAGAGTCTCAGTGCGCGCCGCGGGCGAAGACCACGGCCGGCACCGTGCGGGCCAGGATCCGGGCGTCGAGGGTCAGCGACCAGGAGTCGATGTACTGCAGGTCGAGCTTCACCCATTCCTGGAAGCCGATGTCGTTGCGGCCGCTCACCTGCCAGATGCAGGTGATCCCCGGCCGCATCGAGAGCCGGCGCCGCTCGGAGATCTCGTAGTGGACGACTTCCTCCGGCACCGGCGGCCGCGGGCCGACGAGGCTCATGTCGCCCATCAACACGTTCCAGCACTGCGGCAGCTCGTCGAGGCTATAGCGGCGCAGGAAGGCGCCGACTCGCGTGATGCGCGGGTCGCATTTCGACTTGAACACCGGGCCGTCCATCTCGTTCAGCGCCATCACTTCGAGCTTGCGGGCCTCGGCGTCCGCGCACATGGTGCGGAGCTTGACCATCTGGAAGCGCCGGCCGTAGAGGCCGCAGCGCGTCTGGCGGAAGAAGACGGACCCGCCGTCCTCGCGCCAGATCAAGATCGCGGCGAGCGCGATGATCGGCGAGCTCAGGCCCAGCACGGCCGTGGCGCCGGCGATGTCGATCACCCGTTTCACGCCGAGCAGGAGCGAGTTGTGATGCACGGCGGCGAACTCGAGCGAGGGACGCGAGCCGAAGCGGCCGACGTTGGGCGTCGGCAGGAAGTCGCCGAACAGATCGGGCAGGAGCGTCAGCGGCACACCGGCGCTGCTGCAGGCCGAGAGCACCGGCGCGATCGAGCCGAGCATCGATCGGGGACACGCGACGACCACGCGGTCGACCACCATGTCGCCGAGCAGCACGGGCATCTGCTCGATCCGGAAGAGCTTCGCGTTGAAGAGGCTCGGGTCGACCGGCGTATCGATGTCGTCGACGAATCCGAGCACGCGCAGGCCCCATGCCGGATGGGAATCGATGTTGCGTTTGACCTGGGCCGCGCGCGCACCGCTGCCGACGATCAGGATATTGCGCGTGTTGCGGCCGAAGCGGCGCGCGGTGCGGAGCATGCCGTAGAGCAGGAAGCGCGTGCCGGCGAGCGCAATGCCCTGGGCCGCGGCGCAGACGAAGGGGAACGACCGATCGAGCGGGACCTTGGTTGCGAAAGCGACGGCGCTGAGCACGGTCGCCGTCACGACGCCCGACACCACGAGGCGTCGGGCGACGTCCCAGAACCCGAGTGTGCGAGCGGACTGATAGACGTCGAGCTGCTGGAACGTGAAGGGCCAGATGAAGCAGCCCGTCAGGGCCACGATCAGCATGGCCTGACCGCCCTGTTGGAAGGGATCGACGAGGCCGCTCGCCTGGGGCCAGTGAAGGAGGAGGAGACAGACCACCGCGCTCAACAGCACGTCGAGCGACATCAAGAGCGACGCGGTGATGGTCCCGTGATTTCGCAGCATCCGATCTTTCCTGCCCCAGCAGCGGTCCGCACCGCAACACTCACCTGGCGTATCCCGAACCCGGGAGTCCACCGAGCCTCTCTGGAGCCGCTCGGCCACACCGCGCGTCCATTGAGTCCACTGGGGGTGTGCCCGATCACCCTCAAAAAGGGATGTGCACGAAGCCGATTATACGCCGATCACCTGATCCCGGATCAGATAAAAACGTGGTTTAGGCTGCCACGGCAGCGAGTTAGCCACGGGACTTCACAAGAGATCTAGGGCTCGGGCCCTCCGTCGTCCCCTCAGCGCCGAGAGCCGCCCGGGTCAGCCCCACCCCTGTCGGTGCTGGGATCCGTCCGCCACCCATTCGCATCTCTACCCCGGAACCCGGCGAAAAGGCACCCACTCATCGACGCGGGGTCCGGCTCACTCAACCTCGAATGAGAGCCCCGTCACAGGAATCCCATCCCCTGCCCGCCCGGCGGAAGATCCGTCAACCTACCTCGGGGGAATACCGAAGCGCCCCCTGCTACCGTGCGCCCCCCTCGGAGTAATGCGCGATGACTGATCAGCCCATCTGGCTCGTGACCGGCGGAGCGGGCTTCATCGGCTCGAACTTCGTCCGCCACGCCCTCGAGGCACGGCCCGGGGTGCGCGTCGTCGTCCTGGACAAGCTGACCTACGCGGGCAGCCTCGAGAACCTCCGCGACCTGCCCGACCCG
>JANMTD010000218.1:0-7660 GCA_031390075.1 Deltaproteobacteria bacterium | reverse complement strand
AGACCGGCGTCGACTTCGTCGGATAGGCGAGCAGATGTCGGCCCGCTAGATCGAGGGAGCGGCAGAACTCGCTCCAGGCGCTCCCGTCGAGGAGCCGCTTCGCGTTCTCCTCACTCGTCCGCGCCGGGCCGCGCAGCTCGTCCTTCAGTGCTTTCCCGAATTTTCCCGTCCCGCCGACCGCCGGTTTCTCGCCCATGGAATCTCCTCCTCTTCCAGGTCTGCGTCAGCTCTCGATCGCGACCCGGTAGCGTGCATAGTAGTCGGCGAAGCGGGCCCGTTCGGTCGCGAGATCGAGGCCGGTATCGCTGAAGTCGTAGCGGTGGCCGCCGTGGCGGCCCTTGGGCTTGTTCGTGATGTAGTCGCGCTGCGCCTGGCGTGCGCTCTCCGGATAGTCGATTCCGAAATGCGCGTAGGCCGTCGCGAGTGCCGCGATCGGATCCTTCATCAGATCCGAATAACGCAGATCGAAGCACTGGTCGGCCGGAAGCCTTCCGCTCTCGCGGAGCGCCGTCATGCCGTCGACGAGGCGCTTGCAGGTCTCGCCCGTGAACCAATTCGCCATCGCGCCCACGTCGACGGCGTCCGAGCGGACGAAGGCGGTCGAGTAGAGGATCGACACGACCGACGGCAGGATCTTGATCGGGTCGCGATGGGTGAAGATGATGCGGGCATCGGGATAGACGGCCAGCAGAGCGTCGAGCTGGCTCATGTGGGAGGGGGACTTCAAGACCCAGCGGTCGCCGGGACAGCGCCACTGGAGGTTCTGCAGCATCTGCTTGTGGAATTCGAAGGCGGGCACGCGATCGCAGGCGTTGTACCAGGCCGCATAGCTCGGCACCACATGGCGGCCCATCCATTCGTCGGAGACGAACGAATGCCCCATCACCTGGACGTCCTCGACCTGGATGTCGCCGCCGAGCTCGTGCATCGTGTCGTACTCGGGGACGATCTCGCACCAGAGGCGGATCTGGCGGTCGGCCCGCGCGATGCGGGGATCGGTCTTGTAGGTCGCGCGCTCGGGGGGCGGGCAGGGGTTGCGGACCTCCCAGTGGCGCGGGGCGCGGTGGCGTGGGTCGGCGGCGAGGAGCTCGTGGGTGATCGAGGTGCCGGTGCGCGGGAGGCCGGTGATGAAGATCGGCCGATCGATCTTCTCATGCGTGATCTCGGGATGGCGCTTGCGCCAGCTCGTCAGCTCGAGGCGGGCCTGCAGCGCGTTCAGCAGATCGTCGCGGGCGATCAATCGGCCGACGGTGTGGAGCTTCGCCTCGTCGCGCAGCGAGGCGACGAAGGTCCGGTAGGGCTCCCAGAAATCGTCGCTTCCGAAATCGTCGAGCCCCGTGCGCGTGCGCGCCTCCGCGGCGAGCGCGTCGGCGTCGAGCTCGATCCAGCTCGGATCACTGTTCTCGTTGAGGGCCTGCACCCAGGCGGGGCGTGGGCCGGGCTGCCAGATGGACACGGGTTTCCTCTAGGGCATGTAGGACCCGCCGCTCACACTCACGAGCTGACCCGTGAGATGCGCAGAGCGACGGGAGGCGAAGAAGAGCGCGAGATCGGCGATGTCCTCGGGGCGGCCGATGCGGCGGATCGGCTGCGATGCGACGTTGAAAAGCGATTCCCCGGACGCGGCAGCGGCCGCCATCTTCTCGGGCGTGCCGAAGAATTCGTAGCCGTACTTGCGCCAGAAGCTGCCCTCGCCGACGTGGCCCTCTTCGTGGGGCACGATCCAGCCGGGGGCGATGCAATTGATGCGGACGCCGAGGGGGCCCCACTCGAAGGCGAGCCCCTTCGAGAAGGCCATCACGAAGCCCTTCGTGCCGCCGTAGGTCGAGACCATGTTGGCGGCGGCGGGCTCGAGGGCCGAATTCGACGTGATGTTGACGATGCTGCCGGTCTGGCGCTCGACCATGCTGTGGCCGACGGCGCGGGTGCAGTTGTAGACGCCCCAGATATTGAGATTGACCTCCCATTCGGCTTCCGAGCGGGGCTTCTCGAGGAAGGGCCGCGGGTAGAAGACGCCGCCGGCGTTGTTCACCAGCACGTCGACCGGGCCGAAGGTGCTCGCCGCGGTCTCGACCATCTTCTCGACCGCGTCTTCCTTCGTCACGTCGGTCGGCACGACGATCACCTTGCCCGGCAGATCCCGGGCCGCCATCGCAACCTCCTCGCCCTTCGCGCCATCGCGTGTCGCGATCGTCACGTTCGCGCCCTCGGCGGCGAATCCGAGCACGAGGCCGCGTCCGATGCCGCCGCTGCCGCCGGTGATGATCGTGCTCTTGCCCGCGAGTTCGAGATCCATGCGCGCCTCCTGGGAGACGCATCCTAGCCCCGCGCCCGTGCTAGCGTCGACCGCCCCGATCCAGACAGGAGATCGACGATGTCCGCTGCCGACGCGCCGCCCACCAAGGCGGTCGCCGATCCCGAGACCTATCGCGAGGCCCTCGACCGCTGGATGAAGGCGCGCCTGCCGCAGGCCACCGGGCTGCGGGTCCACGACGTCGACATGCCGCGCGCGACGGGCTTCTCGAACGAGACCGTCTTCTTTGGCGCGAGCTATCGCGAGGGCGGGGCGGAGCGGAGTCAGCGATTCGTGGCGCGCATCGAGCCGCCCGACGGGGGGCTCTTTCCCGTCCAGACGTCGGCCTGCGAGGTCTCGGTCCAGGTTCAGTACCGCATCATGTCGGCGGTCGCGGAAGCGGGCATCGTGCCGATGCCGAAGCTCGTGGCCTACGAAGGCGATCGCAGCGTACTCGGGCGGCCCTTCTTCGTGATGGAGTTCGTCGAAGGCGTGATTCCCGCCGACGTGCCCCGTTATTCGCAGGCGGGCTTTCTCGTCGACCAGGCGACCCCCGCCGAGCGGGAGCGCATCGTGCGCGAGGGCGTCGAGGTGATGGGCAAGCTCGCGCGCGTCGACTGGCGCAAGCTGGGCCTCGAATGGCTCGACGTGAAGGGAAAGGGAGCGCCGCAGCTGAAGGACCAGATCGAGCTCTATCGACGTTATGCCGAGCAGGAGCTCGCCGGCCGTGATCATCCCGTCTTGATGCGCTGTCTCGATTGGCTCGAAGCGAATGCCCCGGACGCGCCGACGGGGATCTCCTGGGGCGATAGTCGCCTCGGCAACGTCATCTGGCAGGACTATCGGCCGGCGGCGGTCTGCGACTGGGAGGCGGTCTCGCTGTGTCCGCCGGAGGCGGACATCGGCTGGTGGGTGATGTTCGATCGCACGTCCTTCGAGGATCTGGGCGCGGCGCGCATGCCGGGATTCCCGACGCGCGAGGCGATGGTGGCGATCTGGGAGCGCGCGACCGGTCGACGTGTGCGCGACACGATCGACTACTGGGAGATCTTCGGCCTGATGCGCTTCTGCGCGATCATGATCAAGCTGGCGGATCGCATGGTGCGGGCTGGGATCGTGCCGGCCAGTGTGGAGATGTGGCGGGAGAATGGGACGACCCATTCCCTGGCCGCGCTGCTCGCCCGACAAGGGAGATGACAGGCTTTGGCGCCCACGGGCGGGCATGGAAAACCACTTCCTGTGTCCGAGTGTGGGTGGAAAATGGGCAGTTCTGGGAAAAGAACTTCCACACATGTGGGCTTAAGCCCTCTCTTCTGGACTCGTCTCAGGTACGCAGAAAATCTCTCAAATTCCTGATTTAGTTGATAAAAATGAAGAATTGGCCTGGAGGGTGTGGGTAAATGGCCTGGATCCTGCATCCCAATACGACCATGGAAAACCGAGCCTCTCGTCTTCTCTCTTTCCTTCTCGTCACAGCCGCGGCCGTGATGGGGGCGACCTCATCGCAAGCCACCGGCTTTACCGTCCACAGCTACGAGCGGGGTGAGCAGATCCGGCTCACCAGCGGAACGCGCGTCACGACTGCGCAGCTCAACGTCAGTGTTGAGAATATCGTCAGCCGGGTCCCGTCGTTCTGTGTCGACGTCTTCACGTCGATCGGTGTCGGCCGCTACGACGCTCGCGGCATCCTCGACGCGGACGTGGCCGTCGCTCCCAGGGGCGAGCGCGCCCGCAACTTCGCCTGGGCCGGCCACGTGATGGAGACCTACGGAAACGACGTCGCCCGTCTCGTCACCTCGGGTATCACCCGCAGCCAGGCCATCACGGGCGTCCAGGGCGCGATCTGGCAGGGCATCTACGGTGGCAACATGGTCAACCGCACGAGCCTGTCCCACGGCGCGCGACGCGTATACGACGACATCATGCGCAGCCGCGACACCGGTACGGACAACAGCTGGATCGCCGAATTCCGTGGGCACCAGGACCAGGTCTACGGCGGCCCGCGGCCGAGCACGACCCCCGTTCCCGAGCCGAGCGCCGCGCTGATCTTTGGTCTCGGCACGCTCGTCACCGGCACGGTCCTGCGCCGACGCGCCTGATCTGGAGAGACTCGGTCCATCTGGGAAGTGGCATCTGGGAAGTGGATAGTCGGTTCTGCAGAACCGTCGACAAAAAAAGCGCCCGATCACAGCGGTGTTCGGGGGCTTTTGCGTTGATGGTCCGTCGCCGCGAGGCCTCAGGGAATGCGGCGTTTGACCCAATCTCCCATCCGCTGCATGGCGTCCGTCGCCTCGGGAAACTGGCCGCAGAGCCCGACGTAGCCGTGCACCATCTCGTTCACGAGGTCGACGGTCACGCTGGCCCCATCGCGCCCGGCCCGCAGCAGCAGCCGCGTCGAGTCGTCGGCGGTCGTATCGATCTGGCCCACCGCGAGGTAGATCGGGGGCAGGCCCGCGAGGTTTGCGAGCAGCGGGGAGATGAACGGATCCCGCAGGTCTCCCCGCGGCCCGGCGTAATCGCGGAACCGTGCCCGGATCCAGAGCGGCGAGACGAAGGGATCCTCGCCCCTCGGCTCGACCGCGGCGTCGCCGGTCTGCTCCGCGTCGAGCCAGGGCGTGAGCCCGACGATGCAGGCCGGCATGGGCTCGCCCGCATCGCGCAGCCGGCAGGCCGCGGCGAGGGCGATGCCGCCGCCACAGGAATCGCCGAGAAAGGCCGTCCGGTCCGCCCGCACACCGCGGGCCAGGAGCGCCCGCCAGGCCTTCAACGTGTCGTCGAGGGCGGCGGGATGGGGATGCTCCGGGGCCCAGCGGTACTGGAAGCAGAGGACCCGGGCGCCGAGGTGGCGCGAGAGGTGCTCGCCGTAGTCGAGGTAGTGCTGGACGATCGTCGACACGAAGGCGCCGCCGTGGACGTGGACCACCACGCGGTCGCTCGTGCGGTTCTCGGGGGTCGCGATCCAGGTCGCCTCGATGCCGTCGAGATCGACGGTTTCGAGCCAGGCCCCGGGGCTCGCGCTGGTGGGATGGATGGCGTGCATCTTGGACCGCACGACCTCGACCGGGTCGCGGTGGTCGACGTTGCCCCCCGGCATCAGGCTCATCAGCTTCTTGTACTGCTCGCTCGCCATGGCGCTTCTCCTCTGATCACATGAGGTCGCATGAGCTCACATGAGGTCGCTCGCGATCTCGCCGCCGCGCGAGTATATGCAGAATCCACGCACGTGAGCCGCAGGCATTTCCGGCTCGCGGGGCCGCGCGGTGCACAGGCGATCGAAGGCGGTTAACGTCTGCCCACGGGCCTTCGCCCCGAACCCCACCCGGAGTAATCGCCATGGCCGCCGCGCCGGACCTTCGCCTCACGAGCAGTCTTTTCGATCGCATGAAGCCGATCGACGTCGACACCCACATCACCGAGCCGCCGACCGTCTGGACGGATCGGGTCGCGAAAAAATGGGGCGATCAGGTTCCCCATATCAAGCGCATCGATGGCCGCGACCTCTGGCTCGTCGGCGATCAGATGATCGGCGGCCCGGGCTTCACGACGGCGGCCGGATTCGAGGGTTCGTATCCCGAGTTCCGAAACGGCTACCACGACATCCCGAAGAGCTCCTGGGATGCGAAGGCGCGCCTCGACTACATGGACGAAGAGGGGATCTGGGGCGCGATCCTGTACCCGAACGTCGGCGGCTTCGGCTCGGGCGGCTTCCTGAAGCTCAAGGATCCCCAGCTGATGCTCGAGTGCGTGCGCGCCTACAACGACTTCCTGGTCGACTGGTGCAGTGAGGCGCCCGATCGGCTCGGACCGGTGGCGGCGATGCCGTTCTGGGACGTGCAGGAATGCGTCAAGGAAGTCCAGCGCGTGGCGCAGACGGGCCACCGCTCGATCCTCGCCTGCTCGGAGCCCCAGGCCTTCGGCCATCCCCGCGTTTCCGACAAACACTGGGATCCATTCTGGGCGGCGGTCGCCGAGACCGGCCTTTCGCTCAGCTTCCACATCGGTGCGGGCGACCTCTCCGACATCACCCAGGACCCGAGCAAGATCGGAGCGAAGGCGTCCTTCGCGCGGGTTTCGTCGGGCGTGTTCATGATGAACATGAACTGCATCGCCGACCTGATCTTCGGCGGCGTGTGCCACCGCTTCCCGACGCTGAATTTCGTGTCGGTCGAGAGCGGTGTCGGCTGGTTGCCCTCCTTCCTCGAGGGCTGCGATTGGCAGTGGCAGAACGGCCAGGTCTGGAAGGAGCATCCCGAGTACAAGCTGCTGCCCTCCGAGTACTTCAAGCGCCAGATCTACGGCTGCTTCTGGTTCGAGGACAAGAGTCTTCCGATAGCGCTGGAGGTAATCGGCGACAACCTGATGTGGGAGACGGATTTCCCGCATCCGACCTGTCAGTACCCCGGACCGACGGGCGGCTTCGCGACCCATCCGCGCGATTACGTGAACCGCATCTTGGCCAACGTGGACGAGCGCAAGGTCGCGAAGGTGCTGCACCAGAACGCGGCGAAGCTCTACGGATTCAAACAGCTCGTCTAGAAGGTCGCGGGCGATCGGAGCGGAGGTCGTGCCAGGTGCCCCGGCCGGGCCACTCGGGGCGCTTGCGCTAGGCGTTCTCCACGTCCTTCTTCCTCACGGGTGTTTCAGACGCGGGGTTTGGATCAGCTCGAGGCAGGCGCCGTCGGGGTCGCGGAAGAAGACGGCGTAGAGGCCGCCTTCGATCGGGACATCGGGGCCCATGTCGAGATGACAGGGTCCCGAATGCGCGACGCCGAGGCGGTCGAGCTCGGCGCAGCTCGCCTTCGCATCGTCGACCATGAAGGCCATCCGAAAGAGTCCCAGATGGTTCGCCTCTTCCAGCGGGCGACCGACGGGCTTCGGGTCCTGCCACTCGAGCAGGTCGAGAATGAACGGATGGGGCTTACCCCCGATCCCGAGGAAATCCGCGCGATAGCGGCAATCGCCCGGGAAACCGAAGCCGGCACCGTTGGCCGGCGGCGGCTCGGCCCGGCCGGCGATCGGCGCGACGCCCAGCACGCGCTGATACCAATCCGAGCTCTGGTCGAGATCGCTGCAATTGATGTTGATGTGGGACAGCCGGATGACGTCGCCGAACTCGATGAACTCGACGCAGGTTCCGTCGGGATCCGAGCACAAGAAGAAGCGAACGGTCTGGCCCGGCAGCACCGGGACCGAGACCGGAGCGCTCCGGATCGGCACGCCCGCCGCCGTGAGCCGCGCGTGCAAGGCATCGAGATCGCCGTGGCCGAGGCAGAGGCGCATCAAGCCCAGGTGGTTCGCCTCGGGATGCGGGCGTCCGATCGGCTTCGGCGTCTGCCACTCGAGCAGGTCGATCGCGGGGCCGAGCGG
>JANMTD010000188.1:0-18318 GCA_031390075.1 Deltaproteobacteria bacterium | reverse complement strand
ATCGTCTCGAAGAGGTTCATCGGCTCGTCTCGTCGGGCGCCGGTGCGGCGCTTTCCGGTTGGGAGTCATCCGCGTGGAATGCGCGCGGAGTCAAATGGGTGGGAAAGAGCTCCCCGGTGAGCGAGAGGCGCTCCCGGGCGGCGCCGTCCCGGGCGTTGTCCGGGGCGTCGTCGTATCGATCCTCGCCGTCCTCGTCATCGAGGAAGACCGGCAGCGTCGCGGGGTCGAGGATCGGCGGCCGATTCAGCCAGGCATCGACGAGCACGGCGGGCATCGCGATCGAAAGTCCGATCAGGAGCGCGACCGGATGGGCCCCGGCCTGCAGCGTCAGGAAGATCCCCGCGGCGAGCAGCAGGAAACGCAGCGCGAAGGCCCCGGTCCAGCTCCGGGTCATCTCGCCCCCGAAGAACCGCAGCGCCGAGCGACGCAGCGCCCCCAGGTTCACGGCCTCGAGGAAGGCTCCCGCCGCCAGGCTGGTCGCGAAATGCGGCGTCGCGAGGGCCAGCGACGCCGCCACGGCGCTCGCGGACAACCCGAGATTCCACTTCTCGACCCTGGCAAGTGCGAATTGCATGATTGCGCTCGACCCGTTCTATTCCCGCTCGTTGCGCGGTCGCTCGTCCGTCGCGTCGTCGCGCCAGACATCACTCAAGACATCACTCAGGGCCGGCGACTCGGCCGGACCCCGATCGCCCTCGGACTCCGCGTTCGCCGCCGGCGCGGCTTTCGCATCCGTTTCCGGGACCAGCTCGCGACCGAGTCGCAGCAGCCGGAGCACCATCGCCGCGAATCCGATCACGACGCCGCTGAGCACACCATAGGGTGTCGTGTCCCAGCGCCAATCGATCCAGTACCCGGCCCCCGCCCCCACGAGGACCGCCATCACCGCCTCGAACGCCCCTTGATAGGCGTCGCCGGCGGTGTTCGATGCGGCCGCGCGCTTCACGCGTCGTCGACCCGGGTAGTCGGGCGGGTGACTCAAATGGCCTCCAGTCTCGGGGGCCCCAAAACCGGCGCGCAGCTTAGCCCCATCGTTCCCAGGGCTCAACGCGACCGGATGATGCGGGCAAAGGCTTTTCGGGCGGCAGCGAGGGTCTGGTCGATGTCGCGGGGGCGGTGGGCGAGGGACACGAAAGCGGCCTCGTAGGGTGAAGGGGCCAGATAGACGCCCGATTCGAGCATCGAGGCGAAGAAGCTGCGGAAGCGTGCTGCATCACTTTGCTGCGCCTGAGCGAAGGACTCGACTGGCCCCGCATGGAAGAAGAAGCCAAACATCCCCCCGACGCTCGCGGTCGTGAATGGGACTCCTTGCTCGCGGGCCAGAGAGGCCAGGCCCGTCGCGAGGGCGCTCGAGCTCTTCGCGAGGGTGTCGTAGACGCCCTTCGCCTCCAGCAGCTGGAGGGTCACGAGCCCCGCCGCGACGGCCAGGGGATTGCCCGACAAGGTGCCCGCCTGATAGATGTCGCCCTCCGGCGCGATGCGGCTCATGAGCTCGCGTCGCCCGCCGTAGGCCGCCGCCGGTAGCCCTCCGCCCACGACCTTGCCGAGGGTCGTGAGGTCGGGTCGCACGCCGTAGAGTCGCTGCGCCCCGCCCCGGGCGACACGGAATCCCGTCATGACCTCGTCGAAGACGAGAATCGCGCCGAACTCGTCGCAGAGCGCCCGCAGCCCGGCGAGAAATCCGGGCACGGGCAGCACGCAGCCCATGTTCCCCGCCACCGGCTCGACGATGACCGCCGCGATCTGCTCGCCCCAGCGCTCGAAAGCCTTCCGCGTCGCCGCGAGATCGTTGTAGGGCGCGACGATCGTCAGATCCGTCATCGCCTTGGGAACGCCCGGCGAGCCCGGAATCCCGAGCGTCGCGACGCCGCTGCCCGCGCCGACGAGGAGTCCGTCCGAGTGGCCGTGGTAGCAGCCGTCGAATTTCAGGATCCGCGGCCGGCCGGTGACCCCGCGCGCGAGCCGGAGCGCGCTCATCGTCGCCTCGGTCCCGGAGGAGACGAGCCGGAGCTTTTCGATCGAGGGGAGAACCTTCCGCACCGCTTCGGCGAGCTCGCTCTCCCGCGGCGTCGGTGCCCCGAAGCTCGTCCCGAGCTTCATCGCGTCGCGCAGGGCGGCGAGCACCTTCGGATGCGCGTGCCCGAGGATCATCGGCCCCCACGACCCGACGTAGTCGATGTACTCGTTGCCATCGACGTCGCGGATGCGCGCGCCCTTCGCGGAGGCGATGAAGCGCGGCGTCCCACCGACCGAGCCGAACGCGCGCACGGGGCTGTTGACGCCGCCCGGAATCGATCGCTGCGCGCGGCGGAACTCTCGGCGCGAGCGGGTGGTCTTCATCGCGTGTCCGTCCTGTCGTTCGGCGGGGCTTCGTCCGCTATTCGTCGTCGGGATCGCGGTCCGGATCGCGGTCGGAAGCCGCGTCGTCGCCTTCATCGAGATCCGCGTCGAGATCCGAATCGAGATCGGCATCATCGACATCCCCATCGGTGTCCGCGTCGCGCAGAGCCTGGGCGTCGTCATCGAGGCCTCCGCCGCTCTCGCGCTCCCCGTCGCCGATCGGCCGCGGCATCGGGCTCGCCTCGGCCGCCGTGTCCCCGCCCTCGGCGACGTCCTCTTCCGTGACGCGCGCGATCGAGACGAGCTTCTCGTCGTTCGAGAGATTCATGACGCGCACACCCTGCGTCGCACGCCCCATCGACGAGATCCCGTTCACGGGACAGCGAAGGACCTTGCCGCCGTCGGTGATCAGCATGACGTCGTCGTCCTCGAAGACCTGAGCGATGCCGACGACCCAGCCGTTGCGCTCGTTCGCGCGGATGTTGATGATGCCCTGGCCACCGCGATTCTGCGGGCGGTAGTCGTCGAGCGGCGTGCGCTTGCCGTAGCCGCGCTCGGTCGTCGTCAGGATCTTCGCGTCCGGGTTCGTCAGGATCTCCATCCCGACGACCTGGTCGTCCCGGGTCAGCTGGATCCCTCGTACACCGGTCGCGCTGCGCCCCATCGGCCGGGCGTCCTGATCGTGGAAGCGGATCGACTTTCCTTCCCGCGTGGCCAAAAGAACATCGTCGTGTCCACTGCTGCGACCGACGGCGATCAGCTCGTCGCCCTCGACCAGGTTGATCGCGATGATGCCGGCCTTGCGCGGATTCGCGAAGGCCGAGAGCTCCGTCTTCTTGATCGTGCCCTTGCGGGTGCAGAGCAGGATGAACTCGTCCGCGGCGTCTTCGAAACTCCGCACGGGGAGCATCGTCTGGACCTGCTCGCCCGGTTGGAGCTGCAGCACGTTGACGATCGCCTTGCCCTTCGCTGCGCGGCCGAGCTGTGGGAGCTCGTGGACCTTGAGCCAGTGGAGCCGGCCGAGATTCGTGAAAAAGAGCAGATAGGCGTGGGTCGAGGCGACGCCGAGATGGCGGACGAAATCCTCTTCGCGCGTCTCCATGCCCTTCGCGCCCTTGCCGCCGCGGCGCTGCTGGCGGTAGAGCGTGATCGGATTCCGCTTGATGTAGCCCGAGTGGGACAGGGTCACGACCATGTCCTCTTCCACGATCAGGTCTTCGTTCGTGATGCCGTCGATCGCAGGGCCGAGCACCGTCCGCCGCTCGTCGCCGAACTTCTCCTCGATGTCGCGCAGCTCCTTGACCACGACCTCGAGGATGCGGGCGTCGCTCGTCAGCAGCGCCTTCAGATCGGCGATCAGGGCGCGCAGCTCCGCCAGCTCGTCGAGCACGCGCTGACGCTCCATGCCGGTCAGCGCGCGCAGGCGCATGTCGAGAATCGCCTGGGCCTGGCGCTCAGAGAGCGCGAAGCGCGTCATCAGCTGCGAGCGTGCGCTGGTCGCATCCTCCGCGGCGCGAATCAGCGCGATCACCTCGTCGAGGTGGTCGAGGGCGATCGCGAAGCCCTCGAGGATGTGGGCGCGGGCCTCGGCCTGGGCGAGGTCGTAGATCGCGCGGCGGATCACGACTTCTTTGCGGAATTCGAGGAAGTGGTGGAGCGCCTGCTTGATCGAGAGCGTCTGCGGGCGATTGCCGACGAGGGCGAGCAGATTGACGCCGAAGGTCGTCTGGAGCGGCGTAAGCTTGTAGAGCTGATTGAGGACGACGTCTTCCGCGGCGTCCTTCTTCAGCTCGATGACGACGCGCATGCCCAAGCGATTCGATTCGTCGCGCAGATCCGAGATGCCCTCGAGGCGTCCCTCGCGAACCAGCTCGGCGATCCGTTCGAGCAACAGCGCCTTGTTCACCTGATAGGGGATCTCGGTGACGACGATCCGAACCCCGCGCTTGGTCGGTTCGAAGGCGGCGACGGCGCGCAGCGTCAGGTGGCCACGGCCGGTCGCGAAATAGCTTCGGATGCCGTCGGTGCCACAGATGACGGCGCCGGTCGGGAAGTCGGGGCCGGGCATCTTCTCGAGCAGGTCGTCGAGGGTGCAGTCCGGGTTTTCCGCTTCGAGGATGAGCGCCGCGGTGAGCTCCCGGAGATTGTGCGGTGGGACGTTGGTCGCCATGCCGACGGCGATGCCCGCAGAGCCGTTCGCGAGCAGATTCGGGAACCGCGTCGGCAGGACGATCGGCTCTTCCATCTGGCCATCGAAGTTGGGTTGGAAGTCGACTGTCTCGCGGTCGATGTCGCGCAGCATCTCTTCTGCGACGCGGGCGAGGCGGGCCTCGGTGTAGCGATAGGCGGCGGCGGAATCGCCGTCGACGCTGCCGAAGTTTCCCTGGCCGTCGATCAGCGGGTACCGCAGCGAGAAGTCCTGCGCCATGCGGACCATCGAGTCGTAGACCGCGCTGTCGCCGTGGGGGTGGTAGTGCTTCAGCACTTCACCGACGACACCGGCCGACTTCGAGTAGGGCCGATTCGAGAGCAGGCCTTCCTGGTTCATCGCGTAGAGGATGCGGCGATGGACGGGCTTCAGTCCGTCGCGCACGTCGGGCAGCGCGCGGCTGATGATGACCGACATCGAGTAGGCGAGGAACGACGAGCGGACCTCGTCCTCGATGTTGACGGTCGGGTAGCGGTCGTCGGGCAGGGGCCGCGGCGGTCTGGAGTCGTCTGTCGGGTCGATCGGCTCGTCGGACACGGTCGCTTCTTTCCTCTAGACGTCGAGATTCGCGACGGACAACGCGTTGTCCTCGATGAAGCGCCGGCGCGGCTCGACGACGTCACCCATCAGCGTGGTGAAGACGTCGTCGGCTTCGACCCCGTCTTCGACGCGGATCTGCACGAGGTTCCGGTTCTCGGCGTTCATCGTCGTCTCGGCCAGCTGGTCGGGATTCATCTCGCCGAGGCCCTTGTAGCGCTGGATCGAGAGGCCCTTGTTCGCGATCTCGAGGATGCGGGCGAGGAGCGACGTGATCAGCGTGTACTGCTCGGGCGCCTGATCGCCGTGGCGAAGCGTGTAGGGCGGCGCACCGACCTCCGACAGCTCCTGCACGAGTCGCTGCATGCGCTGGAGCTCCGATGAGGCGACGACCTGGCCGTCGAGGGCGCTGCGCAGGGTCTGGCCCGCCCGCCGCGTGCGCGCCACGAGCTTGAAGCTTCGGCCATCGAGCTCGGGCTCGGTCGTCCACTGCAGCTCGCCGACGACGTCGCTTCCCTCCAGCGGATGAGCGCGTTCGATCTCGGCCTTGAGCAGAGGCACGACCTGCTCCATCAGCCGCCGCTCGTCCTGGAGATCCTGCACGTTTGGCCGGCCGACGTGGGCCGCCGCATCCACGATGCGCTCGTCGAAGAGCCGGATCTTGAAATGGTCGAGGGAGCGCTGGCGGGTGCTCGCGTTCTTGAGAAGACCGCGCAGCGTGTCGCCCTCGCGGGTCTGCCCGTCCCCGCACTCCACTCGCGCGCCGTCGAGGGCGATGTCGAAGAGGTAGTCCTCGAGCGCCTGCTCGTCCTTCAAATAACGACTCGTCTTGCCCCGCTTCGCCTTGAAGAGCGGCGGCTGCGCCACGTAGAGGTACCCGCGCTCGATCAGGTCGCGCATCTGGCGGTAGAAGAAGGTCAGGAGCAGGGTCCGGATGTGGGATCCATCGACGTCGGCGTCGGTCATGATGATGACGCGGTGATAGCGGGCTTTTTCGGCGGCGAAATCTTCGCCGATGCCCGTGCCCAGGGCGGCGATGATCGCCTGGATCTCCGTGCTCGCGAGCATGCGGTCGACGCGGGCGCGCTCGACGTTCAGGATCTTGCCGCGCAGCGGCAGGATGGCTTGGGTCTCCCGCGACCGCCCCTGTTTGGCGGTACCACCGGCGGAATCACCCTCGACGAGGAACAGCTCGCACTTCGCGGGGTCCCGCTCCTGGCAGTCGGCGAGCTTGCCCGGCAGGCTGAAGTCGGAGAGCGCGCCCTTTCGGCGGGCGAGATCCCGGGCTTTGCGGGCGGCTTCACGGGCGCGCGCCGTGTCGAGGATCTTCGCGACGATCGGCTTCGCGACGCGCGGGTTCTCCTCGAGGAAGGTCGTCAGCTGCTGGTAGACGATGCCCTCGACGATGCCGCGGACCTCACTCGTCCCGAGCTTGGCCTTCGTCTGACCCTCGAACTCGGGCTGCGGGATCTTGACCGAGATGACGGCCGTGAGGCCCTCGCGCAGGTCGTCGCCGGAGACGGTCGGGGCCTCGACCTTGGCGTTCTTTCCGCCCGCGCCCTTGGTCGTCGACGCGATGTAGCGGTTGAAGGAGCGGGTCAGCGCCGTGCGGAAACCGATCAGGTGGGTTCCGCCCTCGACGGTATTGATGTTGTTCGCGAAGGAATAGACCGACTCGTTGTACGAGTCGTTGTACTGGAGCGAGATCTCGACCTCGACGTTCACGGTGCGGCCGTGGTCGTCGAAGCTGCGTGCCCCGGAGAGGTAGATCGGCTCTTCGTGGAGGGGGGCACGCTTTTCGTTCAGGTGCACGACGAAGGAATTGATGCCGCCCTGGTAGCAGAAGTCGTGGCTCTTCCCGGTGCGCTCGTCGCGGATCTGGATGCGGATGCCGGCGTTCAGGAACGAGTGCTCGCGCAGCCGTTTCGAGAGGATGTCGAAGGAGAATTCGGTGATCGAGAAGATCTGCGGATCCGGCAGGAACGAGACTTTCGTCCCGGTCTCCTCCGTGTCGCCGACGATCTCCAGCGGAGTGATCGGGATGCCGCGAGCGAAGGCCTGTTGGTGGATCTTTCCGACCCGGCGGATCTCGACGTCCAGGCGGACCGAGAGGGCGTTGACGACGGAGATGCCGACGCCGTGCAGGCCGCCCGAGACCTTGTAGGAGTTCTCGTCGAATTTTCCGCCCGCATGCAGGGTCGTCATGACGACTTCAGAGGCCGGGCGCTTCTCCGTCGCGTGCATGTCGGTCGGGATGCCGCGGCCGTTGTCGACGACGGTGACGCGGCCGTCGTTCTCGATCACGACCTGGATTCCGGTGCAGTAACCGGCCAGCGCCTCGTCGATCGAGTTGTCGACGACTTCGTAGACCAGATGATGAAGGCCATCGGGACCGGTCGTCCCGATGTACATCGCAGGCCGTTTTCGAACCGGTTCGAGGCCTTCGAGGACCTCGATGGAGCTCGCGTCGTAGGTCACCGAGAAACTTTCTTCCCTGGCTCTTCCCGAGCGTTCGTGCGAGACCCGGAGTCGTCCGTCCCGCGCTGCCGGCAGAGGTCATCGGACGGACACTTGTGGGCGTGGCCGCCCGGGTTGGACCGGCGATCTGAGCCGGTCTCGGGCGCGTCGTCTGACGTGTCCCTGCCGAGCTGGGAAACTACCGAAGTTCGGGGTGTCGAGTAAAGCCGAAAACAGCGTTTTTTCGGGCTAACGGGGCTTCTCCGACGGGAGAATGTCACTTCTCTGGAAGTCGCAGAGCCCGAATCTCGAAATGCGGTCTTCTCGCCGTGCCTTCGCGCGGGCTTCAGATCCGCATCGGCATCACGACGGCGAGTGTGCTCTCGTCCTCGGGCGGCGTGATGCGACAGGGCGAGAGCTCGTCGTGGAAGGAGAGACGGACCTCCTTTGTACGGATCGCCGAAACCGCGTCGAGCAGGTAGCGGGCGTTGAAGCCGACCGTCAGCGCGTCCCCCGCGTAGTCGATGTCGAGCTCTTCCCGCGCGTCGCCCAGGTCGGGGTTGTTCGAGCTGATGATGAGCTGGCCCTGCCCGAGCTCGAGCTTGACGGCGCGGCTCCGCTCGGACGACAGCAACGCGACGCGGCGGACGGACTGGATCAGCGCCTCACTCGGCAAGACGAGATGCCTCCCGGGCTCTTTCGGGATGACCTGGCCGTAATTCGGGAACTCGCCCTCGATCAAGCGCATGACGAGCGTGACGTCGCCCTTGCGCGCAAGGCCGCTCTGACTGCCGAAAGCCAGCTCGATCTCCTCGGCATCGACCTCGTCGACGAGACGCTTCAGCTCACCGAGCCCCTTGCGCGGGATGATCACACCACTGGTCAGCGCCGACGCGTCCCCTTCGATCCGACGATCGACGCAGGCGAGTCGGTGGCCGTCGGTCGCGACCATCCGGATATCGCCCTGATCGCCTAATACTTCGAAGTAGACCCCGTTCAGGTTGTAGCGGGTCTCGTCGACGGAGGCGGCGTACATGGTGCATTCGATCATCGAGCTCAGGATCGCCGCCGGCACCGGAACGGTCTTTTCGGGGCTGAACTCGGGCAACGTGGGATATTCCTCGGCGGCGGTGCCGGCGAGGGTGAAGCGGCTTCGGTTGCAGCGGATCTCGAGGTAGGAGCTCGTCGTTCCCTCGAGCTCGATCTTCTCGTCCGGCAGCTCGCGTACGATCTCGAAGAGCTTCTTGGCCGATACGGTCAACCCGCCCGGTCCACTCACGTCCGCCGGGTGTTGGCTGCGAACACCGACCTCGAGGTCCGTTGCGGACAGGATCAAGCGACTATCCTTGCCCTTCTTCGGAGCGTCGAGCAGAACGTTCGCCAGGATCGGCATCGAGTTCCGCTTCTCGACGATCGACTGGATACGTCCCAGTCCGCGGAGGAACTCGGATTTCGTGATCGTGAGTTTCATCAGGCTGCTCTTCTGCCTCTTCTACTGATTTGGCAATTGAAATGAATAATAGTAGTAAGGAGTGACAAGGACTCGGACAAAACCGGGGCATGTCCGCGTCGATACAGCGATTCTGGCTCTGTCGTTCGTCTGTCCGCAGCCCTCGGGCCCGACAGGCTGGGAGCGGCGGGACGACAAAACCGCGATTTCTGTCGCGAGAGTAACACGCGCCGACTCTCTCTGGCTGTGCGGATCTGCGGCTGTGCGGACCAGTGGCTGTGCCGAAGCAGGCCTATTTCGAGGGCCGCGGCGCATTGACACGTTTAGAACCGGCCGGGTAAGCTCCCGCGCTTCCCAAGGAAGAGTCGACGAATTCTGGGCGCGGTCGCGATATACCGGGTCGACCCGCCCGTAAACCCAGAGGCCATTGGCCAGGCAAGCGCTGTCGTGCGCGAAGCTCCTGACCCTTCAGCCTGAGTGAATGAAAGAGTGAGGATCCGCAGTCATGAAGCGGACATTCCAGCCGAGTAGAATCAAGCGCCTTCGAACCCACGGATTCCGCGAGCGGATGAAGACCAAGGGCGGACGGGCGGTTTTGAACGCCCGCCGAGCCAAGGGCCGGAAGCGCATCGCCGTCAGCATCTCCTCGAAGTAGGCGTGACGCGCGAGTTGGACGGGGCGAGCGGATCGGCAGCCGAAGGGAAGGCCGAAGCCGCCGTCGGAGTCAGGACCGGGCGGTTCCAACCCAGCGACAGGCTTCTCGATTCGAGAGACTTCACCCGGGTTCTTCGCGGGGGCCGCAGGCGTTCGTCTTCGGAGCTCGTCGTCGTGACGACCGAGAGTCGACGGCATGACCGGAGAGCTTCGAAGTCCGCGGGAGACGAATCTCCGGGGAGCAGGCTGGGGATCACCGTCGGCCGAAAGGCGGGTCCCTCGGTGAAGCGGAACCTCTTCAAGCGACGGGTTCGGGAATGGTTCCGCCGCCACCGCGATGAGCTCCAGGGACCCTTCGACATCGTCGTCATCGCGCGGCGACCCGGCATCGACCTCAGCCTTGCGGAGCTGGCAGTCCGACTGTCGGCCCTGCTCGGCCTGAATCGGTCTCAACCTACTGAAAAGATTCAGGATTAAACCCAGTCATGAACGCGTTCGCAAACACGGAGAGCGGAGTCCTGGAGCCCGGGCAGAGCCATCCGGCGTCAGCGCCGGCCTGGGTTCGCGGACTCTTTCTCGTCTACCGCGGCGCGCTCCGACCCCTGCTCGGGAGCGGCTGTCGCTACGAGCCGAGCTGCTCCCGATTCACCGAGGAAGCCATCGCTCGCCACGGCGTGACGCGCGGCTCCCTCCTCGGTGCTCGGCGGCTGCTGCGCTGCCATCCCTTCCACGCGGGCGGCTTCGACCCGGTTCCGTAGAGGCCACATCGTGGATCGAAACAACATCCTCGCTTTCGCACTCTCGATGCTCGTCTTCGCCGGGTACCTCATGTACCAGCGAGAGCAGCAGAGCGATCTGCAGAGCACAATCGAATCCGCGAGCTCCGTCCAGGCCGAAGGCCAGCCCGGCGCCGCGCCGGATACCGAGGTCACGAGCTCCGGACCCGCCGTCGAACCCGAGGTCGGTAATCCGGCCGGCTCGGCGGCCGAGCCCGCCAGCTCTGCGCCCGAAGGCGGCTCGGACGCGGGCTCCCCGCCGCCGGGCCGCGAGATTCCGCTCGTCCTCCACACCCTCGAGAACTCGGACATCAAGGCCCGGATCTCGAACGGCCCGCAGATGATCGAGGGCTGGGCGCTCATCCATTACGACGAGCGCCTCCCGGGCGGCGCGGTGCCCATCGATCTGGTGGATCCGAAGCAGCCGGTCCTCTCCACGGGGGTGTCCGGGGTTGCCGGCGGCTTCGCCGACGTGCGCTTCGAGGTCGTCCGCGCGGGGCCGCGCGAGATTCTCCAGCGCGCCGAGAACGCCGCCGGCGTCTTCACGCGAACGCTCCGCCTCGACCCGTCGGGCTACGGCTTCGACCTCGAGCTCGCCTTCGAAAGCCGGCTTCCAGCGCCGGTCGAGACACGCTTCGAGCTCGGCTGGCCCGCCCGCAGTTCGACGCGTGCCGATTTCGGTGAGGTCTCGCTGCTCGCCTACGGCGCCGAGAGCGGCGTCAGCCGCAGTCTCGTTCCCTCGGTCGGGCAGCCGGGATTCCTCGGATTCGGCGGCTCCACGGACGGGAAGGAGCGGATCGAGGGGCCCGTGCAGTGGGCGGGCTTCGATGTCCCGTATTTCACGGGTGTCGTGATGGACGGCGAGGGGCGAGACCGGCTCAGCGTCGAGTTCGAGGCCCTGGAGCCTACGATCTCGGCCCGCGCGCGGATGTCGCTACCGAGTGTATCCGTCGCGGCCGGAGGGTCGGTGCAGGAGAACCTGCGCGGGTTCTTCGGGCCCAAGGATCCGACGGCGCTCGAGAATGTCGCAGCCAGTCTCGCGCACTCGGTCAATCGCGGCTGGAGCTGGCTCGAGCCGCTCACCCGCTTTTTCGAGATCGCCCTCGTTTGGCTCTACGGGTTCATCCCGAACTACGGCCTTGCGATCATCGTGCTCACGATCATGGTGCGGATCGTGACGGCGCCGTTGATGATGAACCAGATGCGCTCGGCGGAGCGGATGCGCGCGGTCCAACCGCGGATGAAGGCGCTCCAGGAACGCTATAAAGACGATCGCCAGCGACAGTCCGAAGAGCTGATGAAGCTCTACCGCGAGGAGGGCATCAATCCCCTCGGCGGCTGTCTCCCGCTGCTGCTGCAGTTTCCGGTGCTGGTGGGGCTCTTCTATGCGCTGCGCAGCTCCATCGGCCTCCGCCATGCGCATTTCGTATCCTGGATCGACGATCTGTCCCAGCCGGATCTGCTAGTTACGCTCCCCGGTGTCGATTTTCCGCTCCGGCTGCTTCCGCTCCTGATGGGCGCCAGCATGTACGTCCAGCAGAAGATGACGCCGACGACCGGAATGGATCCGACCCAGGCCCGCATGATGCTCATCATGATGCCGGCGATGATGCTCCTGATCTCCTACACATTCCCCTCAGGCCTCGTCCTCTACTGGACCGTGAGCAACCTGCTCGGCATCGGCCACCAGTACTGGATCCGGAGACAGGCCCAACCGAAGCCCGCTTGAGACCCAAGCGTTCCGAGACTCGAACCGCCGGACTCCGGCGAATACCATAAGAGAGAAGCAGATGTACGACGCGCGCCAGGAACCGAACGAATTCGTTGCCGACAGCCTCCAGGAGGCCCGCGCCAAGGCCGCCGAGTTCTTTGGCACCGATGCCTCCGAGCTCCAGGTCGTGGTCCCCGAGGTGGGCGAGATCTTCGGCACCGGGGGCCGCACGGTGATCGTGGCCGTACCGAAGGGCGTGTTCGCGCGCGGCGGGCGTTCGGGCGGGGGCTCCGAGGGTGGCCGCGGTGAGGAGCGGGGCGGACGGCGCGACGCACGCGGTGGCGAGCGGGGCGGACGCGGGGAGCGCGGCGGCCGGAGCGAGAGAGGCGAGCGGAGTGAGCGCGGGGGCCGCGGCGAGCGGGAAGAGCGGCCGGAGCGGCCTGCCGCACGCGAGGAGCGACCGGAACGATCGGAGCGCGTCGAGCAACCGGCTCCCGTTCGCGCAGAGCGCGAGCGCGAGGACCGGGGTGACCGTGGGGAGCGTGCGGAGCGTTCCGATCTCGGCGAGACCCGGGAGCGTGGAAATGGCGGAGGCGAGAGCCGCGCACGCGAGGGTCGCCGGGAGCGGGGCGAGGGTCGAGGCGAGGATCGCGGCCGGGAGCGGGTTTCCGAAGAGAGCGAAGGGCGGGGTGATTCCCTCCCGAGCGTCGCCGACTCCAAGGGAGCACCGCAGGGCAAGCTGGGTCCGGTCGGGGAGTTCCTCCTGGGCGCGGTCGAGCGGATGAAGCTCGGATCCTTCGAGATCTCTGAGGCGACCGAGGGCGAGTTCCTGATCTTCCAGCTGCGCGGTCCGGCGGCCGACGCTCTCCAGCGCGGAGACGGTCGGGCCACAGACGCACTGCAGCTCGTGGCGAACCAGGTCTCGATGCGCCAGAGCGACGATGCGCCGCGGGTCGTAGTCGATGTCGAAGGGGGCGGTGACGAACGGGAGCAGACGCTGACGCGGCTCGCGGAGCGCGCCGTCAAGCGGGCGCGTGAGACGGGCCGCTCGATTGCTCTCGATCCCATGAATTCCCGGGATCGGCGCGCGATCCACATCGTCGTTCGCGAGATGACCGGCGTCGCCACGATGAGCATCGGCGAAGGTCGCTACCGCCAGGTCCTTGTCGTTCCGGAGGGAGCGCCGGAGTACGACGAGGCGCTCTCGCAGGGGTAGGCGGCTCTCCGCGTCGAGACGAGGTCGGTGGGTCCAGATGAGTCCGCAGGGCTGTTGCGCGCGCTTCGCGCACGGGTTGCCGGACGGCGAGGTCCTGGCTCGGGGCTCGCCTTCGGACCAGGCGGTTCCGCCGCAGCCGAGCTCGGGGCAGCGAGGTCTTTCGACGGAGGAGGTGGCGGCGAAACGCCTAGGACCTCGAGCACTGCCGGTGGTGCGCCGACCTTCCGAGCGGGCAATGCGTCGGGGGAATCTCGCGAAGCGGGGATACCGCCGACCGGTGTTCCACGGGGAACATCGAGACTTCTGACTCGGATCGCCCAGGAAGGCCGGAGCCCGGAACCCCGAGATTTCCGTTCCCGCTGAAACGTTCCACGGGGAACGGAGTCGAAGATGCCGGACGGCCGCAAGCGACCTCCCGACCAAGCTCTGATTCGAGACCGCATCGATCGTGGACTGGAGGCGATCTTCGGGTCCAGCTCGGGTGCCGGTGAGCACCGGGCAGACCAGGCCGATCGCCTGACCCGATTGGTCATCCTGCTCGCCCAGTGGGCCCCCCACATGAACCTGACGGGCCACCGCGACCCCCTCGAGATCACGTCCCGCCTCGTTCTCGACGCGGCCGCCCTCGTCGGCTCGCTACCCGAGCTCGAGGGCGCCTCCGACCTCGCGGATCTGGGCAGCGGTGCCGGATTTCCGGGTCTTCCGATCGCAATCCTCTGCCCCCACCTGCGCGTATTCCTGGTCGAGTCCCGGCAGAAGCGCCACCACTTCCAACGAGAGGCCCGAAGGCATCTCGGCCTCGAGCAGGTCACACCGATCCTCGGCCGCTCGGACGAAGTCGCGGTCCATCCCTGCGACGTCGTCGTCGCCCAGGCCATGGCCCAGCCCGAAGCGGCGCTGGCGAGCATGCGGACCTGGGCGCGGGCGGGCGCAGTGCTCGTGCTACCCGCCGCTGAGGATGCCGACCGGCCCAGCGCCCCGGACGACACTGCGGGCGCCCTTGAGCGGAGGAGCTATCGCGTCCCCCACACCGGTGTGAGCCGCCAGCTCTGGATCGCGCGCGTCCCCAAGGCGTGAACCCTCGCCGTGACGAACGGCTGAGCCTCAAGCCAGGCGTCTCCGCACGTTCACCATTCGCATCCGTCCCGGTCTGTGTTAAAAAACGCGGCGCGGCTCTCGGTCGGGTCGCTCGATCGGCGGTTCGCGCGCGGGGGGCCAGCGCGGACGGTGGTGTCGCCCGCGGCTCCCATTGAGATGCCGCATGGGATCGGATCCCTTCATCCTCGCAGTCGTGAACCAGAAGGGCGGGGTCGGCAAGACGACCACGGCGGTCAATCTCGCCGCCTGTCTCGCCGCCTCCGAGCGCCCGACGCTCCTGATCGACATGGATCCGCAGGCCAACGCGAGCAGCGCCTACGGAATCTCTCAGGCGGAGCGGCAGGTCTACGACGCCCTCGTCGACGAGCTTCCACTCACGCAGTGCGCCCAGGAGACGGAGCTCGAGACCCTGCATGTCGTGCCGGCCGGCCGCGATCTCGTCGGCGCCGAGATCGAGCTCGTCACGATGGAGGCCCGCGAGTACCGCCTGGCTCGCTCGATCCAGGCGATGGGCGACGCGTACGAGATCATCCTGATCGACTGTCCGCCGTCCCTGGGCCTCTTGACGCTGAATGCGCTGACGGCGGCGGACGCCGTGCTGATCCCGTTGCAGGGCGAATACTATGCCCTCGAAGGTCTCGCGAACCTGGTCGCCACCGTCGACCTCGTGAAGGCGCAGCTCAATCCCCGGCTCCGCATCCAGGGCATCGTCCTCACGATGGTCGACCCGCGCGCCAACCTGGCGAGGCAGGTCGAGGCGGAGGTCCGCGGACATTTCGGTGACACCGTCTACCGCACCCGCATCCCCCGCAATATCCGCCTGTCGGAAGCGCCGAGCCACGGCCAGCCAATTCTCCTCTACGACATCCACTCGAAGGGCGCCGTCGCCTACACGAAGCTCGCCGAAGAGCTACTCGCCCAGCTCGCCCTCGTGAGTCCGCCCCGCAAGCCGCCGGTCCTTCCGAACCCGAGCTCCCTCCCATCCGCCGGAGGAGCCGCCACAGGAGTCCAACATGAGTCAACGCCGTAGCGCGCTCGGAAGAGGCCTCGGTGCCCTGATCTCCAGCCCCATCTCCAACCAAGGCGCTGGAAACCCTGCGTTGCACACGCCGACCGCGCTGTCGCCGTCCGGTGTCGCGACGGGCGCTCTTCCGGTTGCGGCGAATGGAAACACAGCGAGCGAGGCCGGCGGTGTATTCGAGATCGAAGTCGGACGCATCGACCCGAATCCGGATCAGCCCCGTCGCGAGTTCGAGACGGGGGCGCTACAGCAGCTCGCCGACTCGATCCGACAGCACGGTGTGTTGCAGCCCGTCGTCGTCCGCCAGGCGGGAAGCCGCTACGAGCTGGTCATGGGCGAGCGGCGATTTCGCGCGTGTCAGCTCGCGGGGCGCCGCAGCGTGCCGGCAGTGGTTCTCGACGTCGACCCGGCCGACCGCCTCGAGCTCGCGATCGTGGAGAACGTGCAGCGCCAGGATCTGAATCCGATCGAGCTCGCGCTCGCCTATCAAGCGCTCTCGCGGACGGGACATACGCAGGAACAGATCGGCCGGAAGGTCTCGATGGACCGCTCGTCGGTCGCGAATCACATCCGGCTCCTCGATCTCAGCCGAGCCATCCAGGCCGACGTCGAAGCCGGGCGTCTCAGCATGGGCCACGCCAAGGCGCTGCTCCAGATTCCCGATCACGAGCTGCGGGAAGCTCTGCGCGCGCGGATCGTGAGCCAGGCGCTCTCGGTGCGTGCCACCGAAGAGGCGGCACGAGACAGCATTCGTGGTGGAAACACATCGGCCTCCTCGTCCGGCAAGGCGGCCAGGCCCGAGAAGGCTTCGTCGACGCAAGCGGCCGAGGCACACGATCCCGATACGCGGGCCTATCTCGAACGCCTCGAGCGCCGACTCCAGACCCGGGTCGCGCTCCATCCTGCGGCGGGCGGTGGGGGCAAGCTCGAGATCAATTATTTCAACCTCGAGGACCTCGAGCGCATCGGCGGGCTCCTGCTCGGGCAGTCGTAGAGGAGAGCAGGGCTGTGGAGAGCGGGGGATTGATGAAGGAAGCGGGCCCGGAAGAGCTCGGGTGGAGCCCGAGCGGTGAGGCGATGGACGGGGTGGACGCGGTGGAAGCCACGGGCGTGACGGATTCGGTCGAAGCCGCGAGTGCACCGGTCAAGCGGTCGGGCGAGTTCGCACTCGTCCCGCGCGGCGGCTCCTTCGACGGACAGGTCGCCATCGTGGGGCCGACCCGGATCGAGGGCCACGTCCGCGGAAGCCTGCGCGGGCCCGGCGAGCTGTACGTCGGGGCCGAGGCGCGGGTCGAAGGCCGCGTCGAATGCGAGGCGCTCGAGAGCGAGGGCGAGATCGTCGGGCCTGTCGCGGTGCGGACGCGGGCCCGTTTCGGGGCGGGGGCGCGGCTCGACGGCGATCTCCAGGTTCCCGTGGTCGCCTTCGACGACGACGCGATCTGGAACGGGCGCGCGCAGATTGGTGACGACACCGGGCCCGAGGTGATCCCCGACGAGTCGGGGGAATCGAGCTAGTCGAACCCGCGTCGGCCGCGCGCGCTGGCCCTCGTTGAATTGCTTCGGGTGCGGTGCCAGACTCGGCCCCGCCCGGACCGATCGGATACGGCGAGATGGATCAGACAACAAAACGTTGCACCCCGAGCGCGGACGGGTGGAATGTGGGTCGATTCGTGGTACCCACCCGCAGGCGCCAGCTGCTGCTGTGAGCCCGCGGTACCCCGGTCGGCGAAGTTCGGATCGCATGCGACATCATGCGGACATGGAGCCGGAGAACCCGGGCTGTGTCGGCTTGCGAGCGGGCGCGAGCGCCGAATGAGATTCCCGCCGCTCCCGTGGCGCCAGGCGAGCGCTGGGTGCGGCTCGGACGAAAATACGACGGGTGACGCTGACCCCCGGAGCGACTCTTGATGATGATGCGAGCCGGCTTGAATTCATCCGCCCAGCACGACCACCTCGGGATGGGTCGTGGCCTCTGCGCCCGCGCGCGGGTCGGGCGGCTCGCGCCGGCTGCCGTGGCTTTCCTGATCCTGGCCGGGACGCGGCCGGCGAATGCCTCCGAGTCGCTGAACCTGATTCCCGACTACGCGTTATTCGGGCTGATCAAGCTGGGTCTGATCGCGGACGAGTCGGGCCTCGGCGCGCTGTGGATCATGTTGATCGCCTTTACGATGCTCGTCGTCCCGTTGAACGCACTGATCTTCCAGCCGATCTTCCGCGCCCTGGATGCGCGGGCCGAGCGGATCCAAGGGGCGCGTTCGCGTTCGGAGCATCTGCAGCGCGAGGCCGATGCGATTCTCCAGCGCTACGAGGCGGCGGTTCGCGAGACCCGTGGCGAGGCGGAGGCCGCGCGCCAGGTCGAGATCGCGCGGGCCCGCGAGGAGCAGGTCGAGCTGACTTCGCAGGCGAAGCAGGAGGCGGAGCGGCAGCTCGAAGGCGCGCGCTCGGATCTCCTCCAGTCCTTCGAGTCGGCGCGGGCGGGTCTGCGCGCGAGCGCCGACGAGCTCGCGCGAGCGGCGGCAGAGCAGGTCCTCGGGCGGGCGCTGTCATGATCGCGTGGAAGAGCGCTTTTCCGGCCCTGTTCGCCTGTGTCGTCTGCGTGTTGGCGGCGAGTGTCGCGGACGCCTCCGGCGCTGCAGAGAAGTCCCAGGCCGAGGTCGTCCGCGAGACGATCTGGCAGGCCTTCAACCTGGTCTTGATCCTCGCCCTGATGATCTATTTCGGCCGCAAACCCATCAGCGACTTCTTCACGTCGCGCCGCCAGGGAATCCAGACGCAGCTGAGCCAGGCCGCCGAGCTGCTCTCCCAGGCCGAGCACCGCAACTCCGAGCTCCAGCGCCGGCTGGTCGACC
>JANMTD010000180.1:0-2494 GCA_031390075.1 Deltaproteobacteria bacterium | reverse complement strand
CACGCCATCGCCGTCGTCGTCCGTTTCGCGATAGTCGAAAATCCCGTCCTTGTCCGTGTCGTCGCAGTCCCCAGTGCTGCACGTGCCGGCTTCCGTCGCCGTGGCCACGCCATCGCCGTCGTCGTCCGTATCGAGGTAGTTGAAAATCCCGTCCTTGTCCGTGTCGTCGCAGTCCCCGCTGCTGCACGTGCCGGCTTCCGTCGCCGTGGCCACGCCATCGCCGTCGTCGTCCGTATCGAGGTAGTCGGAAATTCCGTCCTTGTCCGTGTCGTCGCAGTCCCCAGTGCTGCACGTGCCGGCTTCCGTCGCCGTGATCACGCCGTCGCCGTCGTCGTCCGTATCGAGATAGTTGAAAGCCCCGTCCTTGTCCGAGTCCAGCTGGAACGAGCCGCCCTCCTGCAGCGTGAGTATCCCGTCCCCGTCGTCGTCCGTGTCGAGGTAGTCGAACGTCCCGTCGGAGTCCGTGTCGTCATCGTCGCAGTCGAGGTTTCGGTTGGCATCCTCGATGGAGTTGGGAATCGAGTCGTCGTCGCTATCGCCGGGTAGACATTCGGCGGCATTCGCGGCGCGGCTCGGACTCAGGATGAACAAGAACGAGATCAGGGTGCCGAGGGTGGCAGAGATCGATCGCCACCTCGAAACGAGACGTTCAGTCAAATCGCCCTCCCGAGATCCGTTCACTCGTGCTCTTTGATGCGGAGCAATGTCCATCCTCTCATGGATGCTCGGTTCCAGCAACGAGAAATCGCTCCGAGCCCTGATTCTTCCAACTCATCCGAGGTGGCCCTGGTAGTCGAGATCGGGCCCCACCCGCATCAGCTCGGCCCCCAGAGCGGCCAGCTTCTTGTTTGCCTCGAAGTTCTGATAGCGGAGGATGTTCGCGCCGATCAGCGCCAGGCGACGATCGAGCGAAGGTGGTCTTCCAGGGTCGAGGAGCGGCCCCTCGTATCGAACATCGGTCCCCGCCTGAAGCTCGAGACTCACCGAAATGCGCGGTTCAGTTGCCTGCCTGCTGCTTCGTCCGCCCCAATGCCATATGTCTTGTCTCCAGATCAAGACGTCTCCTGGATCGGCGGGCAGCGCCCGGGCGTCCTGCGGCCGGATGAGAGACCGGTCCCTCGCCGTCAACGGAGCCGGCACCAGATACATGCAGCCATTGGCCGGAGTAGCGCGCCCGAGCGGGATCCATGCCGACATCGTGAGCGGCCGACCGTCGGGACTCACAGTAAGCGGACCCTTCGATCGATCGCGGTGAGGCGGCCATCCGGATCGGTTGACCCCGACCTGGATGTACCAGGCCCAGAAGCAGGGCAGGAAACGGTAGGAGTCGCCGAGCATCTCACGCCATACAGCATCCAGGCGCCCGAATAGCGTCCATGTTTCGTCGTAGACCCACAGGAAGACGGGCGGCAATCCGCGGTCGCGGAGCGCCAGCACGCCCTCCCGTAGCCGCTCGACCAGGTCGTCTTCAGAAGGTCGGAGCAGCTGCGCCCACCCCTCCGCGCGAAGCTCGGATTGCGCCAGCGCCAACGTGGCTCTGGAAAAGTGGAGTGGCTCCAGGTGGGCTCCATCGGAAACGGTCAGACGATTCCAACCCCGCCACCACCCCGGTTCACGCAATCGGCGCGCATCGTCCCGCTCGCTCATACGGATACCCGCTCGAGAGCGGCCCGAGCCTGCGCATGGCTCGGGTCCAGCTGGGTCGCACGTTGAAAATGGTCGTGCGCCTCCCGTCGACGGCCCAGGTGCTCGTCGCAAAGGCCCAGGTTGTACCACGCAACGCTTCTCTCCGGCGTGTCGGCGACCACCCGTGAGAACTGTGCCCCCGCATCGGAGTATCGACCGAGCCGGTAGTACACACGACCCGCCGAGAATCGGATGTCTTCCTTCGGCGAGACCGCATAGGTCCGAGCGAGGACCTGATCGAGACACAATCCGATGTCGTTCCGAATCGCGCCGCTGACACTTCCTACCGCATTCAGGATGCGATCGGACCACAGCGAGAACACGGTCGGGTCGAAGCCCGACAAGCGCAGAACCAGCAGGATCATGGGGACGGGCGGGTCCTGCCATGACGCGCGAGCAAGCTTGAACAGCCGATGATATTCGGCGGGGCCGAATTCGTTGATGTATTCACGAAATGCACCGCGAAAGCGCGGAAACAGACCGTCGACCGTGCTGAAGGACGCGACCGTGAAGCGCGAATATCGGTTGTCGTGGGTCAGACTCACGCCGCCGAGATCGGAGCCAATGGCGTCGAAATTGGCCATGAATGAGAATCCGCCGTTCTTGACGAGCCCGCCGAGCCGTCGGCCCTCCAGGTCTTTCGCCCCACGAAAGCCCTTGTCGCCCGCCACCACGCAAAGACGACCTCCTGCCAGACTTCGCAGAAAGCGAAGCGCTCGAATGGCACCGACGGGGATCAACACCTCGGCGTGCTCCAAGGTGTCGACGTAACGTGCGAGCAGGCTGTCGAGGGATGGATCGTCGTAGT
>JANMTD010000172.1:0-1816 GCA_031390075.1 Deltaproteobacteria bacterium | reverse complement strand
CGAGGTCCGTCAGCTCCGCGGCGACGGAGCTGCGGGGGCTGCTCGAATCCGCCGGGACCCTCGCGGGCTCGGACGCGATGGCGGGCCCCCTGGCCGAGCTCACGGCGCGGGTCGAGCAGGTCGAGACCGGCTCGCGCGCGCTCGTGGATCTCGCGGCCTGGCGTGTCCTCCAGCTGATCCTGGCCTTCTTCGGATTGCTATTCGTCTACCGATTCGTGTCCCATGCCCTGGCATCTCGAGGCAAACGACCGTGACCGACATCCGACCGACATCTGGGAGATCTTCGATGATCGCTTCTGAGCTTCGTGGCGTGACCGCTGGCCTCCTACTCGTGCTCGTCGCGGCGGCGTGCGCGAGCCCGGTCGGCGTTCGTACGGCGAATCCGCGCCAGATCCAGCGCTACCTGACTCGAAGCGCGCTGACAGACGATCACGCCAGCGATTTCACGCAGAACGAGCTGCGGCGTTACGACCTCCTCGACACGTACGATGAACAGCCGATCGTGGCGCTTGCGAATCTGCATGGGGCAGCGCGGGCGGAAGATTTCCCGCCGCAGGCGCTCTTCGCGTTGGCCGAGCTCTCGTTCCTGCACGCCGAGCGCACGAAGAGCCAGTCGGATTATGCGGCCGCGATGATCTACGCGTGGGCGCTGCTCTTCCCCGAAAACGCGGTCACGCCGCTCGATCCCCTCGATCCGCGCGCGCGGATCGCCGCCGATCTCTACAACCGCGCGCTCACCTCCGCCTTCAAGCGCACGAAGGGTGGGCTGATCGCGTTCAAGAACATCGCCAGCTTCGACCTGGGCCTTCCCTTCGGAAAGATTTCCGTGACCATCGAGCCGGACGCGCTGCAGGTGGAAGGGAACGAATTCTACGACCTTCGACCGGTCACCGAGCTCACGGTCTCCGGCCTCCGCAATCGCTATCGCCATCCCGGGATCGGCTCGCCCGTGGCGGCCAAGGCAAAAGCGATGCCGGGCAATGCGCCGGTCGTGCAGCTCGACGAGGATGATCTCGTGCCGTTGACGGCCGTCGTCGTGATCGACCAGCCCCTCGCAGGTCTCCGGAGCGGACACGTGCACGGAGAGTTCGAGGTCTTCGCGAGCCTCGACTCGCTGTTCTTCGAGACCCGCGATGGACGCACGATCCCGCTCGAATCGGAGCCGTCGGCGGCGCTCGCCGCCTCGCTGGCGGAATCCCAGTTCTGGAAGGCGGAATTGCAGGTCTTCCTCGGCAACGCGATCGGCGTGCGCAAGCAGAGCTCGCTCCACGGCGTCCGGCCGTACCTGAAGGGCCGGATCCCGATCGTATTCGTCCACGGGACCGCGTCGAGCTCCGCGCGCTGGGCGGACATGATCAACGACCTGCTCGCCGACGAGCGGCTCCGCGAACGCTATGCGTACTGGACCTTCACCTACGATTCGGGCAACCCGATCGCCTACTCCGCCATGCAGCTCCGCAATGCGCTGAAAGAGGCCGTCGACCGCGGCGACCCGGATGGCAACGATCCCTGCCTCCAGGACATGGTCGTCCTGGGTCACAGCCAGGGCGGACTCCTGACCAAGCTCACCGCAGTCGATTCAGGTAATCAATTCTGGGCGAACGTCAGCAGCCAGAACGTCGACGACATGAAGCTCGGAGACAAACAAAAGCAGCTCTTGCGGGCGAGCCTGTTCGTCACGCGGCTTCCGTTCGTCACCGAGGTGATGTTCCTGGCGACGCCCCACCGCGGCAGCTACCTCGCGGGACCGCAGTTCGTGCGCCGCCTCGCCGAGCGCTTCGTGCGCCTGCCGAGCGATCTCGTGCGCGTCGGCGCG
>JANMTD010000161.1:0-12753 GCA_031390075.1 Deltaproteobacteria bacterium | reverse complement strand
ATCCCAGCTCATGTCGATCCTCCCTCGCGCGCGCTCGGGTGTCGTCCATGTGACGACGCTTCAGAGGTCTGCGCATCCGTGCACGAGTGTCGGGGGTCACGGCTCCGCTCGCCAGCCGCCCGTCGGATCGACAGGAGCGTGAGCCAGCACACCTGCGTTTTCTCGCTGCCCCCGAATCTCCCAACGACATCCGACACGAAGCAGATGTCGCAACGGCCTGTGATCAGGCGAGTGGAGGGCGAGTGGATCAGAGATCCGATGGGGCAACCCTGGAGAATCGCGCCGGGGACGCCGCGGGGGCGGCGACGGGACTTCGCCGCCGCTTGTTCGGCCATCTTGGCGTCGCAATGGGACTCGGATGGATGATGGCTGCCGCATCCGCTTCAGGCCATTCGGGCGTGATCCTGATTCCGCCGACCGGCGACTATCTGATCCGCTGGTACCAGCCCCACAACGTTCGACCGGTCGACAACTGGCAGATCGAGGTGACGCCGCATCGAACTCCGGGCACGCCATTCCTCGCCACCGTGCGGATGATCCCCGATCCCTCGTGCTGGGCGCTCAACGTGCCGGTCAACGAGGCCGCGACCGCCCGTGTTCGGGCCGTCGCGGGAGCCCGGGTTTCGGTCTGGAGTCGGGCGATCAGTCTCCCGAGCGCCGACGGCTACCTGATCCGCTGGTTCCAGTCGAACGTGCGGCCCGTCGACGACTGGGACATCGAGGTGAGTACCGCGCGCAATCCGAACTCTCCGTACCTCTCGACCGCGCTGGTGATGCCCGACGCCCAGTGCTGGGGGCTGACGGTGCCGGTCAATGAATCCGCCAACGTTCGGATGCGGTCGGTCGTCGGTAGCCAGTACTCGGCTTGGAGCCGGCGGACGAGCGTTCCCGAGGTCGGCCTGGGAGTCGGGACCCTGTTTGCGACGGCGCTGCTCGCCGTCCTCGACCGGCGAAGGCGGCGTTAGACGCGGGCACGTCAGTCGTCGTGGGCCACCGTGAGGACAGGGCAGGGCGCCGTTCGCACGACCCGATCGGCCACGCTGCCGAGGGCCAGGTGCTTGATCCCCGTCAGGCCCCGGGTTCCCATCACGATCAGGTCGACCTTGCGGGCCTTCGCCTCTTCGATGATCGCGGTGGCGGGATGTCGATCGATCGCGATCCCGATCGCCGAGACGCCGCTCGCCGCGACCTCGCTCGCCGCCTTCTCGACCCGCAGGCGGGCCTCCTTCGCCAGCTGCTCGAAGAAGCCGTCCGGGAGCACGTAGCCGCCCCCCGTCAGCGGGGACGCGACCGGGATGTCGACGCGATAGGCGTGCAGCAAGACCAGCTGGGCCTGGAAATGCCGCGCGTAGTCGGCGGCGGTGGCGACGGCACGTGCGGCGCTCGGGGAGAAATCGGTCGCGACGAGGATGTTCGAGATCTTCATGGTCGGTCCTCCTTCAGTTAGTTCGATTCCGTTCAATTCGCTTCCGTTCAATTCGATAGAATGAGCTCACGCAGCTCGCGCAGATTGGTCATGACGTCGGCCGGCAGATCATTGCCCGATGCTCCGCCGTAGCCGAGGAACTGGGTCTCCTCGAGTCGAGCATATGCCTTCTTCGCGAAGGGTCCTTTGGGGTCGGCGCGGATCGCGGACTCGAGATGTCGCTCCGAGAGGTTGACCCAGAAGCCGTCCAGGCTGCGCGCCTCGACGACCCCGAGCCAGTAGTAGGCCTGCGAGGTATCGCTCCGCTCCTTCGCCGTCGGGTTCCGGGTCACGCTCTCCCGCCGGGCGCGGTCCTCCTCGAGCCAGCGCACGAGCAGGCTCGCGGCCGCGAGATCCTGGACGAGGCCGTCGCGGCCGAAGGGACCCTGAGCGACCTGGCCCGCTTCGATCGCGAGGGCCGACCCGTGCGCGAGCGCGCCTTTCGCGCTCGGCTGGAAGGTCGCGGGGTCGAGGCGGTCGAGAGCGCCGCGCCAGCTCGCAATGCGCTCGGTCAGATAGAAGGGGACGTCCTTGCGGGCTGCGAGCGTGGTCAGCGCCTTGCGCGCGCGGGGGATGTCGGTGCGAACGCGCAGCGCGACGTTCAGATAGTCGACGAGCACGCCCCCGGCATCGAGCTCCGCCGGCGTCACCTTCGGATCCGCCATCAGGGCCTCCCACGCACTGAGCGCCGTGTCGAATCGGCGGACGGTGACGTAGAGCCATGCCTTTTCGCGGGGATCCAGCGCCTGGATTTCGACCTGATCGACCAGCTGGTCGGCGAAGGGAAAGGTCCGGTCGGACGGCAGCCGGACATGGCACGCAACACAGGTCTGCAGGCTTCCGGTCATGAAGAAACGCGCCTCTTCGAAGGCGCCGATCCGGTAGTGCTCGCGCACCTCGCCCAGATCGCGCTCGAGGTTCAGCGCGAGCTCGTTGAATCCCGCTTCGCGCTGTCGCCCGTGCCGTTCGAGCGCGCCGGCAGCGTCCTCGAGGCGATCGAGCGCTTCGCGAATCCGGGGTTGGGCGGCCGGATCGCTCCAGCGCGCTTCGTCGAGGGAGAGCGGAATCAGGATCTTCATCTGCTCGAAGACCTCGCGCATCGTCGGGCGCGGGTCATCGCTCGTCGGCTTGGCAGGCTCCGCACGCGACGAGCTCGCTGCGAGCTCGGCGAGGGCTACACCGGCGAGGAGCGCCGAGCGAAGAATCCGGCGGATGGTCTGATCTGAAGTCAAAGATGATCCTCCCTGCTGGGGCCCATTTACTCTTCACTCACTCTTCACTCTATGAAGTGCAACGCGTGTGCCACTCCGCCACGCTCGCCAGGGCGTCCGCGGTCGCGGACCGTGAGGCGAATGACCTCAAGCAGGGCCTGATTGTCTCGTCCGCGCGCAGCGATTCGTGCGCCGGTGCGGCCTTGGCGGCGTTCACGCATGGCACGTCGCTTGCGATTCCCGTGTGGAGAGCGGGTTCGCAACCACGAGGAGGATGATGGCATGGCCGGAGCAGTCTCGAATCACGGTGAGCACGATGAGTGGATACCCATAACTGGGGAGCAGCTGGCGCTTCGGGTGTTTGGCGTGGCGATCTCGGGGGTGTGCGGGGTGATCGTGCTGATGGTCATCCTGGGCGGATGGTGGGCGACGTGAATCGCGCCCGGCGGATCCGGTCGGGAATTCGGCCGCTCTGCCCGCTTCCGGTACGCTCGACCCAGGGCGAGACTTCTCGCCTCGGGGGTCGCAGGTTTGCCGATCACGGATCGTGTCCTGGAGCGTGGAATCCGCGCTGTGCGGCGGGTCGTCATCGCCGTCGTGGGGACCACGATCCTCTTGGTCGGCGTGGCGCTTCTCGTCCTGCCGGGTCCCGCCTTCATCGTGATTCCGATTGGTCTCGCCGTGCTCGCCGTCGAGTTCCGGTGGGCGCGCCGCCTGCTCCGGCGGGCGCGCGAGCTGTGGAAGACCCCGGAGCCCGGCAAGCCCTGACCCCGGCCACGCGGGGAGGCCGAATCCGTGGCTGATGCGCGCACCGTCCTCGTCGCAGTCGATTTCTCGACCCACGCCCGGGCGGCGGCGCTGCGGGCTTGTGAGCTCGCCCGCACCTGTGATGCGCGGGTTCGACTGATCCACGGCAGCACGGGCCAGCGCGACGACCTCCTCCCGGCGCACGCGCTTTCGCCGAGTCGCGAGCTCGAGCGCTGGTGCGCCGATCTCGCGGCGCGCGGGGCCTCGATCTCGGCGGTCGTCGCCGACGAGGACCCCGTCGACCTGATCGCGCGCCACGTGCGTGCCGAGGACGTGCTGCTCGTCGTGATGGGGATGCACGGATTCCACGGCTTCGACCGGCTCTTTCTCGGCAGCGTCGTGGACCGGGCGCTGCGGGCGGCGCGGGTCCCGATCCTGCTCGTGAAGGAGAGCGAGCGCGACGCCAGCCTGCACATCCACCGCATCCTGTTGGCGACGGATTTCTCCCCTGCGTCGGAGCACGCGCTGCGGCTCGCGATCCAGTGGGCGCGGCGCCTCGAGGCCGATGTCGAAGTGCTCCACGCGATCCAGCCGCCGGCGCAGGACGAGGAGCGCGAGCGCGACTACCCGCGTCCGCGGGACAGCGCGAGTCGCTCCGGACGTCAGCGTGCCAATGCCCTCGAGTCGCTGCGCTCGATCCTGTCGCGAACGGCGGCCGCAGGGGTGCGCGCCGTCGCGGACCTGACCTACGGCGCAGCCTCGATCGAGATCGTGAAGCACGCCGCGCGTTCGCGTGCCGACCTGGTCGTGCTCGGCTCGAGCGACCACGCGGATTCCGGATCAGCCCACGCCGGGAGCGTCACCGCCCGCGTCATCCGGCACCTGAAATGCTCGGTGCTCGTCGCACCGGATCCGCAGCGCGGCGGCCGCGCCGAGTTCCGCCCTGAGCCCATGCCGAGCGCCGCGCCCCGCTAGGCGTTCTCGTCGACTTCCGATTCGGAGCCGTCCTGCCGCTCTTCGCGGCGGTCTTCACGCCGATAGAGCGTACGGCGATTCATGCCGAGCAGCCGCGCCGCCTCGGACTTGCGCCCCTCGGCCGTCTCGAGGGCGGCCGCGATGTACGCGTCGGTCAGCTCGCGCACCGACATCCGGCGCTCGAGGGCGAGGCGCAGGAGGAGCTCTCGGACGTCGTTCGTCTCGCTGCCGGCGTCGCTCGGGATCAGGATGTCGCTCGCCTGGATCTCGGAGCCGTCGGTGAGGGCGAGGGCCCGTTCGATGCAGTTCTCGAGCTCTCGGGCATTGCCGGGCCAGTTCGCGTGCATGAGCTTGCGGGTCGCTGCGTTGCTGAAGTGCGCACGTTCGTCGCTCGCGTGTTTGCGCAGGAACGCTTCGGCGAGGACCGGGATGTCGTCGGCCCGCTCGCGGAGCGGCGGAATCCGGATCGGGATCACGTTCAAGCGGTAGTAGAGATCCTGGCGGAAGCGACCCTCGTGGATCGCGCGGTTCATGTCCTGGTGGGTCGCGGCGATGATCCGCACGTCGACCTTGATGCTCTGGGTTCCACCGACCGGGCGGATCTCCTTGTCCTGCAGCACGCGCAGCAGCTTGCTCTGCAGGCTGATCGGCATATCACCGATCTCGTCGAGGAAGAGCGTCCCGCCGGCCGCGGCTTCGAAGAGGCCCTTCTTGTTGGCGTGCGCGCCGGTGAAGGCGCCGCGGACGTGGCCGAAGAGCTCGCTCTCGAGCAGGCCCTCGGGCATCGCCGTGCAGTTGATGGGAACGAAGGGCTTGTCGCTGCGCGAGCCGCTGAAATGGATCGTGCGGGCGACGACCTCCTTGCCCGTGCCGCTCTCGCCCGTGATCAGGACGTGGCTGCGACTCGCGCCGACCTTGCGGATCAACGCGTAGATCTCGTTCATCGCCGGGCTCTTGCCGACGAGCTCGCCGAACGCGCTCGTGCGGGCGACCGCGCGCCGGAGCACGCGATTCTCCTGCTCGAGGGCGCGGCGCTCGAAGGCGCGTTCGAGAGACAGGATCAGCTCGCCCGCGCGAAAGGGCTTGGTCACGAAGTCGAGGGCCCCGGCGCGCATGGCGTCGACGGCGGCCTGGATCGTGCCGAACGCCGTCATGACGATCACGGGCGTGTCGGGGTTGTGCTCGCGCACGCCGGCCAGCAGCTCGAGGCCGTCGATGCCCGCCATCTGGAGATCCGTCAGCACGACATCCCAGTCGTGCTCGCGGATGCGCTCGAGGGCCTCTCGGCCGGAGCTGCATTTGCCGACCTCGAAGCCCGCCTCGCTGAGCAGGTCCTCGATCATGGTGAGGATCGAAGGGTCGTCGTCGACGACGAGGACCCTCCGCGGGTCGGGGCGCTTCAGGGCGATCATCGGCGGCTCTTCCTCGTGCACCGCGGGCCTGCTGGGCCCGGGGCGTCGGTTCGATCAGGGAAGTGCAGCGACCGTGCCACGATCCGCCGGCCTCGGGGCCCGCCCTGGGCGTCAACATGAGCATGTCGCGCTCCCGGGTGAGAATCAACGCCTCAGACTGGGAAGGAATGTCTCACTTTTCGACGGGCGGGTCCGGGTCGGCGGGGCCGTGAGGGCGCTGTTCCCCGCCGCGCTATTGGTCTGCGAGCTCGCGGTCCCGCGAACGGTCGAGGGGCTCGGATCTCGGGGGTCAGGATGGCGGCGCGCGGGCGGTCGAAGGGGGCGGAGAGCGCCCAGCGGATCCGCGAGGAGCGCGATCGACTGCGGGCGATCATCGACGCGACGGTCGACGGCATCCTCGCGATCGACGATCGCGGCCTCATCCTCGAGCTGAATCCCGCGGCGGAGCAGATCTTCGGATACGAGGCGAGCGAGGTGCTCGGCCAGAACGTCAAGATCCTGATGCCCCAGCCCTTTCGCGACGAGCACGACGGTTATGTCGAGCACTACCTGAAGACAGGCGAGCGCCGGATCATCGGCATCGGCCGGGAGGTTCGCGGTCGACGCAAGGATGCGTCGGTCTTTCCCCTGTATCTCGGCGTCGCCGAAGGCGTCGTCGCGGGGAAACGCGTCTTCACCGGCATCGTCCGCGACCTCGAGCGCCTGCGCCAGGCCGAGGAGCGCGCGCGCCAGGCGGAGCAGCTCGCTGCCCTCTCGACGATCACCGCCGGCATCGCCCACGACGTCGGCACGCCGATGACGACGATCCTGGGTTATGCGGAGCTGCTCGAGCGCTCGGCGCCGGACGAAAAGAGTCGCGACCGGGCGCGCCACATCGTCGACCAGGTCCGCCGGGTCACGGATCTGCTCCAGACGCTGCTCAACATCGCACGCCCGCGGCGGGCCGAGCCCGAGTCGATCGGGGTCGCCGACGTGCTCGACCACAGCGTCGATTTCTTCCGCGAGAAGCTGAAGGGCAGGGGCATCGTCGTGGAGCGCGACTACGGGGTGCGCCCGAGCGTCATCGCCGATCGCGATCGCCTTGAGCAGGTCTTCCTCAACCTGATCGTGAATGCCGCCGACGCGATGCCGAACGGGGGAACCCTGAGCGTGCGCGCCGAGCGCGCGAGCCCCGAGCACGTCGAGATCTCGATCGAAGACACCGGCGTCGGCATCGAGCCGCGCCATCTCGAGCGGATCTTCGACGCGTTCTACACGACGAAGGAGCGCGGCAAGGGAACGGGGCTGGGCCTGCTCGTGAGCCAGCGGATCGTGCGCGAGCACGGCGGCACGCTCCGCGTCCAGAGCCAGCTCGGCAAGGGGACGCGTTTCACGATCACCCTGCCGACCGCCGCGGGAGCGTCCTGACGACTCTGCGGCCTCCCTCGCCGCAGTTATGCGCCGGAGAGGGCCGCCTCGACCTTCGCGAGGGCGTCCGATTCGGCCCGCGAAGGTCCGTGGCCGCGCACGAAGGTTTTTTCGAAGCCGCGCACGATATGCCTCGCGCGCCCGACGATCTCGCTGCGGAGTCGCTCGCGATCGGCCGGCTGCAGGGTCTTGCAGAGCTCCTGCACGTAGCTCGCCCAGGCATCGATCAGCGATTCGTGGGGACGCGCGTCGAGCCAGCTCTCGAGGAGCTTGCCCGCCTCGCTCTTCGGGTCGATGCCGTAATGGGTTTCGGCCGCGATGAGCTGACGGCGCTCGTCGTCGTCGAGCTGGCGATCGGCCCAGGCGACGGCGACCAGCGGCGCCAGCACGAGGGCCGCGACGCTCTCGGCCCGGATCCCGAGCGCCAACAGCGGAGCGAGCACGGTCTCGTCGGCGACGCCCACGATCTTTGCGAGCGCGTCGCGCTGCTCGGTCTGTGCCCGACGCGCGCGCAGCGCCTCGATCAGCTTGGCGTTCGCGTCGCGGAAGAACGCCTCTTCGAGCGCTTTCTCACGCTCTGCCAGGGGTTTCGAAAAGCTCATTGGGTTCTCCTTTGCGACGGCGGGTGTGCCGGGGACGAACGGTCGATCGGCGGGCCGCACGGCAATTTAACGGATCGGCTCGCGGGGTGGGGGTCGACGCCGGAAGAGCTCTCGGCCGGCCGGCCTGGGGCGCCTTGTCGCGAGGCCGTGAGATGAGCGATCGTCCGGGTTCGCGGCACCGCGAGGCCGTGTGCAACGAACCCGGGATACGAGACGAGATAGAGGAGCGAGACATGGCGGCGATCGAGGGCAGTCGGATCCTGGTGACCGGCCCGGCAGGGCAGATTGCGTTTCCCCTCGCGGAGCGCCTCGCGCAGAAGAACGAGGTCTGGGGCATCGCGCGCTTCTCCGACGGGAAGTCCCGCGAGCGCTGCGAGTCGGCGGGCATCAAGACCGCGATCGTCGACCTCGAACACCCCGATTGGTCGAAGACCCCCGAGCAGTTCGACTACGTCCTGCACCTCGCGGCGGCCATCGTCCCAGGCCTCGACTTCCAGGCGTCGATCCGAATCAATGCCCTCGGAACGGGTCGCGTCATGTCCCGCTTCCGGAAGGCGAAGGCCTGCCTCGTGATGTCGACTTGCGGCGTCTACGCCGCGCCGAAGGACTACGGGAAGGGCGTCCTCGAGGGCGATCCCCTCGGCGGCACGCCGCAGCCCTACGCGCCGACCTACTGCGTCTCGAAGATCTCGCAGGAGGCGGTCGCGAGCTCGGCGGCCCAGGAGTTCGGCCTGCGCACGACGCTCGCGCGCATGAACGCGGCGTACGGGGACAACGGCGGATTTCCGGCGATGGTGGCCGACATGATTCTCAAAGACATCCCGATCCACGTCATGCCCGTGGGCCACGGGCAGATCGCGTCCCCGATCCACGAGGACGACATCTTCGACCAGACGCCCGGGCTGCTCGCCGCGGCGTCGGTTCCGGCGACGATCGTCAACTGGGGCGGCGACGAGCCGGTGCCGATCCCCGCGCTGGCGCACAACATCGCTGAGCGCCTCGGAAAGCAGGCGAAGGTCATCGAGGGTCCCGACGGAATCCACCAGTACTGGCTCGATCATGCGCTGCGGACGAAGCTGGCTGGGCCCTGCAAGGTCTCGTGGAAGGCCGGGGTCGACCGGATGCTCGCGGCGCGCCAACCGCAGGCCGTGCGCAAGTAGACCTTCAGCACACGGCCCGCGCCCGTCGGTTATGCTCCGACCGCCGCCCGATATCTGCTCCTCATCGCCATCAGGAGAGCGCCATGCTCGATCAGACTCCCTACACGATCATCACCGCCGACTCCCATGCCGGAGCCAGCATCGATACCTACCGCACCTACCTCGACGCGAAGCACCAGCAGCTCTTCGACGATTGGCGCGGGACCTACAAGAATCCCCAGAAGCAGCACATCGGTTCGAAGAAGCACCTGAATTGGGACGCCGAGGCGCGCACCCACGACATGGACAGCGAGGGCGTGGCCGGCGAGGTGATCTTCCCGAACACCGTGCCGCCCTTCTTCCGCACGAGCGTGCTCATCTGCGGCAATCCGCCGGCCTCCGAGTACAAGCTCCGGCTCGAGGGCATCCGCGCGCACAACCGCTGGCTCGTCGACTTCTGCAACGAGTACCCCGACCGCCGCGCCGGCATCGGCCTCATCTACCTGAACGACATCGACGACGCGATCGCGGACATCAAGTGGATCGCCGAGCACGGGCTGCGCGGCGGCATCCTGCTGCCCCACGTCCCCGACGATTGCACGCATATCCTGCCGCTCTACGCGCCCGACTACGAGCGGCTGTGGGCCGTCTGTCAGGAGTATGGCGTCGTGATCAACCAGCACGGTGGCACGGGCTCGCCCGACTACGGCCAGTACCCGATCTCGCTGCCGATCCGCCTGCACGAGACGGCCTGGTTCTCGATCCGAAGCTTCCAGCACCTGATCCTCGCCGGCGTCTTCGAACGATTCCCGAAGCTCCGCTACATCATCACCGAAGCGGGCTGCGCCTGGGTTCCCGAAGTGCTCGCGCGCCTCGATGGTCTCTGGGATCGCGTGCGCACGGGCGTCGCAGGCGAGTTCCAGTTCAACACCGATGCGGTGACGCCGGAGAAGCCCTCGTTCTATGCGAAGCGCAACTGCTATTACGGCGCGAGCTCGGCGGCGCCCGTCGAGATCCGCGACCGCGAAGTGATCGGGACCGGTCGCGTGCTCTGGGGCTCCGACTATCCCCACTACGAGGGGACGTTCCCGTACACGCGCCTGGCGCTCCGCCACACCTTCCACGACGTGAACCCCGACGACACGCGCGCGATGCTCGGCCTCAACGCGGCAACGCTCTACGACTTCGATCTCGAGAAGCTGAAGCCCCTCGTCGATCGCATCGGGATCCGACCGGAAGAGGTGATTGGCAAGCCGCTCGCGGACTCGGAGTTTCCCGAGAAGGCCATGACGATGGCTTTTCGGCGCTAGCGGCCTTCTTACAAGTCGCGACCGGCGCGGTGGCGCTGACCGACTCGCTCGATGGGGTTGTCGAGGCGAGCTCGAGCACCGCGCGTCTGCGCGGGTGGTTAGGCTTTTCGTTTCGACGCGAATGGCCGGGCGGGTACGACCACCACTCAAATTGACGGGGCGCGTCGAGATCGTGATTGGTTCGACACACTCATCGTCCGATCGCGCTGCGCAAACACGAGCGGCCGGCGCGGTGCATGGGGCGCGAAATAAAGCACAGACGGAGCCCGCCCCAGCGCAGCGATCGTCCGAAGCCCCGACCGCCGAGAATCAACGACGGCCGTGCAACGGGCGAGCCATTCGCGCCCCATGCGCCGCGCCGGCCGCGTCTTGTGGCTCCTCGCGCGAGCGGTCCGTCAGCGAGTCTGCGTGCGCACCAGCTTGACGAGCTCGTCCTCGAAGCCGAAGTCGAACTCCTGCGACTTATCGAGCCCCTCGCCCTGGTACCAGCGCCAGGTGCGCTCGACCGAGCGCGAGAAATCGAGCTCGGGCTCCCAGCCGGTGTGGCGCTTCAGCTTGTCGATCGAGAAGATGGCGCTGCGGTCCCAGTAGTGGATGTTGGGCGCGATCTGCTGGACGAGCATCGTCAGCATGAAGCGGCTCAGCATGACGCGGCTGGCCTTGTCCTTGCCGCGTGTGTCGACCTTCGTCTGGGTGCGGGGCATCTCGATCTCGACGCGGCCCTCCCAGAGATCGTTCATCAGCGCCGGCGGGATGAAGACCTTCTCGGCCGGGCGGTCGAGGATGTTCGAGAAGGTGTCGACGTAGCCCTCTTGCGTGAAGTAGTCGCCGCCGGTCAGGTTGTAGCGCTGGCCGTAGGTCTTGGGATTGCAGAGCATCATGCGCAGCGCGCGGGCCTGGTCGTCGGCGTGGCCGATCTGCTGGAGCAGGCGGCCGTTGCCGGGGATCAGGATCGGACGGCCGCGCAGGAGCCGCTGGAACATGCGCTGCTCGCGGTCGGGGAGGATGTTGCCCGCGCCCATCACCATCGAGAAGCAGACCGTCGAGGCCGGGAAGCGCTGCTCACGCCAGGCCTTCACGAGGATGTCCTCGCACAGGAGCTTGTTGCGCCCGTACTCCTGCTGCGCGGGGCCGCGTTCGACGGGATGGTTCTCGGTCATGGGGAGCAGGTCCGAGGCGGCGTAGATCACGGTCGAGCTGATGAAGACGTAGTGCTCGATCCGGCCGCCGAAGATCTCGATCATGAGCTCGACCTCTTCGGGTCGGTAGGCCGTCACGTCGATCACGGCGTCGACGTCGACCGAGCGCAGGACCTCGCGCATCTGATCGGGCTTCGTGCGGTCCGCGTAGACGCGTTCGACGCCGAGGGGAAGCCTGGCCTCGCTCTTGCCGCGGTTCAGGATCACGACCTGATGTCCCGTGCTCGCGAGGTCGTGGACCAGCGCCAGGCCATTGAACTGGGTTCCACCCATCACCAGGACTCTCATCGCGCGCATTCCTCTCCCGACGGAGGTTCGAGCTGCCCAGTATCGCGGAAGCGAAGGCGATGCCAAGGGCGAATCGCAGGGGGAATCGAGGGGTGATTCCGGCCGGGTCGACGGCGAGTGGGTGGTGCGCGCGCACGAGCGGGGGCATCATCGGGCCGGCATCGCAAGCACCCGACGAGACAGGAGATTCGAACGTGGCAGTCAATGTGGCAGGCAAGGCAGCGGCGCCGACGAAGGCGCGGATGGACGAGATCTTCGAGCAGGTGAAGAACTGGGGGCGGTGGGGCAAGGACGATCAGGCGGGCGCGCTCAATCTCATCACCGATGATGTCCGCAAGCGCGCCACCGCCAGCGTGCGCCACGGCCGCGCCGTCTCGTGCGCCTTCGAGCTCGCGGTGGCACCGGCGATCGACAATCCCCATCCCGCTCTCCACATGATGATCGCCGGCGGCGACGATTGCGTCGTGCCGGGCTTCGGGCTCGAGACGACCTCGGATTTCGTCGGCATCGCGTTCCACGGCATGGCCACGACCCATCTCGACGCTCTCTGTCACGTCCACGTCGGCGGCCTGATGTACAACGGCTATCCGGGGACCGACGTGAAGAGCACGGGCGCGAAGCGCAATAGCGTGATGTGCGCGCGGGACGGGATCGTCTCCCGGGGCGTGCTGCTCGACATGCCGAGGACGCTTGGCCTTCCGTGGCTCGACCCCGGATTCGCGATCACACCGGACCAGCTCGAGCTGGCCGAATCGAAGCAGAACGTGCGCGTGCGCGAAGGCGACATCCTGCTCATCGCGACGGGCCGCGACGCGCGGCGCGAATCCGTCGGCCGTTGGCATCCCCTCGAGACGGGGCTCGCCGGGCTCCATCCCGAATGCCTGCCCTGGCTCCGCGAGCGCGACATCGCCGTGCTCGGCTGCGACTGCATCTCGGACGTCGTGCCGTTCTCGGGAGAGGGGGGCTGGGTCATGCCGATCCACCAGGTCACCCTCGTC
>JANMTD010000147.1:0-3264 GCA_031390075.1 Deltaproteobacteria bacterium | reverse complement strand
GCCATGGATTCCTCCATGAAGTTGCGGATCGCCTCGCGTCCCTCGACGCGGCCCCAGGCCGGGTCGATGTAGACGGCGTCTTCGGTGAAGAAGGCGGCGAGCTCCGACCAGGTGCGTTTGCCTGCGTCGACCTCGTCGCGCATGGCGACGAACTTCCGGTAGGTGGCGACGGCTTCGGTCTCGGCGGCGGTCTGCATGCGGGTTCCTCCGGTCTCCCAAAAGGGGAAGCCGAAGATCGCCCGCCCGGCGGCGCATTGCCACCCGCGCGCCGCCGTCCTGGGTTAGCGTTCGGACGGCTTCAGCGCCCCGCGCAACCCACTCTCGGAGAACTCGAACGATGGCCCTCTGGAACGACGCGCGCCTCTTGATCGACGGCGAGCTGGTGGAAGCGACCGGCCGCGGTCGCTTCGACAACATCAACCCGGCGACCGAAGAAGTCATCGGCAGCGTGCCCAACGCGACCGCCGAAGACGCGCGCCGCGCGATCGCCGCCGCCCGCCGCGCCTTCGACGAGACCGACTGGTCGCGCAATCACGCGCTCCGGGCGCGCTGTCTTCGCCAGCTGCGCGACGGCTTGAACGCCCGCCTCGAGGAGCTCCGCAAGCTGACCGTCGCCGAGGTCGGCTGTCCCATCTCGATGACCCACGGCCCGGGCCTGAACGACCCGATCCAGTGGCTCGGGAACTACGCGGATTTCCTCGAGCAGTTCGAGTGGCGACGCGACGCGGGCATCGCCCAGGTAATGGGCCAGCGTACGCAGCGTTTCCTCGAGTACGAGCCGATCGGTGTCGTCGGCGCGATCACGCCCTGGAACGTCCCTCACGACATCAACTTGAAGAAGGTCGGCTGGGCGCTCGCGGCGGGCTGTACCGTGGTCCTGAAGGCGGCGCCGACGACGTCCTGGTGCGCGAACTTCGTCGCCGAGGTCGCGGCGACGGCGACGGATCTTCCGCGCGGCGTCTTCAATGTCCTGACCGCCTACAACAACGACGTGGGCGAGGTCATCACGAACGACCCGCGCGTCGATCTGATCGGCTTCACGGGCTCGACCGCGACGGGCAAGCGGATCCTCGAAGTCTGCGCACCGCAGGTCAAGCGGACCCAGCTCGAGCTCGGCGGAAAATCCGCGGCGATCGTGCTCCCCGACATGCCGCATCTCGCCGCCGTCGCCGGCGCGATGGCGGCCAGCGTCTGCTTTCACGCCGGTCAGGGCTGCGCGATCCTGACGCGACTGCTCGTGCCCAAGCGCGACCTCGATGCCGTTCTCGAGGCGACGAAGCAGGCGATGCAGGCCGTGAAGTACGGCGACCCGATGGATCCCGCGAACATCATGGGTCCGCTCAACAGCGCGATCCAGCGCGAGCGTGTCGAGGGCCATGTCCAGAAGGCGATCGCCGACGGGGCGAAGCTCGTGGTCGGCGGCGGCCGGCCGAAACATCTCGCGAAGGGTTATTTCTTCGAGCCGACGGCGTTCCTCGCCGACGAGAATTCGGACCTCGCCCAGAACGAGGTCTTCGGCCCGGTCCAGTGCATCCTCGGGTACGAGGACGAAAAGGACGCGGTCCGGATCGCCAACAACTCCCGCTTCGGCCTCTCGGGCGCGATCATGAGCGGGGACGTCGAGCATGCGCTCGCGGTCGCGCGTCAGATCCGGACCGGCACGCTCTCGGTCTGCGGCGGCGTCTACTACAACTGGGACGTGCCCTTCGGCGGCTACAAGGAATCCGGCATCGGCCGCGAGCACGGCATAATCGGCTTCGAGGAACACCTCGAGGTCAAGACGATCGCGGTGCCGGCGCGTTAGGCGCGCCAGGCGGGCTCGGCCGACTCAGTCGGCGGGGTCGAGGCGGAGGATCTGGCTGCCGGCGCGGTGCTCGAGCAGGAAGACGATCTCGCCCTGCGGCCCGACCTCGACGTCGCGGAAGCGGCCGAGGCCGGCGATCAGGGTCTCGTGCTCGAGCTCGCCGTTCTCGTCGAGGACATAACGCCAGAGGTCGTTCTTCGCGAGCGTCGCGATGATCGCCTGGTCCTGCCATTTCGGGAACGCAGCGCCCCGGTAGAAGACGAGGCTCGAGGCGCCCGGCGACGGCGTCCAGTGGAGCTTCGGCCGCTCGAGCTTCGCGACGTCGACTTCGAGCCCGAGCTCCTCCGCGTAGTGGATCGGGCGGCCGTCGTAGTCGACGCCCTCGCTGATGACGGGCCAGCCGTAGTTGACGCCCGCCCGGATCAGGTTGCACTCGTCACCGCCCCGCGGCCCGTGCTCGGTCGCCCAGATGCGGCCCGTGGCGCGGTCGAAGGCGATGCCCTGCGGCACGCGGTGGCCGAGGCTGTAGATGCCGGGCAGCGCGCCGGCGACGTCGACGAAGGGATTGTCGGCGGGAATCCCGCCGTCGTCGTCGACGCGGATGATCTTGCCGTAGGGCAGGTCGAGGTCCTGGACGCCCGCGTAGTCGACGAACATTCCGACCGTCAGGAAGACGTGTCCCGCGTCGTCGAAGGTGATGCGCGCGGCGCTGCCGTTCTCGAGGCCGTCCTGGTAGCTCTCCTTCGGCGCTTCCCAGATCGTCTGCTGGTCGACCCAGACATTGCCCTTCAGTTTGCCACGCACGAGCTTGACCATCACGACTGGCCGTTTCGTCTCGCGGCTCGCCGTGTTGCAGTCCTCGCAGCGGTCGCCGTAGGAGAGATAGATCCAGCCGTTCTTTGCGTAGTCGGGGTGGAGCTCGACTTCGTGGAGCCAGCCCATGCCGGCATAGCTCGTGCCGCGGAGCTCCGAGTCGGTGTAGACCTTCGGGGTGCCGGTCACGAGGGTCGCAGACGAGCCGTCGGCGGCGACGATCGAGAGGCCGCGCATCTTCTCGGTGACGAGGATCCGGCCGTCGGGCAGGGTCGCGATCGAGTACGGCTCCTCGAAGCCGCCGCGGACGACGCGGATCTTGAAGTCGTGGAGCCGGGTCTTCTGGATACCCGTCGGGATCACCGGCGGCTCGCCGACGCCCGTCCCCTTGTCGCCCCGATCGCCCTCCCGCTTCTCGAGCAGGTAGATCGCGAGGCCGCGGATGTCGGAGGCCGGCAGCGCCGCGGCCCAGCCGGGCATCTTCGCGCCGAATCCCGTCGAGATGCTCGCGACGACTTCGTCGAGGGAATCCCCGTGGACGAGCGCCGGGGCATTGAGCGCGGAGCCCAGGGCCGAGCCCTCGAGAGCCTTGCCGTGGCAGACGGCGCAGTTCGCGGAATAGATGTCGCCCATCGCGTCGGGGACGA
>JANMTD010000130.1:0-2183 GCA_031390075.1 Deltaproteobacteria bacterium | reverse complement strand
GTGTTCGAGGGGACGGCCCTGCGCGCCGTCCGCGACTGGGTCTACAAGCGAAAGCGACGCGTCGACCCTGAGGCCCGGCAGGTGATCCGCATCGTCTTCCGAACGGCCGTCGAGCCCACCGTCATCGAGGGGTCGGAGGCTCCAGCCGTGCACTGAGCCCTCAGCCCACAGAGAGGGCGGCGAGGAATCGCGCGGCCCGGGCCGGGAGACCGTGCGCGAGGAATTCTGCCTTCGCGCCGCGTACGCCCGCTTCGAATCGCCCGCTCGGAGCGAAGGCGCCGGCGAGGTTGTCGGCGCTCAGCTGGAACGGGAATCCGCAGGCATCGGAGAAGATCCACTCGATCGCCTGGGGCCGCGCTTCGGCGCGCTCGAACTCCCCCTGCTCTTCGAGATTGCGACCGTCGGGCCGATACCAATAGCCGTAGTCTTCGTGTGTGCGACGGGAAGGGCCCGCGAGACACCAATGCGCGACCTCGTGGAGCGCGCTCGCGAAGTAGTCCTCGCGGTAGACGATGCGGTGGGGCGCGCGCGCCGGGTCGGCCGACGGCAGGTACACGGGCTCGCACCCGCCGCCGACGAGAATCGTCGCGTATTCCGCATGGAAACAACCCCGGAACGTTCGCTCCAGATCCGCCGCCCGCGACGCCATCCCGCGAGCTTGCCGCGGCCTCTCCCTTGCCCTCTCCCTTGCAGAGTCGGTCACCGCGCGGATTCCTCGTAATCGACGCCGACGACGCGCACCGGCGCGTCGACGCCATTGACCGCCACATCGAGCTCCGCGAGGAGCTCGCACAGCTGCTGGAATCGGTCGTTCCCGATCTCCCCGGCGAAGTGCTCCGTCGTCTCGCGCGTGATCTCGTCGATGTCGCGGATCAGCTTGCGTCCACGGCGGGTGTAGATGACGCGTTTCGCGCGGCCGTCGGACGGATCGGCGACGCGTTCGAGGTAGCCGACCTCCTCGAGCTCGGCGACGAGCTGGCCCGCGCGCTGGAGCGTCAGTCGCAGCCGGGCCGCCAGCTCCGACATGCGAAGCCCTTCCGGCGGGAGATTGGGGATCACCTGCGCCGTCGACGGACGCAGCTCGTGACCCCGCTCGATGAGGCCTGCCCGCATGCGCAGACGCATGGCGGTCGCGAGGCCGTTCAGGTGGCGGCTCATCATGCTTGCCAATTTACCAAAGTCCCTTTAGTGTTTTCAAACTTCGAGCGACGACCCCAGGAGTAGCCTTCCAATGGCCCCCGGCGAAAAGACCCGACGATCCCCCCAGTCCGCCCCGGGCGAAACCGGGGCAGCCCGATCGAGCCAAGCCGCGCGCGCGACCTGGCGGATCGACGTGTCGCAGGCGGTGCCCCTCGCAGGCCGCTTCGAGGTCGCCGTGGATGTCGTGGTTCCGACGGGTCGTACGGCCAATCCAGCGAACGTCGCCCTCGCCTGCCTGCCCGGCGGCTTTCTCTCGCGACGCTACTACGACCTCGGGCAGAACCTCGAGCAGGGGGGCGACTGGAGCTACAGCTTCGCCGAAGCGATGGCGAGCCAGGGCTTCGTCGTCCTCGCCTTCGACCATCTGGGGATCGGGGAGAGCACGAGGCCCGAACCGATCGAGGGGGGCTATGCGCTCGGGGTCGAGGTCGTGGCGCGGGTGAACCAGCTCGCCCTCGAACGCGCGCTCGAACGTCTCGCAGAAGGCGACCCCGCGCGAGGCATCCCCCCGACACGCTGCAGCGCGACGATCGGCGTCGGTCATTCGATGGGCTCGGTGCTGACGGTCGAGCAGCAGGCGCAGGCCCGCCCCCATCGCGCGCTCGTCCTCTTCTCCTTCAGCACGAAGGGCCTGCCCCGCTTCCTGAACGAAGACCAGCTCGGCTATGCGAACGATCCCGTCCGCACCCGCCGCGAGCTCGGCGAGATCGTGCGGTGCTCCTTCGGCACACCCTATCCCCCGCGGCCGAATCAGGACGAGACGAATCGCCGCGCCGCCTTCGGTGTCGGCACCGCTCCGCCGCGCGCGGAAGCGTTGCTCGAGGGCGCGTCGACCCATCTGCTCGCCGCCGGCGGACTGCTCTCGATGATTCCCGGCGGCTACGCGCCCCCGGCCGAGGCGATCGACGTCCCCGTCTACATCCTGGTCGGGGATCACGATCTGCACGGCGTCGAAGAGCTCGCCGACGAGCTGCCCAAATGCC
>JANMTD010000126.1:0-2204 GCA_031390075.1 Deltaproteobacteria bacterium | reverse complement strand
CGTCGGGACGGCGCGCGGCGCCGTGTTCATCCAGCCCTTCAATCCCTCGCCTCGGCTCGCGATCGTCGGCGCCGTCCACATCGCACAGAGCCTCTGTGTCCTCGCCCGCGATCTCGGCCATGCGGTCCTCGTCGTCGACGAAGGCGCTCGCGACGGCCGCCGCGAGCTCCGCCTGATCGATCGCCGCGAGCTCCTCGACGTTCGAGACGAGGCGCTCCTCGCCCGTCGCGAGCCAGACGAGCCGGACGATCGGCCGCCTCGCTGCCCGCGCGGCGAGAATCGCGTCGAGATTTCCGCTCTTCATAAAGAGCCGCTCTTCATCGGCTTCCGCTCTTCATGATTCGAGGCGCTCCACGAAGATCCGGACACGCCCGCCGCAGGCGAGGCCGACGGACCAGGCCGTCTCGTCGGCGATCCCGAACTCGAGGGTCTCCGGCGCGCCGCTCTCGATCACCGCCTGCGCCCGCTCGATCACCGCCCCCTCGACGCAGCCGCCCGAGACCGACCCCTCGAAATGTCCCGCCGCATTGACGGCGAGCTGACTCCCGGCCGGACACGGCGACGAGCCCCAGGTCTCGACGACCGTCGCGAGGGCGACGCCCTGCCCCTCGTCGCGCCAACGCCGCGCGAACCCGAGCGGATCCAGCTCGCGCGCACCCTCTTCCGATGCAAAGACCCGCCCGCCCTTGCCGCTCTTCAACATGTTCCGCGCTCCTCGCCGAAGAACGCGAGCAGCTCTGCCGTCAGCGCCTCCGGCTCCTCTTCCGCGATCCAGTGCGCACAGCGCGGCATCGCCCGCCCGCGCACGTCCTTCGCGATCCGCCGCGCCGACTTGACGGCGCCCTCGCCGAAGCTGAGCGCCCCACCTAACGCCAGGACCGGCATCTCGAGCAGCGTCTTCGCGTTCTCGCGGTTGTGCTCGAGGTCGGTCCAGAGCGCCCCGTAATGCGCCATGCTGGCGCGCAGGGCGCCGGGGGCGGAGAACGCGGCGATGTACTCGTCGATGTCCTCGTGGCTGAAGGCGCCGGGGTTGTAACACTTGCGGTAGAAGTGGGTCAGATAGATCCGCTCGCGGCCGGCGACGAGGGCGACCGCGATGTCGGGCTCGGCGTGGAACGAGAGGTGGAAGAGGCGGGCGTAGAACTCGAGGGCCTCGGCGCGCTCGAGGGTGATCGAGACGTCGAGGATCACGAGCCGCCGCACGTCCTCCGGATGCGCGCAGGCGTAGGCGTAGGCCGTGGGGCCGCCGAGGTCGTGGCCGACGAGGAAGACCTTCTCGAAGCCGAGGCCGCGGACCAGCTGGTAGATGTCCTCGGCGACGGTGCGTTTGTCGTAGCCCGAGATCGGCTTCGAGGATTCGCCGAAGCCCCGCAGATCCGGGGCGATGACCGTGTAGTGACGCGCGAGCTCGGGGATGATCTTGCGCCACATGTACCAGGTCTGCGGGAACCCGTGCAGCAGCACGACCGGATCGCCCTGGCCGGCGCGGACATAATGAAGACGGACGCCGTTGGCGAGGGCCGTGTGGTGCTCGATCGGGATCGTCATGCGGGCGATGCTAGCTCGCGGGTCCCTTCGCGCGATCCCCGGCGACGGCGAGGATCCGCGCGAGAAGCACTTCCAGCGCGTCGCGCGAATCTGCGACCGCGGTGACGTGGCCGAGCTTGCGGCCTGAGCGCGGGAGCTTGCCGTAGTCGTGGACGCTGATCCCGGGCTCGTTCGCGAGGGGCGAGAGATCCGGCATCGTTCCCACGAGGTTCACCATCGCGGCGTGCCCCCGCGCCGACGTGTCGCCGAGGGGGAGGCCTGCGACAGCGCGGATGTGGTTCTCGAACTGGCTCGTCGCGGCACCCTCGATCGTCCAGTGGAACGAGTTGTGGACACGGCAGGCCATCTCGTTCGCGAGCCAGCGGTCCGAGAGCGCGAAGAGCTCGACGACGAGGACGCCGACGTAGTCGAGTCGCGCGAGGATCGCCCGCAGCCCCCGCTCGGCCTCGGTGAGGAGCGCCTCCGGCACGTTGGGCGCCGGGGCGCGCGAGATGTGAAGAATGCCGTCGACGTGGTGGTTCTCGGCGGGGGGCCAGAAACGGATCTCCCCGTCGCGGCCGCGCACCGCCGCGACCGAGAGCTCGCGCTCGAAGGGCACGAAGCCCTCGAGGATCAGCGCCTCGCCCGCGAGCCGCGTCCACGCGGCGTCGAGCTCG
>JANMTD010000123.1:0-35523 GCA_031390075.1 Deltaproteobacteria bacterium | reverse complement strand
ACGTCGAGTACGCGGCCGCCGCCCAATGTGCCGCCGACTCCCGCATCCCGGGCGAATCCGCGCACGACGAAGCGATCGCCGGGAAGCAGATGGAGCGGAGGCCCTTCGACGTGCACCCGCGCGAAGCCGCGCTCGCCCGGGGCGATCGGCCCCTCGCCGATCGGCGCCAGCCTCGCGCGCCGCTCGCAGGTCCCCGTCAACAGCTCGACCGAGGTCGGCTCGTCGAGCTCGTCCTCGCTTCCCAGCCAATCGATCTCCGCGTCGACGGAGGTCGTCGCAAGCAGCGCGTCCGGCTCGCACACGAGGTCCCCGCGTTGGACCGCGTCGAGCGCCAACCCCTGGAGGTTCACGGCGATGCGCGCACCGGACTCGGCCGCCGCGATCGCCTCGCCGTGGCGCTCGAGACCACGGATGCGGGCCTTGCGGCCCCCCGGCTCGAGCACGACCAGCTGGCCGACCGCGCGCGCCCGGCCCGACCAGGTCCCCGTCGCGATCGCCCCGAAGCCGTGCTTCTCGAAGACGCGATCGACGTACAGGCGCGCCGGCCGTTCGTCCGCTTCGCTCGCAGGGAGATCGCGGACGAGGCGTTCGAGCGCGGCGCGCACATCGGGAATGCCTTCGCCCGTCAGCGCGCTCGCCGCGACGATCGGGGCGCCGGCGAGCGGCGAGCCCTCCAGCAGCTCGCGCACCTCGGCCTCCGCGAGCTCGCGCATCTCGGCGTCGGCCTGGTCGCATTTGTTGAGGACGACGAGGCCGCGCTCGATGCCGAGGAGCCGGCAGATCGCGAAATGTTCCCGCGTCTGTGGCATCACGCCCTCGTCCGCCGCGACGACGAGCATCACGAGATCGAGGCCCGAGGCGCCGGCCACCATCGTGCGCACGAAGCGCTCGTGGCCCGGGACGTCGACGACGGCGAGGCGCACGCCGCTCGCGAGGTCGAGGGTCGCGAAGCCGAGCTCGATCGTGATACCGCGGGCTTTTTCTTCCGGGAGGCGGTCGGTGTCCTGGCCGGTCAGCGCGCGAACCAGTGCCGTCTTGCCGTGGTCGATGTGGCCGGCGGTGCCGAGGACGAGGCTCGGGCGCATCAACGCGGGCCGATGCGATCCGTGCCGAGGTAGGGGACGAGGGCCTTCGGGACGCGGATGCTCCCGTCCTTCTGCTGGTGGTTCTCGAGCAGAGCCACGATCGCCCGGGCGTTCGAGATCGCCGTGCCGTTCAGGGTGTGGACGAGCTCGTTCTTCTTGCCCTCGCCCGGAGCCGCGCCCTCGCGCGTGCGGCGGAAGCGGACCTTCAGGCGGCGGGCCTGGAAGTCGGTGCAGTTCGAGGTGCTCGTGATCTCGCCCCAGTCGCCGCCCTCGCCGCGGCCCGGCATCCAGGCTTCGAGATCGAACTTGCGGTACGCGGGCGCTCCGAGATCGGCGCTCGCGATGTCGATCACGCGGTAGGGGATCTCGAGGGCGTCGAAGATCTTGCGCTCGAGGCGGAGCAGCTCCTGATGCTGCGCTTCGGAGTCCTCGGGCCGGCAGAAGACGAACATCTCGACCTTGCTGAACTGGTGGACGCGGTAAAGGCCGCGGCTCTCGCGGCCGTGGGCCCCCGCCTCCGTCCGGAAGCAGTGCGAGATGCCCGCGAGCTTGAGCGGCAGCTCGTCCTCCAAGAAGATCGAGTCGGCGTACATACCGCCGAGGGTGATCTCGGAGGTGCCGATCAGACAGAGCTCGTGGCCGGCGACGGAGTAGATCTGGCTCTCTTCGCCGCGCGGGCTGAAGCCGAGGGCCTCGATCACGTCGGGCCGCGCCAGATCGGGCGTCACGATCGGGAGGAAGCCGTCGGGCATGATCTGGTCGAGGGCGAAGCGCTGCAGCGCCAGCTCGAGCAGCGCCGCCTCCCGCTTCAGGAAATAGAATTTCTGGCCGGCGACGAGCGCCGCGCGCTCGAAGTCGACGAGGTCGAGGGCGCTCGCGAGGGCGAGGTGGTCCTTGGCCTCGAAGTCGAAGCGGGTCGGCGTGCCGGAGGTCGCGATGACCTTGAAATCCGCCTCGCCACCGCGGGGCGACTCGGGGTGGAGGAAGTTCGGGAGCTTGCGAAGGGCGGCCTCGAGCCCGGTCTCGGCGATGCGGAGCTCGTCTTCGCGGGCGGCGACCTCGTCCTTCAGTCGGCGGCCTTCGGCGGTATGGGCGTCGCGGGCGTCGGGGTCGAGCTTCTGTTTGCCGGATTTCTGGTGCTCGTTGCGCTGGCGATTGATCTCGTTCAGCGCCGTGCGGAGCACGTTCGTGCTGCGGTAGAGCGCGAGGGTGCCATCGACGTCGGCCGTGAAATGGCGCGCGCGGCAGCTCTCGACGATCTCGTCGCGGCGATCCTCGAGGAGGCGCGGGTCCAGCATGAGCGTAGGGAAGCACACGCTGTTTTCGGGTGCCATGAATGGGGTCGTGCGCGCGAGCTGCGCGAGCGCGACCGGGCTCCTCGGCTATGGCTTCCCCCGGAAGTCGGGGAATCTGCGCTTTGCGGCCGAGGATTCCTGGCAGGCGGTGTACCGGGCGGTCATCCCCGACAAACATTTCAAGCTCGTGTCCGCCTACGCCGCGCTCCTCGAGCAGGTCGCCGCCCCGGGACATCAGGACGCGGCCTACCTCTCGTTCCCTCGGCTTGGAGTCCGCGGCGTTCGGCCCTCTCTGGGCCCGCCTTTCCGCGTGCGCGATGCTGGAAGCACGGGTGCCGATCGCGCTTCGGCGCACGGGCGGCCCGAAGGAGGGTTATTCGATGGGAATCCTGAGCTGGATCGTGTTGGGTTTGATCGTCGGGGTGCTCGCCAAATGGCTGATGCCGGGGGACGACCCGGGCGGAATCTTCCTGACGATCGTGCTGGGTATCGTCGGGGCCTTCGTCGGGGGCTTCCTCGCTTCGCTGCTCGGGATCGCGACCGTTGGGGGCTTCAGCCTCGGCGGGATCCTGGTCGCGACGGGGGGTGCGATGCTACTCCTCTTTGCCCACCGCAAGCTCAAGACCTGACCCGGCCCCTCGATCCGGCCCCCAATCCGGCCAACAGACCGGCGAGCGGCTGGCCGATGGGGTTCGCGAGACTTGACGAACGATCGTTCGTTCGGTGACAATGCCCGATGGGCGGCGTCCGCGCCGCGCATCGCATCGTCCCGCGCCCTGAACCCCCGACCGCCGCCTGACGGCGCACGGCGCCGCGCCGTGTACCTCCGGGCCGACGGTCCAATCGACTGCCGAGGTACCGCGAAGATGGTTGCCAGCCCGAATCCCGTTCCCGCCGATTTCCGACTCGTCCATCCCGAGGACTACGCGCAGCACGGCTACCCGCACTCGATCTGGGCACGGCTTCGCCGCGAGGATCCGGTCTCGTGGCAGATCCAGCCGGGCAACGCCGTCGACTACTGGGCGATCACGAAGCACGCGGACATCACCGAGATCGGCAAGCGCCCCGACATCTTCCTGTCCGGCCCGCGCCTCGTGATCCAGCATCTCGAGGAAGAGGTCCGCGATCTCCCGCCGACCCTGATCCAGATGGATCCGCCGATGCACGGCGATTTCCGCCAGCAGATCAGCCGCCGCTTCACACCGCGCATGCTGCAGAAGATCCACGCGCCGATCGAGAAGATCGGGCGCGAGATCGTCGAGAAGCTCTACGAGCAGGGCGACGAGGGAAACTGCGATTTCGTGAACGAGGTGTCGGCGCCGCTTCCGATCGCGGTGATCGGCTGGCTGCTCGGGGTTCCGGAGTCCGACTGGCCGATGCTCTACGACTGGACGAACAAGACGCTCGGCGCCGGCGACCCCGAGTATCAGACCGACGGCGAGGACGCGCGCGCGACCTCGCAACGCGCCCAGATCGAGCTCTTCGGCTACTTCGCGAAGCTCGTCGGCGAACGCCGCAAGCAGCCCGAAGACGATCTCATCACGGTCTTCACCCAGGCCGAATACCAGGGCCGGCCGCTCAACGACATGGAAGTGCTGACCTGGTGCTTCATCATCGTGATCGCGGGCAACGAGACGACCCGCAACGGGACGACGGGCGGCATGCTCGCGTTCATCGAGAACCAGCACGAGCTGCGCCGACTGCAGAACGACATGGGGCTGCTCAACTCGGCGGTCGAGGAGGTCGTGCGCTGGACCTCGCCGATCATCCATTTCGGTCGGACGGCGACGCAGGACTATCCGCTGCGCGGCAAGGTGATCAAGAAGGGCGACTCGGTCGCGCTCTTCTATCCCTCGGCCAATCGCGACGAGGAGATCTTCGAGGACCCCTTCAAGTTCGACATCGGCCGCAATCCGAATCGCCAGATCGGTTTCGGCGTCGGCGAGCATTTCTGCCTGGGCTCGCATCTGGCGCGCCTCGAGATGCAGGTCGCCTATCGCCATCTGCTGCCGCGGATCGAGGAGATCGAGCTGACGGGCAAGGTCGACCGGTTGCATTCGGGGCTGGTCGGCGGCGTCAAGCGGCTCCCGATCCACTACAAGCTGCGCCGGGTCTGAGCCCGAGTGAAGCTCGGCCGCCGGCAGCTCCTGCAGACGGGCGCCGTCGGCGCGGCCCTTGTCGGTCTCGGGGGGGCGTCGGGATGTGCGCTGCCCGCGCTCGCGCATCCGGGTGCTTCGCCCCGTCGTCGGGGCGAGAGCCCATTCCAACATGGCGTCGCGAGCGGTGACCCGCTCGCCGATCGCGTGATCCTCTGGACGCGCGTCTCGCCGAAGGTGAGCCTGCTGCTCCAGTCGTTTCACGTCGACTGGTGGATTGCGCGGGATCCCGAAGCCCGGGACGCCGTTCGACTCGGCGACCTGCTCGTCGGTCCCGAGCGGGATTTTACGATCAAGGTCGATGCGGACGGCCTCGAGCCCGGCCGCGACTACTACTACGGATTCTCGTGCGAGGGTGTCGCGTCACCGGTCGGCCGAACTCGGACCCTGCTGGGCGATGAGGCTTCGCACGCGAGGCTGGCCGTCGTCTCGTGCTCGAACCATCCCCACGGCTACTTCAACGCCTACGCCTGCATCGCCGGCCTCCCCGACCAAGAGGACGTCGACGTCGTGATCCACCTGGGTGACTACCTCTATGAGTACGGCAACGAGGGCTACGGCGACGGCTCCGCGCTGGGGCGCCTTCCGGATCCGCTCCACGAGACGGTCTCGCTCGAGGACTACCGCCGCCGCCATGCGCTCTACAAGTCCGATCCCGATCTCAAGGCGGCCCACGCACGCCATCCCTGGATCACGATCTGGGACGATCACGAGAGTGCAGACAACGCGTGGGCGGGCGGAGCGGAGAATCATTCGCCGGACGAGGGCGACTGGAACGTGCGGCGCCTCTCCGCGATACGCGCCTATCACGAATGGATGCCGATCCGAGATCTACCGAGCGGCCTCTTTCGCAGCTTCCGAATCGGAAAGCTCGTCGACCTCGTCATGCTCGACACCCGGCTCCACGGCCGCGACGTGCGGGTCGGGCCGCAGGACGACGCAGGCGCAGTGGATCCCGCGCGCAGTCTGCTGGGCGCGGACCAGACGACCTGGCTCCTCGAGCAGCTCTCCGCTTCGATGCGGGCCGGCACGCGCTGGCGTGTGATCGGTCAGCAGGTGGTCTTTGCTCCGCTGCGGGGTGTGTTCGGCGAATTCAATCCCGACTCCTGGGACGGCTACCGCGCGAATCGCCAGCAGATCCTCGACCACCTCGAGCGCGAGGGGATCGGCGACGTCGTGATCCTGACCGGCGACGTCCACAGCGCCTGGGCCCTCGACGTGCCCGACCCGGGAGCGGACTCCGCTGGCCCGGGATCGTTCGCGCCGGTGGCAGAGCGCTCGTCCGGCGCGGTCGAGTTCGTGGCCCCGGCCGTGAGTTCGTGGCCCATTGGTACCTACCCGCGCGCTCGAGACCGGGTCGAGAAGGCGATGTCGGCGCTGCCGCACATCCGTTATTCGAACATCGAAGAGAACGGCTTCGTGATCCTCGACGTGACTCCGGAGCGTGCGCAGGCAGAGTTCATGTTCAGCGATTCGGTGAAGACCCGATCTGCGACCTGCCATCTCGGGGCCGCCTTCGAGACCCGCGCGGGCGCGAACCGCCTCACACCCGCTGCGCCGGCGACTCCAGGCGATCGACCCACACCGTCGCGACCGTGAGCAGCGCGTCGCGATCGCCCCGGTCGAAGAGCTCGACACGCACGATCATCCCCGAGCCCGTGCGTGCGAACTCCCGCGCGCAAGCGCGAATCGGACCCTTGCGGCCGAGCTTCAGGTAGTGGAGCTCGATGCCGCGGACGCGGACCGGACCGCCGAGGAGCGAGGTCGCCTGCCGCTCGGCCGCCGCCTCGACGAGGATCGCGACGACGCCGCCCTGCAGTGCGCCGAGAGTGTTCTGGAGATAGGGATCGAGATCGACCTCTGCCCAACAGGAGGCCCAACACGAGGCCCGACCGGAATCGCCAGAGCCTGGATTCTCGGAGCCGAAGCGGATCCCGATCGCCTCGAAGAGCGGTTTTGCGAAGCCGGTGCCGGCCGGGGCGTAGACGGTGTCGTTGCCGACCGCGCGCGAGCGGTGAAGCTCCGCCTGCATCTCGTTGCGCCGCGGCAGGATCGCGAAGCCGAGGGTCGCGAGAGCGACGTCGCGCGCTCTCTCCGGATGCTCGAGGCGGACCTCGATCACGATCGTGGTCGCGCCCTTGCGCAGGACCTTCGGATGGCCGACGAGGGTCCCCTCGCTCGGCAGGTCGCCGACCTGCAGCGCGAGATTCGAGGTCGCGATCCAGTTCGGCGCGACCTCGCGGATCGCCGTCTGCCCCGCGATCATGTCCGCGATCACGGCGGCGACGCCCACGCGCGGCCGATCTGCCGCGTCGAAGATCGCGGGCACGATCGGCAGACGGATCGCCCAATCGCCCTGCGAGCGATCGATCACGACCCGGAGGTCGCGGACGATGTGGTGCAGCGGCGGATAGGCGGTCGGCGTGGCGGGCTCGGTCACGATGGGGCTCCGGGTATCGCTCTGGGGATCAATGAGGCGAGCTCCGCGAGCAGTCGTTCGAGCTCGAGGGCGAGGCGCGGCGGAATCGAATCGCGGCAGAGGCGCAGCACGGCCTCGAAATACCAGAGCTGCTCGGCTGGACCGGCGTTGAAGCGGGCGAAGGTCGGCGGGCCCTCGTGGTGGAGATCCCAGACGAGGTCGCCGAGGTTGTGGCGCTTGTCGCAGGCGGCGACGAGGCGGCTCGGTTTCTCGGCGCGGGCGAGCTGATCGAGAAAGCGCTCCTTCCGCTCCCGCCACGGGCGTTTGTCGGCGCCGCTCTCGTCGGGGAGCGTGTCCGTACAGTCGAGCACGATGCGGAGAACGGATTCGCCGAAGCGCTCGCGCAGGACGCCCTCGCGTTCGCGTCGCTCGTCGCGGCTCGGCGCGTCTTCGAGGGCGTCGTGGAGAAGTGCTGCGATCGCCTCGTCCGGGCCGCCACCGCACTCGATCACGAGGCCCTCGACGGCGAGCAGATGCGACAGGTAGGAGGTCGCGCGGCCCTTGCGGGTCAGATGGCCGTGCCACGCCCAGGCGAGCTCGGTCGCCGCGAGGAGCGCCGGTCGAGCGGCCACGAGACGGTCGAGCGCGTCCGTCGCGCGCGAGCCGTCCGCTCGCTTTCCCGCGCCCGCCGCCGTTTCTTTCTTCCCGTGGCCCACATCGGCTCCTCGACCGCGCCCCTGCCCCCTCCGGGTCCGATGGGCGACGAGTCGGCCGCGCAGTATTGCATACGAAAAGGGCGGCCCACCGGGATCGGCAGCCCTTCCCGATTTGTCTAGCATTCGAGGCATGACACGAAAAATCGACGCGCCGAAGAACAACTACTCGACCGACCGCTCCGGCCTCGAGCCCGAGTGGCTCCGCGCTTTCGACTGGATCGAACGCGAGCTCGGAATTCGTATCCACGCCTTCGAGCGCCAGCCGCGTTGGCGTCCGGCCTTCTTCTGTGAGGCCGAGAAGGACGGCAAGGCCCTCCCGCTCTATCTGCGCGGCGAGCGCGGTGCCCTCGACCACGGCGTCTATCCCTTCGAGCAGGAGGCGAAGGTCTTCCAGGTCCTCGAAGCGGAGGGTCTCCCCGCGCCGCATATCTACGGCGTGTGTCCCGATCCCAAGGTCATCGTGATGGACAAGATGCCCGGGCGCCCCGATCTCTCGACGGCGAAGAACGAAGCGGAGCGCGTCGCCGTGCTCGACCATTTCATGGATCTGCTCGCCGACCTCCACTCGATCGATCCGCGCCGCTTCGAGGAGATCGGTTACGACCGGCCCCGCGGCGCCCGCGCGCTCGGCCTCTCGGACATCGACCGCTGGGAGCGCTCGTATCGAAAGGGCAAGAAGCGGCCCGAGCCGCTGATCGAGTTCGTGAATGCGTGGCTGCGGCGCAACGTGCCGACCGATCGCGAAGAGGTCGCCTGTCTCCAGGGCGACACGGGCCAGTTCCTCTTCGAGAATGGCCGGGTCACGACCTTCATCGACATGGAGCTCTCCTGCATCGGTGACCCCGCTGCCGATCTCGCCGGCCTGCGCGGCCGCGACATGGCCGAGCCGATGGGCGATCTCCTCCCCGCCTACGAGCGCTATTTCAAGCGCACGGGCAAGCGGATCCCCAATTCGGTCATCGACTACCACACCATCCGTTTCAACCTGTCGACCCCGTTCACCTGCGCGCCGCTGATCGTCGATCCGCCGAAGACCGTCGACCTGATCCAGTACCTCGGCTGGTATTGGCTCTGGTCGCGGGCGTGCATCGAGGTCATGGCGAACTCCATGGAAGTCCCGCTCCCGAATCCGACGATCCCGGAGCCGGTCAGGTCGCGTTATGCGGACGGCCACGACCTGCTCGTCGCCAAGCTCGGGGAGCTGCGCTCGGCGGAAGAGGGGTTCAAGCGCTTCGAGCTCGACACGACCTGGCGCAACGCGACCTATCTCTCCCGCGTCGAGTCGATGGCCCCGGCGATGGACGCGGAGGAGGCGGTGGAGATCGACACGCTGCTGAAGCGGAAGACCGCGCCGATGAATCGCGAAGCGGAGCTCGAGCGGTTCGTGCTCGACCAGGGCGAGAAGCACGAGGTCGAGCTGATGCAGCTGTTCCAGAAGCGGTGTCTGCGGCAGGAGGCGCTGTATGCGCCGGTCGCGAGGGAGATGAAGGGGGTGAGGACGCAGCTGCTGCGGCGGTGACGGGACGGCAGCGCGCAATGCGCAGTCGGGATGGCGATCGGATCGAATCTGCAGCTGTCGAATCCTACGCGGCGTGGGCGGGCCAGATGACGTTCCTGCTCGACGCGCGCGACTCCCAGAGCGGTGAGCCGCTCGTGCGCGTGTTCCAGGTTCGGGCGCCGGCGTCGTACGAGGCGCCGAAGTCCTAGACCCTGCCTCGCGTCTTCGGGATCAGCAGCACGACCAGGCCCAGCAGCGCTGCACGCATGACCCACGCGAGCCCCGGCTCGGGCGTGTAGAAGACGAATGTCTTGCCGACATCGGCGAGCTCCATCGCCGAAGCGTTCGGATCGTTGACCTGCCAGCTGCTCACGATCAGGTCGGAACGCCCGTCTCCATCGAGATCGCCGGCGCCGACGTCCCAGCCGAGGTTGTTCTGGCCGGCCCCGCTCACGACCCGCTGCGCGACTTCAGCCAGGGGCACGAAGCCGGTCTCCGTCAGGCCGCCTGCCACGACGTAGGCGACGCGATAGGCGGGTCCCGGCAGACCGACGATGAGATCCGGGCGGGGATCGCCCACGAGGTCGGCGGTGTGCATCGAGTCGACGCGTCCGCCGGTGAGCGTGAAGGCGGCGGCGGTCGCGGCGACGAGGTTCTGACCCCCGGCGAGGGGGCCGGCGATGACGACGAGACTGTTGCCCGAGCCGAGCAGGAGATCCGGTGCACCGTCGCCCGTCAGGTCCATGACGAGCATGCCGCCGCCCTCGAGACCACTGATGGTGATATTCGCCGGCGTACTCGAGAGGTGTTGAGCGCCGCTCGGGAGAGGACCCAGTCGCACGTAGGCCGTCGTCGTCGTGCGCGCGATCAGGTCGAGCTGGCCATCTCCATTGATGCGCCCGACGGCGACCGCCCCGTCGCTCATCACGTTGTCACTCGAGCCGAGGCCGGCGGCGAGTGCGGGCCCGTAGAGCGTGAAGCTCGCGGGGGTTGCGGCGAGGTCGCGCACGCCGCCCAGCGCCGCGCCGCCGAAGGTGACGAACGCAGCACCGGTATCCGCGGTCGCTCCGTCGTCGGCGAGCGCATCGCCGACGACGAGGTCGTCGACGCCATCGCCATTCAGGTCGCCCACGGCGAGCGCGTTGCGGGTCGCGAAGGCGAGATCCTCGTCTTCGGGGGCGATCAGGGCGAGATCGGCGTCGGCTGGATCCGTCAGGGTGACGGACCCCGCCAGCGACGGATCGCCAAATAGCACGAAGACCGCGGGCGTAGGGGAGGGCGTCGGACCGCCGTGATTGTCGGCCGCGGCCATGATCAGGTCGTTGTCGCCGTCGTCGTTCAGGTCCGCGCCGAGCAGCTGCTCCCCGAGATGGCGCAGCTCGGTCGTGCTCACGATCGTGAGATCCTCGGGCGTGTCGGCGAGATCGATCGTGCCCGTCACCCGGTCCCCGAAATGGAAGAGTCCGAAGATGCGGCCCGTGGCATTCATGCCGCCGTCGAAGTCGTTCGCAAAGTCCTGGGCGCCGATCAGGAGATCGTCGAGCCCATCGCCGTTCACGTCCTCGCCCAGCACCGAGTAACCGATCCAATCGTTCGTGCCGTTCGACCCGGGGTTCTCCGGTGGATTGCCGGGTCCGATGATCGTCAGATCCGCGCTCTCGAGATCGAGGTTCGTCACGATCTGCGGCGCACCGGCAAATTCGTCGGCCCCGATGTCCATCCGGAAGCGATCCGTGAGCACGGCCATCGGGCGGGGATCGCCGTCGATGTCGCGAGCGGGGTCGCCGGTGCGGATTCCCGCGTCGATCGCCGGCGATCCTGCGCCGAGATGAAAGGTGCCATCGAGCAGGGGATCGACGGTCAGGTTGCTCGGATCGAGCGCCGTCGCGACACTGTTCAGCTTCAGGTTCGTGGTGTTTCCGAAGAAGTCGTTGAAGGTCGCCGAGAGTGGGCTCGAGCCTCCGGTCGGGAAGAAATCGACGCCCGTCGCATAGCCTTTGACGATCGAATTGGTGAGCGTGAGGTCGGGGCCGGTCCGGATCGCGCCCTGGACGTTCACGCCCGCGAAGCTGGCATTTCGAACGGTTCCGGCGCTCTGGTCGGCATCGATGACGTAGGAGAAATTGTTCGCGGGGGGAACGAAGAGCGAATTGGTCACGGCGTAGCGGGTCGACGTCAGGTCGAGACCGCTGCCGCCGAAATCCCCGCAGTTTCCCGTCACGACGACCCTGTCGAGGATCAGCTCGACCGCGGGAACGAGAAGCGCGTTCCCCTCCGCATAGATCGCGCCGCCCTCGCCGGGACAATTGCTTCCCGGCGACGTGACCCCCGCCCGGTTGTTCTCGAGGCGTCCCCCCGTCATGCGCACGCTCACCGCCTGAGGCGCGAAGCCGCTGATGTGGATGCCGCCGCCATTGCCGCCGGGATCGCCGCGGTTGGCGCGGATCACGGTATCGATGAAGGTCGCGCTCGCACTCTCGAGGTAGACGCCGCCGCCCGAGGAGAAATCGACGACGACGTTGTCCTCGATCCGCAAGCCCTCGAAACGCGGCGATCCCCCCTGGACCCAGATCCCGCCGCCTAACGACGATCCTCGATTGCCCGTGATCACCGAGTTCCGGATCGTGGCGCGGCTGTAGCGGACGTTCATCCCGCCGCCGTGATTGCCGCCGAGATCCGCGCGTCCGCCGCTGATGGTCACGCCGTCGACGACCGGAGTGGAGAGGGCGGGATTCGCGATCGAGCCGAAGATCGAGACGACGGAAACCTGCTCACCGACGGCCGGGCGGATCGTCGTGACGAACGCGACCGGATCGCGCGCCGTGAAGGGGTCGTTCCAGCCGCCTTCGAGCGTGATGTTCTCGTTGATCGTGATCGCGCCGAGGTAGGTCCCGGCAACAATGCGAATCGTGTCCGCATCGTTTGCCGCAGCGAGCGCCAGCGGGATCGTCGCGAAACACCCGGAGCCGCCGCCGGGCTTCACGCAGTGGATCGCCGCTCGCGCGTCCAGGGCACTGAGCGGCGCGAGTCCGACCAAAAGCCAACCCAGCGCGACGAATCGCAGCTCGAGCATGACCCACGGTGCGCCCGGATTTCCGGACTGTCAAGAAGATTTTCTCCACATGCACTTGTGTAGAGCGCGATCCGTTCCCGCCCAGGCTTCACATCGCGGCTCGCCACAGTGCGGGGACTTCGTTAGCGTGACTTGTGCGGGGCCACAGCGGGCGCCGACCAGTCGCCCGATACCGTGGCCGTTCCTCGTCAGCGTGCCGACTGCGAAACCGACCGGTCTGATCGAGGCCGTCTACGGTTGCATGGAGGCAAAATGATCGGGCCTTCTCGTTGCGCAGCGGTCGTCTGCGCAATCGTTTTCGTGCTGGCATCGGAGTCCTTCGCGCAGGAGTCGGAATCGGACCTGGCGAAGCAGACCCAGAATCCGGTGGCCGACCTGATCTCGGTGCCGTTCCAGGCGAATACCAGCTACCGGGTCGGTCCGCGCGAGCGGACCCAGAACGTCCTGAACATCCAGCCCGTGATTCCGATCAGCATGAACGAGAACTGGAATCTGATCGCGCGCACGATCTTTCCGATCGTGTCCCAACCCTCCTTCGTCCGCGGACAGGATCGGCACGACGGGATCGGGGACACCACGATCTCGGGCTTCTTCTCTCCGAAGAAGCCTGCCTTCGGGCACGTGATCTGGGGCGCCGGACCCGTCGTCACGCTGCCGACGGCGTCGGACGAGCGGCTCGGATACGACCAGTGGGGAACGGGGTTGACCGCGGTCGCGCTCACGTCGCAGGGGTCGGCCGTGTTCGGTGCCCTCGTGAACAACGTCTGGAGTCTCGAGGGCCGGAGCTTCAGTCAGTTCCTGCTCCAGCCCTTCCTGAACTTCAACTTCCCGAAAGGCTGGTACGCCACGACTGCGCCGATCGTCACGGCCGACTGGGCGCGCTCGGACGACGCCTGGCTCGTACCGGTCGGGGGCGGCTTCGGGAAGGTCCATCGGATCGGAAAGCAGCCGATCAATCTCTCCGCCCAGGCGTTCTACAACGCCGAGAAGCCGCAGGGCGCCGGCGATTGGTCGACGCGATTCCAGCTCCAGCTGCTCTTTCCCAAATGAGCGTGCTGGCGAGCATGCGGCGGGCCCCGCCGCCTCGCCGTCGCTGCGCGCTTGTGCCAGCATGAGACCACAGGAGTTCCCGTGACCCGATTCGTCGAAAGCACGATCACGTTTCCCTACCGGCGTTCGCTGGGCCCGCTGCTCACGACCTTCATGACCGCGCTGACCCAGAAGCGCATCCTCGGGATCCGCACCAACGAGCGCGTGCTCGTGCCGCCGATGGAGTGGGATCCGGCGACGGGGGTCGAGCTCGGCCTCGATCTGATCGAGGTCGGACCCGCCGGGACGGTCGAATCCTTTACCTGGGTGCCCAAGCCCTCCGCGCAGCATCCGCTGCAGCGGCCTTTTGCCTTCGCGTTCATCCGCCTCGACGGGGCGTCGACGCCGCTCCTGCACGCCGTCGACGCGGGGTCGCGGGATAGGCTGAAGAACGGTGCGCGGGTTGCGCCGCGCTGGAAGGGTAAGCGGGTCGGGCGGATCGACGACATCGCCTGCTTCGTGCTGGGGACGCAGCCCGAGGTCGAGGGCGCGGACGGCCCGCCGGCCGCGGATCTCGTCACCATGATGGACTACCTCGCGACGACGACCTATCGCAATCCCGTCCCCGCCGCGGCGGATCGCGCCATCGCCGCCACGCGGGAGGGCCGGCTGCTCGCCCAGCGATGTCCGCAATGCGCCTCCACCTACGCCGGCGGTAAAGGCTACTGCGTGCTCTGCGCGATCGAGCTCGGTCCCGAGCACGAGATCGATCTGCCGACCGTCGGGACGGTGACGAACTTCGTCGTGGTCACGCCCGTGCAGTACCCGGGCCAGACCGAGACCGAGCCCTTCGTGCGGATGTTCGTGTTGGTCGACGGGACCCACGTCATCTACGGCTACCAGGCCGCCGTCGATCTGCCGTGGGACCAGGTGCGCGTCGGCAAACGGGTGCGCGCCGTGTTCGCCCCGCCGAACGAGGACGTCGAAGAGGCGGGCGCCATGGGCGGGCATCTCGGAAGCCTGCTCGGCTGGGCGCCCAACGGCGAGCCCGACATCAACGACCCCGACCTCCTGAACAGGATCTTCTGATGACCACCTCCGGGACTTCGAAAGACATCGCGATCGTCGGCTGGGCCCAGACTCCGATGGTGCGCCGCACCGAGCTGACCGAGACCCAGATGCTGATGCGCGTCATCACGGACGTGCTTTCGCCCCTCGGTCTGACGCGCGCCGACATCGACTTCACCTGCCTCGGTTCCTGCGACTACATCACGGGCCAGGCCTTCTCCTTCGTCTCGAATCTCGACGCGATCGGCGCCTGGCCGCCCAAGCGCGATTCGCACGTCGAGATGGACGGCGCCTGGGCGCTCTACGAGGCGTGGCTCCGGCTGCAGGAGGGCGACATCGAGATCGCCGTCGTGACGGGCTCGGGTCGCTCCTCGACCGGGGATCCCGCGCTGATCTATCCGATGGAGATGGATCCGTTCTTTTTGGCGCCTCTCGGCGCGGACCCGTTGACGTTTGCGGCATTGCAGGCGCGCGCAGTCATCGAGGCGGGGATCGCCGACGAGCGGAGGATGGCCGAGGTCTCGGTGCGGTCCCGTGGAAAAGGCAAGGTGGACGAGCTGTTAAAGCGCGATTACGTGCGCGAGCCGCTGCGCCGCCACGACATCCCGCCGATCACCGACGGGGCCGCGGCGATGATCCTCGCGACCGGACCCCGCGCGCGCAAGCTCGTGAAGCGCCCCGCCTACATCACGGGCTTCGACCACCGCACCGAATGCCATAACCCCTCCTTCCGCCGCCTCGACGACTCGCCCTCGACCCGGATCGCGGCGAAGGCCGCGGGGCTCTCCGACGGCCCGGTCGAGATCGCCGAGCTGCAGGCCGCGTTCTCGCATGAAGAGCTGCTGCTGCGCCACGTGCTGGGTCTCGGCAAGGACGTCCGCGTCAATCCGTCGGGCGGGGCGCTCAAGTCGAATCCGATCATGGCGAGCGGCCTCTGCCGCATCGGCCATGCCGCGGATCACATCTTCTCGGGCGGAAAGCGGGCGCTTGCCCATTCGACCAGCGGACCCTGCCTGCAACAGAACCTGATCTGCATCGTGGAGGGCCGGTCATGATCCCGTGTGCAGTCGTCGGCGTCGGCCAGACGCATCACAAGACCCGGCGCCACGACGTGTCCTTCGGCGGCCTCGTGCGGGAGGCCGTGTTCCGCGCCCTCGCGGACGCCCACATGACGATGGCGGACATCGACGCGGTCGTGCTCGGCAAGGCGCCCGATCTCTTCGAGGGCGTGATGAAGCCCGAGCTCTATCTCTCGGATGCGCTCGGTGCCGTCGGCAAGCCGATGTTCCGCGTCCACACGGCGGGCTCCGTCGGCGGCACGACCGCCATCGTCGCCGCGTCCCATATCCAAGCAGGCAAGCACAAGACGGTGCTCGCCGTCGCCTTCGAGAAGCAGTCGGAGGGCAACGCCCAGTTTGCGCTCGGCAGCGGGAAGGGCGCCTCGCTCGGGGCCGGCGGCGCGTTCGCCCCCTTCATTCGCGCCTACATCCATCGCAGCGGCGCGCCCGAGCACATCGGCTGGAAGGTCGCGGTCAAGGATCGGCAGAACGCCCTCAAGAATCCCTACGCGCATCTGAAGCTGAAGGACATCTCGATCGAGAAGGTGAAGGCCTCGCCGATGATGTGGGATCCGATCCGCTTCCTCGAGTCGTGTCCGTCGTCGGACGGCGCCTGCGCGATCGTGTTGACCGACGAGGCCGGTGGCAAGGTGGCGGCGGCGGACGGAAGGCGTCCGGCGTGGGTGCTCGGGACGTCGTCGCGCTCGGAGCCGGCGAGCTTTCCGGGGCGCGATCCGGTGCGGCCGGCCGCCTGTCTGCAGTGTGCCGACGACGTCTACAAGCAGGCGGGGATCACGAATCCGCGCAAGCAGCTCGACATGGCGGAGCTCTACGTGCCCTTCTCCTGGCACGAGGCGATCTGGCTCGAGGCCCATCGCATCGCCGAGCCCGGCGAGGGCTGGAAGATGATCGATGCCGGCGACACCGAGATCGGCGGCGCGTTCCCGATCAACTGCTCGGGCGGCGTGCTGTCGTCGAACCCGATCGGTGCGTCGGGGCTCTTGCGTTTCGCGGAGGCGGCGAATCAGGTCCGCGGGGTTTGCGGCGAGATGCAGGTCGACGGCGCGAAGACGGCGCTCGGCATGGCCTACGGCGCGAACTCGCAGTACTTCAGCATGTGGGTCGTCGGGAGCTCGCTGCGTCCGTTCGGTTGAGCGAAGCGGAGAGCGCGAGCTCGATGTTCAGGCGCAGCTGAGAAAAACCGACAGCGCCAGGGTGACCAGCAGCCAGGCGACCGCGCCAAACAGGCCGCCGATCGCGATGCCGCGAGCCGCGCCGAGGCCGTTGCCGTCTCGTCGGATGGCATCCTCGGGAACGAACAGGCGATGGAAATCGTGCTTCATGGGGACAGCAAGCTAAGTCGAGCTCGCGCCGGGGACATGGCCGCAGCGGACCGTTTTCCTGACCGAAACGGGTCAACCTCGCGGGAAACGAATCAGGGGGCCGCCGAGAGCGAGCCGACCCACTCGATCAGCTCGCTCTGGGACGAGACGCCGACTTTTCGGTAGATCGCCTTCAGATGGTTGCGGACCGTGCTCTGGCTGATGAAGAGGCGCTCTGCGATGGCTGGACCCCGCAAGTTCTGCATCAGCAGCGCGAGGATCTGCTTCTCGCGGGCCGAGAGCTCGGCGAGCGCAGGCGAATCGATCGGAATGTCGGCCCGGTCGGAGAGCGAGGCGGCAAATGCGAGCGATTGCAGTCGCGACGCGACGTGGGCGAGCTCGGAGATCAGGCTGCCCGCGCCCGCACCCATCGGCCGGGCCGCGTGGACCTCGCCGAGATCGATCACGACGGAGATCACGGCCGGCTCGCCCCGCGGTGTGTCCTCCAGCAGCTGCGGCGAGACCGCAACGGGAATCGCGCGGCCGTCCTTTCGGCGAAGCCCGCTGAGCCGCGTGCGCGAATCGCCGTGGCGCGCCTTGTCCTGCTCGACGCTCAGCGAATCGCGCAGCTCTTCGGGCACGAGCATCGACACGGGCTGCCCGTCGAGCTCCGCCGCCTCGTAGCCCGTGAGCTCGAGGATCCGGCGATTCGCATAACGGATCGTGCTGTCGACATCTTCGACGAGGACGCCACAGCCCAGGCGCTCGACCGCCAGCAGCACGCCTTCGAAGGTCGGATTGATCTTCCAGTCCAGGTGTCCACGGAGGCCGAGCGTAGCCCGTTCTCCGCGGTCCCTGTGCTCGCGTCGTCAGGCCACGACCGCCTCTTCCCGCCCGTAGCCGAAAGTGCCCGTGAAGGTGCCGTCCTCGATCGGATGGGTCGCGGCGAAGCGCCGGATCCGGCCGCCGCCGAGGTCGGCCAGGTACTCGGCGAAGACGTACCAGTCCGTCGCGATCCGCGAGACGATCGCGATGTCCCGCGCGCCGGTGAAGGCGGAGGTCAGGATTTTCTGCGCGTCCGCGCGATTGCGTGCGGTCGAGACGCCGGGCGTTCCGTCGATCGCATCCAGGCGGATGGCGAGGGTATGCCCGGGCGAGAAGAGCTCGCCGACCCGCTTCTCGTCGCCCCCGCGCAGCGCATCGACGAGCTCGTCGAGGAGCGCCGAGTGGCGCATCTCGCGGGCGGGATAGCTCGCAGGCTCGGCCTGGATGATCGGCGCCGTCCCGCGCACCACGTCGTCGAAGGGGTGCCGCGTGACACAGATCTCGCCGCGAATGCCGTCCTCCGCCGTCGGAAAGAGCACGGCCGAGTTGACCACGAACTCGGCTCCCAGAGCGTCGGCGTCGCCGACGGCCCCGGTCCCGCGCAGCGTCGCCGCGCTGTCGTTGAAGACGTACCAGTCGCCGGCGATGCTCCGCAGCGGCCGCGAGTCGAGCACGGCGTACGAGTCGAGTCGCCCCGCGTAGTAGTCGCGGACCTGGTCGTAGGTCGTCAGCACGGTGCCGGGCGGGATCTCGTTGCCGGCCCGAGTCCGGTTGGGGACCGCGAAGAAGACGTCCCGCGAGATCGTGGCGCAGACGGCGTCGGCGTCCTCGGCGGTCTCTTCGATGACGTGGTAGCGGACCGCGAAGAGCGAGCGTTCGCCGACGTCGCGGAGCCAGTGCTGGAGGCGGTAGGCGCTGGTCATGGCGGAGTGGCCTCTCGTGTTGTGCGCACGACTTCCGCGTGCGCCGATCCGGGTGGCGGGGATGCCGCGCCGGACGGACGTAGACTCGCGCCCGGCTTCGATTCCCGCAAATCGCCCCGCGCGGTTCGGTGTAGAGTGAGTCGCGAGCGGTCGCTCTCGAGGGGAGGCGTGCATGCGGAAGATCGAGGTCGTGAGCGCGGACCGATCCCCGGCGGCGGGCGGGGACGGGGCGTCCCATTTTCCGGTGAGCGGCCGGGTGAGCGGTCCGTTCCGGCGCCGGTGCGCGAGCCCGCCGGGCGCGTCGATCTGGATGGACGAGATCCTGCTCGAGGCGGGAGCTTCGATCCGCTGGAATCCGTCGCACGGCGACGAGGCGCTCTTCGTCGTGAGCGGCGAGCTCGCGGTTCTCGATGAAGAGGGCCGGATCTGTCCGGCCGGCGGTGCGATCGTGATCGAAGCCCAGGCCGGTTCGACGGTCGAGGCCCGGGTCGAGAGTCGCGTGATCCACATGGGGGCGTGCGAGGACGACGCTACGACGGTGGGCGTGAGTCGACGCTCGCCGCCAGATCCGCAGGATCGCCCCGAGTCGAAGGTCCACGTGATCGGACCGCGCGGGACCTTCGAGGCCCTCGAGCCCGGGCGCGAGACGCGCTTCTTTGCCGACGCGACCTGTCCGACCTGCTCGCTCTGGCTCCTCTACACGGCGCGCTCCTTCGCCTACGAGTCCCCCGTGCACAGCCACTCCCAGGACGAGTTGATCCACGTCCTGCGTGGCGAGATCCGGATCGGATCCCTCGCCGCTGGCCCGGGTGCTTCGATCTTCATCGCTGCGAATCAGCGCTATCAGTTTCGGGCGGGGCCGGACGGCTTCGCTTTCCTCAACTATCGTCGGGCTGGATCGGAAATGACGATTCGTGGCGCCTGCGAGAAGATCATCGAAGCGGGCATTGCAACCGGGATGACGCCTGTGCCCGATTCGAAATGGCACGCATCGTGAATGTACAGGAGGGCCCCATGGCAAAGTCCCATCGCTTGATCTCCGGCGATTCCCACATCAACGAGCCCCCCGATCTCTGGACGAGTCGGGTCCGGTCGAAGTTCCGGGATCGCGCGCCGCGGATGGAGCGGCTCGAGAAGGGCGACGCCTGGATCATGGAAGGCTCGCCGTCCCCCATCAACTTCGGCAATAACGCCAACGGCGGCATGCCGCCGGAGAAGCGATCGGCCTGGATGCGCTGGGAGGAGATCCGGCGGGGCGGCTACGACCCCGCGGTCCGCCTCGAGGAGCAGGCGCAGGATGGGGTCGATGCGGAGGTTCTCTTTCCGACCCCGCGTGTCTCGCATAACGTGCTCGCCAACAACCGCGATCGCGAGTTCCATCTCGACTGCATCCGGGCCTACAACGACTGGCTGTCCGGGTACGCGAGCCATGCCCCGGATCGATTGGCGGGCATCGCGATGATTCCGACCACCGGCGTCGCCGACGCCGTCGCGGAGCTGACGAGGGCGATGGCGCTCCCGGGTCTGCGCGGGGCGCTGATCGGCCGCTACCCGAACGGATCCATGGAGCCGTCGCCGGCCGATGATCCGTTCTGGGCCCGGGCCGAAGAGCTCGGCGTTCCCGTCCACATCCACGTCGCGCTCGCCGAGGTCGCCAGCGACAACGACCCCGAGCGCAAGAAAGCGGGGGCCCGCGGCGAGCTTCGCCATCTCGATGCGTCGCTGCGGACCTACGAGCTGATCTGCGCCGGGATCTTCGATCGCTTTCCCGCCCTCGACTTCGTCTTCGCCGAGGTGGACTGCGGCTGGATCCCGTACGTCAAGGAGCAGTTCGACAACCGCTTCCACCGCCGCCCGCCTAACGACCGACCGCCGATCGCGCACCCGCCGAGCTTCTACTTCGACCGCAACCTCGCGACGACCTACGTGACCGACACTTTCGGCCTGATGAATCGCCACGCGATCGGCGTCGAGCGCATGATGTGGTCGAGCGACTACCCCCACGGCGGGACCGACTGGCCGCATTCCTGGAAGCAGATCGAATCGGACTTCGTCGGCATCGATGCGCGCGAGAAGCAGGCGATCCTCGCCGGGAACGCAGCGCGGCTCTACAAGCTCGGCTGACGCGCGCCGGACCGACTCGCGTTGGACCGCGTCACGCGAGCCCGAGCCTGCGCGCCCGCTCGAGCAACTGGCGCGCCGTCTTGACGTGGGCGGCGTCGACGAGACGCCCGTCGAGGCGGATCGCGCCGCGCCCCTCGCGCTCCGCCGTCGCCATCGCGTCGATGATCCGACGCGACTCGGCGATCTCTTCGGCGCTCGGCGAGAAGACCGCGTTCACGATCGGGAGCTGCGACGGGTGGATCGTCATCAGGCCCTCGTAGCCGAGATCGCGGGACTGCAGGGCGAAGGCGCGCAGTCCCTCGAGATCGTCGACGCGACCCCAGAGTCCAGAGAGCGGATTCGGGACGCCGGCGGCGCGCACGTCGACGAGCACCTTCGAGCGCAGGAAGAGCGTCTCCTCGCCGTCTGCGGTGAAGCGGAAGCCGAGTGAGCGCGCGAGGTCACCGCCCCGGGACGTGGCGCCGCCCATGTACGCGACGCGCGGGGAGGCGCTCGCGATCTCGAAGGCCGTTCGAACGGCGTTCGCCGTCTCGACGAGCGGCATCAGGCGCGTTCGTCCGACCGGGATGCCGGCAGCGGCCTCGCATCGAGTCAGGGCCTCGTCGGTCGCGACGACATCGCGGGCATCGGCGACCTGCGGAAGCAGGATGCCCGTGAGCCCCGGGCCGACGACGGCTTCGAGATCGAGCGCCTGCTCGGGGGAACGGGCTTCGCCGACGCGGACCAGCACGGCCGGGCCGCGGGCGCCACGCGCTTCGGCATGCTCCCGGATCACGCGCCGACAGATCTCTCGCGCCTGTTCCTGCTCGCCCTGCGGCGTCGCGCTCTCGAGATCGAGGGCGACGGCATCCGCCTCCGAAGCGAGCGCCTTGCGGATCCGGTCCTCGCGGTTTCCGGGAACGAAGAGCAGGCTTCGGACCGGGGGCGGACTAGTCTGCCAATCGGGGCCATCGGCTTTCGACACGGAGATTCTCCACCGCGCGGGCGCGCCGGACGGGATCGGCGGTTTTGCATCTCGAGGACGATCGCCAACACTATGTCAGATGGGGCGGAAGGTCAGACGAGGCGTAAGGCCAGACGAGGCGGAATGAAAGATGGGGCAGGCTCTCGACGGGATGCGCATTCTCGAGCTCGGGTCCGGCATGGCCGGCGCGATGGCTGGCATGCTGCTCGCGGAGAATGGTGCCGAGGTCATCCGCGTGGAGCCGCCGGGCGGCGACGCCGAGCGCGACCGACCCGGCTCGCTGGTGTGGCACCGCGGAAAGAAGAGCGTCGCCCTCGATCTCCTGGATGAAAAGCAGCGAGAGCGTTTCGTCCTGCTGGCGTCGAGGGCCGACGGGTTGATCGAGACGCTGCGCCCTGGCGCGGCCGAGCGGCTCGGGGTCGACTACGAGGTGCTTCGTCTTCGCGCGCCTCGCCTCGTCTATCTCTCGATCACGGGCTTTGGTGAGCGCGGTCCCCTGCGTGATGTTCCGGGCTACGAGGGCATGGTCGCCGCCGCCTCGGGTCGCATGGCAGGGCAGGTGGGCTTTCGGCCGGGACCGATCTTCACACCGGTCCCGATCGCGAGCTACGGCGCCGCGATGTTGGGTGTGGAAGGTCTGCTCGCGGCGCTCTGGGCGAGGCGCGAGACCGGACGCGGGCAACGGGTCCACACGAGCCTGCTCCACTCACTCTCCGTCTACGACATGACGCTCGGCCACGGCAACCGCACGAACGAAGCCGCGCGCCCCGGCCAGGTCTACGGGGTCATGAAGGTCTGCTTCATGACCGCACCGACCCGCGACGGCCGCTTCATCCAGATCTGCAGCCGCCAGCCGCATCTGTTCCGGAACTGGCTTGCGGCGCTCGGACTCGAGTCGCTCCTCGCCGAGCCCGACCTCGTGCACATGCCCGACCTCTTTCCAAGCGAAGCGCGCCTCTCGGAGGTCGTCGGATTGATCGAGGCGCGCATGCGCGAGAAGACCCTCGACGAGTGGATGGCGATCTTCTCGGCGAGCGACATCGGCGCTGATCCCTTCCTCGCGCCCGGCGAGTTCCTCGAGCATCCCCAGGCGCGGGGAAACGGCCGCCGGCAGATCGTGGACGACCCGCGCGTCGGCGAGACGATCCAGATCGGGCCGCTCGGGCTCTTCTCGGAGACGCCGTCCGTGATCGGCGCGCCCGCACCCTCAGTAGGCCAACACCAGAACGAGATCCTCGCATCGCTTGCGGGTCCGTCGGCCGTCGGAGAGGAGCCGAAGCGGACGGTTGCGCCGCCCAGGCGCCCGCTCGAGGGACTGCTCGTCGTCGACTGTGGCTATTTCTATGCGACGCCCTACGCCGCGACGCTCCTCGCGGAGGCGGGCGCGCGAGTCGTGAAGGTCGAGCCCACGTCGGGGGATCCCGGGCGGCGGAACTGGAGAGCCAGCTATTCGAAGGCCATGGTCGGGAAGGAATCGATCGTGGTCGACCTCAAGACCGACGAGGGACGCCGGATCGTGCACGCGCTCGCGAGGCGGGCCGACGTGTTCCTGCACAACTTCCGCCCGGGTACACCCGAGCGCCTCGGGATCGACGCCGAGACGCTCCATCGCATCAATCCCCAAGTCCTCTATGTCTACGGCTCCTGCTTCGGAAGCCGCGGGCCCTGGTCGCACAAACCGGGCTTCCATTCGTCGCCCAACGCGATCGTCGGGAGCGGGATGATCGAGTCGGGCCGGGACAACCCGCCGCAGAATCGGACCTTCGCGGATCCCGCCGCCGCGCTCGCCACGGCCGCTGCGATCCTGGTGGGCCTGCACGCCCGCGAGCGGACCGGGCGCGGTCAATCCCTCGAGACGACGATGCTGACCTCGATGGCGTACGTCGTATCGGAGTGGAGCCTGCGGTACGCGGGCAAGCCCGAGCGGTCGGTCGATCCGGGGCAACACGGATTCGGGGCGCTGCACCGGCTCTATGAGACGAGCGAGGGCTGGCTTTTTCTCGAGTGTCATCGGGAGCACGAATGGGAAGCACTCTGCGGCGCCGTCGATCCGGCACTCGCGCGGGATCCGCGATTCGCGACCGCGAAGGCGCGGGCGGCCCACGACGCGGAGCTCGCGAAGGCGCTTGCGCTGCGGCTCGAGGGGAGGGCGGCGAGCGAATGGCAGGGCATTCTGCTCGGGGCGGGCGTTCCCGCGCTGCGCGCGGACGGGATCGAGCATGCGGAATTCATGCTCGAGCTTCCGCATTGCCGGGAGAATGGGATCGCCGTGCGGGCCGAGCAGCCGGGCACACCACTCTCCGCGCGGGCAGGTCCTGCGCTCGAGTTCAGCGAGCACGCGACGCCGGTCGAGGCGGCGGCGGAGCTCGGAGCCCATACGGCTCGCGTTCTCGCTTCGCTCGGGTATTCCGGGGAAGCGATCGCCGAGCTCGACGCGCGCGGGATCACGCGCGCGGTCGGGAGTCAGCTGCCGAGTTAGGTTCCCGCCGCGCACTGGCCGCCGCGCCGTCTCGCGCAATTCACGAGCCCGCCGTCCACGTCGCGCCGGGTTCCAACCCCGGAGGCCTTCGGTCGAAGAGGAAGAAAATCGCCTCGCCGGGCGGGACTTCTTCAACTTCGCACGACCGCAGGACGATGCTCCGAGCGAGGGAGTGAACACCATGCACCGAGGCACCACACGAATCCGCCAGCCGCTGGCGCTCGCCGCGCTCGCCGCCGTTCTCGGCGTCCTTCCGGTCGCGGCGATCGCGGAAGGCGATTGGAGCGACGAGGGCGCCGTCGAGACGCGCGCAGACCAGCTCGACGACCACGAGGCCGGCTCCGAGAATCCGGACGACCGCACGGTCGGAAGCGAAGACCTGAACGACCTGCCTGCGGCCCGGCCGGATTCCGGTGAGGAGTCGATCGAGGCTCCGGGACAGGCACGCTGGGAAGCGACGACGGATCCCGAGGTCGTGATCGCGAGAGACAAGCTGGTCCGAGCCGAGCGTCGCGCCACCGCAGCAGACAAGGCCTATGGGGAGATGCGGCAGAACAACTATCCCCGTGGAGATGCGCGGGTCCGGATCGTCAAAGAGCGCGATGAGGCCATGCAGGGTCTCGAAGAGGCGAAGCGCGCCCTCGCCACGGCGGAAGAGTAGGGCCGTCGTCCAGGGCGTTATGTCGCGCGCGGATCGGATCTGAGCGGAGTCCTCGTGCGCGCGGCCGATTGATTTCGGGAGTCAGCAGTCTTAAGGTCTCGCCGTGATGATGCGCGGCGACACACGGAGCACCGGGAAGAAGCGCGTCGTCATCGCTGGACTGGGCGATACCGGTCTGCTCGTCGCCCTCGATCTGCATCCCGGGCTCGACGTCACCGGCATCACGCCCAAGCCGGGCCTCGTCAGCGGGCAGGAGCTCGGTACGCGGCTCGCGCGCCCCGATGCCTGGCGCAAGCACTTCCTCACGGCCTTCCCGCGCTACCGCCGCCTCGATGGCATGCCGATCGTCCACGGGCTGATCACGGCCGTCGATCTCGAGGTTCGCCAGCTCCGTCTGCGTTCCCTCGACGGCGTCGAGACCGACGTGCCCTACGACGTGCTCGTGATCGCCTCGGGTGTGACCAACGGATTCTGGCGGGACGCGCGCCTCGAGGACATGGACTCGGTCAACCGCCGCATCGATCGCGACGCCGAGCAGCTCGCCGCAGCGCGCAGGATCGCCGTCCTCGGCGGCGGGGCGACGGGTGTCAGCTCCGCCTCGAACTTGAAGGAGCGGTACCCCGCGACCGAGGTCCACCTTTTTTTCAGCGGGAAAGAGCCGCTCCCGAGCTACCACCCGAACGTCCGGCGCGCGCTCGAGACGCGCCTCGCCGAGCAGGGCGTCGTCCTCCACGCGAACCACCGCGCCGCGCTGCCCCCCGAATTTTCCGGCGAGCAGCTCACGACCGACGCGATCCGCTGGGAGACGGGACAGGCGCCGTTCCAGGCCGACGTGACGCTCTGGGCCGTCGGGCGAGCGCGGCCCAACACGGGGTTCCTGCCGCCGGCCCTGCTCGATGCCAGCGGCTACGTGAAGGTCGATCCGCAGCTGCGCGTTCCCGGGTACCCGGACGTCTTCGCGGTGGGCGACGTCGCCGCCTCCGACCCCGACCGCAGCTCGGCGCGCAACGGCGGCCATGCCGTCGTGGCGCATAACGTGCGCTGTCTGCTCACCGGCGACGAGGCGCGCATGAAGCCGTACCAGCCGCCGAGGCACCGGTGGGGCTCGATCCTCGGCACACAGCGCGACGGCATGCGGGTCTTCACGGCGACCGGCAGCAGCATGCGAATCCCGACCTTCTGGGTCGAGCATGTCCTCTTCCCCTGGATCGTCGACCGCATGATGTACAAAGGAGTCCGCAAGGGAGGCGTCCGCAAATGACCCGCATCGAAGAGAGTGCATGAGCTGGCCCATCGAACCTTCGATTGTGCCCTCCATTGAACTCGGAGGCCGATCGAGTCGGCAGTGATGGGTTCCGCAAGCGTGCGCGTCGAGTAGCCTCGGCGATTCATCACGCTGCGAGGCATCCCATGAGTCGAGATGGATCAGCGGGCGTCGATCCCGCCGTCGAACGCGTCGTCGACGGCCGGGCCTGGGAAGAGTTCTGCGATTCGCTGAAGGCCGCGGGTGCCGTCGTGTTGGCGGCCGATACGCCGCGGGATCCCGTGCTGCGCGCCGAGGGCTGGCGCTACCTGACGCGCCTCACGCGCGCCGCTCTCGAGACCTTCGTCGAGGCCTCCGATGCCCAGGCGCCCCAGTTCCAGCAGACGACCGGCCCGACAATCAAGATGGGCATGGACAACCCCGACAACGTCTACCTGAACGCGCCCGTGAACGGAACCTACCGCTACGAGATCACAGGCCGGCGCGGGACGGTCCACTACCTGAGCTTCGGCACCCAGGCGGGCAACTACGGCTCGACCGGCCGCCTCGAGACGACGGGCTCCCTCGATGCCTCGAACATGAAGATCGAGGCCGACGGCTCGTTCCGCGTGATCGCCTCGAGCGAGGATCCCGGCGACGGCTCCAACTGGCTCCGGATGCAGCCCGATACGCGCATGATCCAGATCCGACAGACCCGCGTCGACCACCGCGGCGAGACCCTCGCGCAGGTCGACATCCGCCGCAGCGACGGGCCGGGCAGGCCGCGACCGCTCGAGCCCGAGCGACTCGATCGCATGCTGCAGGGGGCGGCGGGCTTCGTGCGCGGCTGCGCCGGACTCTTCAAGACCTGGGCCGACGGGTTCGCCGCGCACGTGAACGAGCTGCCCCGCTTCTCGCCCAAGAAGGCCACCGCGGCGGGCGGGGATCCGAACATCGCGTATTTCCATTCCGCCTTCCGGATCCAGCCCGACGAGGTGTTGGTCGTCGAGGCGACGCCGCCCGCCTGCGACTACTGGAACTTCCAGCTGGCGAACTACTGGCTCGAGTCCCTCGACTACCGCTTCTACGACATCCACGTGAACAAGGGAACGGCCGTCGAGTCGCCCGATGGATCGGTCCGCGTCGTGATCGCCCACGAGGATCCCGGCTGCGACAACTGGCTCGATCCGTGCGGGCACGTCGAGGGGACGATGTGTTGGCGCTGGGTGCGCGCCGAGACCCATCCCGAGCCGAGCTGTCGATTGCGCAAGCTCGCTGATTTCAGGCGGGAGCTCGCGAATGGCTGATGTCGAGCGGCTTGATGAAGAGCAGCTGATCGCGAGCGCCATCGCGGCGACGGGCCTCGATGATTTCGGGGGGGACGGCTTCCGGCCGGGGCTGCGGGCGCTGATCGAGACCTACGAGATCAACGGCTTCGACGAACGGGGCCGCAAGCGCAATCGGCGCCGGCTGCTCGGGCTCCTCACGACGCGGCTGCAGCTCGAGGACTGGTGGAAGCGGCATCCCGAGGTACTCGAGCGGAAGATCGAGAGTCCCTGGCTCCTGACCGGGCTTCCGCGCTCCGGGACCTCGGCCGTCTTCAATCTGCTGTCCGAGGATCCCGCCGCCCGGTCGCTGCGTTTGTGGGAGTCGCAATTCCCCTGTCCGCCGGAGGGCTGGACCGTGGAACGCCGGGGCGAGCCCGATCCCCGCCGCGATGCGATCGAGGCCTACTACGCGTCCGGTCGCGAGAAGAATCCCGACTTCACGCAGATCCATTTCGCGAGCGCCGACACGCCGGAGGAGTGTGTCGTGATCCAGGTCTACGCCTTCGCCGGGGTGCAGCACGGGATCGAGGTCATGATGGAGCCCTACGGCTCCTGGTTCCGGGCCCAGCGCCAGAACCGGGTCTACGAGATCGAGCTCAAGATCCTGCAGCTGCTCGACTGGCAGCGACCGGGCGAGCGCTGGCTCCTGAAATCCCCCGCCCACATGTGGGGCCTCGACGCACTGCTCGAGTCTTTCCCGGATGCCGGCGTCATCTGGTGTCACCGCACGCCGATGGAAGCCATCGCCTCGATGTGCAGCATGATCGAGACGCTGATGAAGACCCGCACCGACCTCGAGCCCAGGAAGCTCGGCCCCGTCGTGATGGACTTCTACGCGACCTCCCTCGAGCGGGGTCTCGCGACCCGCGATGAGCTGGAAGCCGCCCGTTTCGTCGATCTCTGGCACGACGACTTCGTCCGCGACGGCATGAAGGCCATCGCGCGGATCTACGACCACTTCGGCCGCGAGCTCACGCCCGCGACGCGTGCCGCCATGGAGACGAGGATCGTGCGCAATCCCCGGCACGGCCATGGAACCCACGCGTACGCCCTCGAAAAGTACGGGCTGAGCGCGGCGGACGTGCGGGAACGCTTCGCCGCCTACAGCGAACGCTTCGAGCTCGCCTGGGATTGAAACCGGATCGCAGAAGGGAAGCAGAAGGAAAAGAGGTGTCCATGCAAGCGGGGATCAATCGCCAGATCGTGTTGGCGCGCCGTCCGAACGGGATGGTGAATGAGGAGTGTTTTGCCGAGGTCGAGGCCGAGATCCCGACGCCGGGCAATGGGCAGGCGCTGATCCGTGTGCTCTGCGTCGCGATCGATCCCGCGATCCGGGGTTGGATCGATGCGCGGGGTAGCGGCTATCTCCCGGCCCTCGAGCTGGGCGACCCGATCCGCTCGAACGGCATCGGCCTGGTCCTCGAGTCGCGCAGCGAGCGCCTTCCTGTCGGCTCCCTCGTCACCTGCCTGACCGGCTGGCAGGAGTATGCGCTCGCCTGCGGTGACTTCTCCGATCTGGCGAAGTTCGCGAGCCCGCTGCCGGAGGGCTGTACCCCCCTCGAAGGCGCGACGGTCATGGGACAGGTCGCCGTCACCGCCTACGCCGGCGTGACGCGCACGGCACCGCCCGTCGAAGGCGAGACCTACGTCGTCTCCGCCGCCGCTTCGGGCGTCGGCTCGCTGGTCGTCCAGCTGGCGCGGCTCGAGGGCGCGCGGGTCGTGGGCATTGCCGGCTCCCCCGACAAATGCGCCTGGGTGACGGAGGAGCTCGGCGCCGAAGCCTGCATCGATTACAAGCGAGAGGACGTCGACGCGCGGCTGAAGGCGCTGTGTCCGAAGGGGGTCAACGTCTTCTTCGACAACGTCGGCGGGTCGCTTCTCGACGTCGTGCTGCGACGCATCGCCCACCGCGGTCGCATCGTCCTCTGCGGCACCCTCTCGACGGACAACGCAGCCGAGCCCTATCGCCTTCGCAACTACGATCGGCTGATGAGCCGGCGCGCGTCGATGGTCGGGCTCAACGTGATGGACCATTGGGATCTGTTTCCGGAAGCGCTAAAGCGGATCGGGAACTGGCTCGCCGCGGGCACGCTGGTCCATCGCACCGAGCAGATCGAGGGTCTCGAGAACGCTCCGCGCGCGCTCGTCCGCCTCTACAACGGCGATCATCTGGGCAAGCTGGTCGTGAACCTGGACCGGGGCTCGGCGAGCTGAGCCCGGAGGGTTCGCCGTGCTGGAGTGTTCGACCGAGCTCCCCTCCGGTCCTCTCCGGATCCGTTCGCGCCGACGCCATCGACAGCTCAATCGCGGCGTCGGGCCGGTCGAATCAGCCGGCGAGATGTCCATCCACGAGCGTATCCGGATCCGCATCGATCCCGACGGTCTTTCTGCCTGGGTCGCGATCGCGGCGGGCCCCGCCCTTTCGGGCGAAGCCCTGCGCGAGAGTCTCGCCGAGGCCGGTGTCGTCGCCGGAATCGATGAAGCCGTCGCACGGGTCGCGAGCTCGACCCTCGGCATCGAAACCGCTGCCCTCGAGCCGTACCGGATCGCGCGCGGGCAGCCTGCGAGCGATCCGACCCCCGACGTCGTCGAGCTCCGGGATGCGATCGGGCCCTTGCCCGGCAGGCTGCGCGAAGACGAGAGCTTCGACTATCGCGAGCGGGGTGGGATCGTCCCCGTGAATGCAGGCGACGAGCTCGGCCGGATCGTGCCCGGTCGACCGGGGACGCCGGGCTACACCGTCTGCGGTGCAGAGATCGCGGCTTCGCCTCCCGCCGCCGCGGCTCTCGTCTACGGCGACGGGATCGTGCGTGACGAGCAGGGCATCCTGCGCGCCGCCCGCACCGGCGCCCGCAGCGTGAAGAAGGACGGTTCGCTCGACGTCGTCGCCCTCCATGTCCACCCGGCCGCCGTCGACCTCCGGAGCGGAAACCTCTCGACCGAGGGCAGCCTCAGGATCTCCGGCGACGTCGCGGAAGCCATGATCGCCCGGGCGGGTGTCGACCTCGAGATCAAGGGCACCGTCGATGCGGCCCGCATCGAAGCCGGCGGATCGATCGAGATCCGCGGCGGCGTGATCGGCGCCGGCACCGGGCGGGTCCGGGCACGCGGCAACCTGAAGGTCGGCCACGCGGTCAAGGCGCAGCTCATTGCGGGCGGCACGCTCAGCGTATTGCGGAGTGTCCTCGCCTCCGACCTCAGCGCGCGGGAGATCGAGATCGCCGGTCCGATGCTCGGCGACCGTGCGCAGGCGGAGACCCGCATCCGCGTGCGGGATGTCGGCAGCCCGGCGGGCGGAGCTTGCACCTTGCGGGTCGCACATCCCCTCGACGCCTTCGACGCCGAGCGGGACGGCGCCGGCGATGCGCGCGAGCGAGCCCGCGCCGAGCTGCGCGGAAGCACCGAGCGGCTCTCCGCTCGCAAGTCGCGCGAGACGGGCAAGCGCCGCGGCGAACGGCCGGCGATCGAAACCGCGCCGCAGCTCGCCGAGAAGCGCAGCTTCCGACAGCGGGAGCACGAGCTCCAGCGCGAGGCGCGGATCGAGATCCAGGGCACCGCTCATCCCGGCTGCCGGATCGATTTCGGCGGGAAACCGCTCGTTCTCGAGGAGGCGGTCCGAGCCCGGGTCTATCGCTTCGATACCGAACGCGGCGAGATCGTCGTGGAGGGGAGCTAGTTTGAACTTCGACCTTGTTTGCGCGCGAGACCTGATGACGAAGAAGCTCGTGATGGCGGAGCCGCACGAGAGCCTGCGCACGGCGGTGACCCGCATGAGCGAGAACCGGATCCACGGACTCCTGATCCGCCCCGCCGCGCCGTCCCGCGGTCTCTCGATCCTGACGGGCAAGGACTGCATCCGCGTGATCTGCGACGCCGGCGTATCGGCCCTCGACGATCTCTGCGTCGAGGATGCGATGACCCGCCCCGCCGTCACCGTCCCGGCCGAGCTCTGCATCAACGACTGCCTGCGCCTGATGCGGCTCGCCGGCGTGCGCACCGCCCCGGTCCTCGACCGCGGCGAGCTGGTCGGTGTATTGACGTACACCGACGTACTGAACAGTCTGCGCTCCACGACGAGCGACTGAGCCCTCAGCCCGATCGCGATTGCGTCGCGTCCTGAGGCCCGGCGTGCGAGGCTACTCCTGAACCCCACCAGGAGGCCGGAACCCGATGAAGGAATTCCTCTACAACCAGAACAGCTTCCTGATCATGGGCGTGCTGCTCGTCCTGATGGTGGCGGCGACCGAGGTGGGCCATCGGATGGGCCGCCGCGCCCGCGCCTCAGAGCGTGAAGAGATCTACCGCTCGCACGTCAATTCGATCCAGGCGTCGCTGCTCGGCGTGCTGGCGCTGCTGCTCGGCTTCACGCTCTCCCTCGCGCTCCAGCGTTTCGACAGCCGCAGTGAAGCGGTCGTCGACGAGGCGAATTCGATCGGGACGACCTGGCTCCGTGCCCAGCTGCTCCCCGCTTCGATCCGCGCCGACGTCTCGAAGCTGCTCCAGGAATACGTCGATCTGCGGGTCGAAGACGGCGAGATCTCGCTCGATCGGGAATCGGAGCGCGCTGTGCTGCTCGCGGAGACGAGTGCGCTGCAGATGGTGATCTGGGGGCAGGCGAGGCGGGCGGTCTCCGAAGACGCGAACATGGCGACCTCCGGGCTCTTCGTCCAATCCCTCAACGAGACCATCGACTCGCTGGGACGGCGAGAGGCGGGCCTGCGGCGCCATGTTCCGGAGCTGGTCCTGCTGCTCTTCTGCGGCACGTTCCTGATCTCGGGCAGCGTGATGGGTTATGCGGCGGGCATCGCGGGCCACCGGCCCTCTCTCGCGACCTACGCCCTGGTCGGCCTGATCTTCATCCTCGCCTTCATCATCATCGATCTCGACCGCCCGCGGCGGGGGCTGATCACGATCGATCAATCGAGCATGGTCGAATTGAAGGAGATGATCGACGCGTCGGCGTCGGCGCCCGCGATGTCGAGCGGGGGCGCATCGACCGAAGGGTGAGCCCGAGGTGAGAGCGTTTCTTCAGCCGTCGAAGGGCCGTCGATAGCCGAACATGCCCCGCTCGCGGATGAGCGCCGAGACCGCATCGGGCACCATCTTTTCCCAGGCGGAATCGCCGACCCGGATCAGCCGGAGCACATCGCGTGAGAAGATCGACAGCACGTCCTCGCGGTAGCGCTCGATCGGCTTGATGCTCCCCTGGTCGACGAGGAAGCGGTAGAGCGTCATCAGTCCCGGAGCCAACTTCAGGTTGGCGACGGTCGTCAGCTCGCCACTCGAGGGATCTCGCAGCGGATAGACGTACATCGTCAGACCATTCTTGAAGAGGCGCCCGAACGACTCGAGGATGCCGCCGTCGAGATTCTCGTAGAAACGCTCTTCGAAGAGCTGCGCGAGGCTTCCTGCTCCCAGCGCGATCCCGATCGGGCGATCGGTCGCCGACGACAGATAGCGGGCGAGGCGATAGAACTCGAAGTAGTCGGAGATGAGCACGGTCTGACCCGTCGCCGCCAGGATGTCGATCCGCGCGAGGAAGTCCGAGAGGTCGAGATCCCCCTCGGAGAGCAGGTTGCTCATCGTGAGCTCCATCAGGGCGAGGGGCTGATCGGTGCCGCCGACCTGCTTCTCGAACTGCTCGAGGGCGCTCGAGAGCATGTCGAGGTTGACGTGGGTCACGGGCCGGAAGCTCCCGCGCTCGACGAGCACGGGGCGCTTGCGCAGCGCCTCCGAGGGCTGGAGCACGGTGCCGTCCGCCGCGAACATCGCCGCCCCCGAGAGTCCGAGCTGCACGAGCCGCAGGCTTATCACGCGGTTGTCGACATGCCGGAACTCGATGCCCGAGAACTCGATCATGTCGATCTCGATCCGAGCCGTCCCGAGCCCGTCGAGCAGCGACTCGACCAGCACGTCGGGTTCGGAAAAGAGGAAGAAGGCGCCGTAGAGCAGGTTCACGCCGACGATCCCGAGCGCCTCCTGCTGGAGCGTCGTCTCACTGTCGAGCATGCGCACGTGGATCACGATCCGGCTCGCCTGGTCGCGGGGATGGGACTGGAAGGTCACGCCCATCCAGCCGTGGCACTCGTGATTGCCCCGGAAGCTCCGCGCGACGACGGTATCGGCGAAGGCGAAGAAGGCCGTCTGGTTGCCGCGCCGCTCCCGCAGGCGCTCGCAGTTCAGCTCGTACTCGTACTCGAGCATCTTCTCGAGCCGCTCGCGGCAGACATAGCGCTCACACGTTCCGTAGATCGCGTCGCTGACCGTCATGTCGTAGGCCGAGATGCTCTTGGCGATCGTGCCGGCCGCGCCGCCGGCCCGGAAGAACCAGCGCACGACCTCCTGGCCTGCGCCGATCTCGGCGAAGGTTCCGTAGCGCCTCGGGTCGAGGTTGATCGCCAGCGCTTTGTCGCGCGCTTCCCGAGGCCGGGTCTGAAGAGGATTCGAGAGCATCCCTTCTCCGCGGAAGGGTCGACGTCCACTCGCTCGACTCTGAATGGATCCGCGACATCGGGAAGAGCAAGGGGCGTGCCATGCCATTCACGGCGCGATCAGACATCGGAGATGCCCAATACGGCATCTTTTGGCGCGATTGGGTAGGCGACATCCGCCCGGGCAGACACAGGCCTGCCCGGGGAATGATCAGCGGGATCGCGAAGGGCTGCTAGCGAGCCTACTTCCGCTCGGCCCGGATGTCGTCGAGGGTCTCTTCCACGACCGTCGTCGGGACGAAGCTCGGCGGGAACGAACGCGGCGGGAACTCCTTGAACGTCGCCGCGAACTGGAAGACCTCGTCCATCGCGCCGTAGACCTGTCCGAGGTGGTTGAGCTGCCAGTCCCAGAACGTGTTGGGCGCGAAGTCGGCGCGCTCGAACGGATCCTGGAACAGATTGAAGACCTTCTGCAGGCGGAGTCGCGTCAACTCGCTTTGCGGAGCTTCCGGACGGTTCGCCGGGGTCGGCTTTTCGCGAGGTCGTGTTGCGCTTGCAGGTTGAGCCAGAACTCGGGCGTAGTTCCGAACGCCTGGGAGAAAAGCCACGCGGTCTCCGCGGAGATGCCCCGTTTTCCTCGGATGATTTCGTTGATTCGCTGAAGCGATATCTCGAGGTGCCCGGCCAGCGCGATCTGCGTAATGCCGAGCGGGGCGAGGAACTCCTCGAGCAGCACTTCACCGGGATGTGTGGGAATTCGATTCCTCGGATGCACGACCCACCTCTCTCACTGTGGACTCTCTGGCTGCACTCTCGCTAGCTGTGCTCTCGCTAGCTGTGATAGTCGACGATTCGGACGTCATGTGCGTCTCCGTCTTCCCACCGAAAGACGATGCGCCATTGGCCATTGATGCGGATGCTGTGGTAACCGCGAAGGATGCCGCGAAGCGACTCCAGACGATTGCCAGGCGGCACCCGGAGATCCTCGAGCAGTCTTGCGGCGTTCAGCATATCCAGCTTCCGCCCTGCCACAGTCACGATCTGAGGAGGGATTCGCTTGATCGCTCTCCCCTGGGCACCCTGAAAAACGGCCTCAGTGGTCCCGTCCGCGAACGATGCGATCACATCGTCTCCGCCGGGCCGGATGATCGGCGACTCACGGGATCCATGCAACCAGGAATTGCGGCGAATCGTTACTGGCGACGACGACTCCGAACGTGATGGTGCATAAGCCCCTTGGCGGAGAATCTCCCTTCATTTCAGATTCTGGAAAGGGTGTTCCCTCCAGCTCGCATTCCGGGTGGGAACGCGGAGCCTCATGTCGCTTCGTGAAGCTAGGCTCCCGGAATGTCCGGCCTCCCCGAATTCTTCGCGCCCGCGACCCGCTCCTGGCTCGCGAGAAGCTTCTCGTCCCCGACCCCCATCCAGCAGCGCGGCTGGCCGATCCTCGCCTCGGGTCGACATGCCCTCCTGATCGCACCGACTGGCAGCGGCAAGACCCTCGCCGCCTTCCTCGCCGCCATCGATCGCCTCGGCCGCCTTCCCGCGGACGCGCCCCGCGGTGTTCGCGTCCTCTATATCTCCCCGCTCAAGGCCCTCGTCTCCGACATCGAGCGCAATCTGCGCTCGCCGCTCGCCGGGATTGCGGCGGAGGCTGGGAACAGCGCACCGAACGCCTCGCCCTTCCGAACGCCCCGCGTCGCGATTCGCACCGGCGACAGCTCGCCGCGCGATCGGCGTCTGCAATCGCGCGATCCCGCCGAGATCCTCGTCACCACGCCCGAGTCCCTCTATCTGATCCTCGGCTCGAAGGCGCGCGAGACCCT
>JANMTD010000111.1:0-4085 GCA_031390075.1 Deltaproteobacteria bacterium | reverse complement strand
GATCAGCGTGACGGCGAACGACGTCTCCATCGACCTCGGCGGCTTCGAGATCTCGGGGCCGTTCAGCTGCCCCGGCAATCCGGCGAACTGCGCGGCGGTCGGAACGAGCTATGCGATCGACGCGAACGGCGTGAGCGGTGTCAGCGTGAAGAACGGCGCGGTGCGCGGAACGGCGCGCGGAATCTTCCTCGGTGACCACTGCGTCGTCCGCGATGTGCGCGTGATCGAGACGACCAATTCCGGGATCACGGCGGGCACCGGGTGTGTCATCTCGCGTGTCGTCGTCGCCCGCAACTGGAATATCGGCGTCCAGCTCGCCCATGGGACCGTGACGGACAGTGCGGCCCACGACAATGAGGGAAACGGATTCTCATTCGGTCTTAACGCGACGATCACGGGCAGCTCGGCCCGGCGAAACGGCGGGAACGGCATCGGGGGGAACGCCGGAACGCAGGTGAGCGCCTGCGTAACCTCCAGCAATACTGGAAATGGAATCTCCCTGAATGTCGCGGGCAGCGTGACTTCGAGCGCCTCCTACGACAATGCCGAGACCGGGATTACAGCGGGGTCGGGGAGCGTCGTGCGCTTCAGCACAGCCTACAGCAACGGCAGCTTCGGAATCTCTGTCAGCACGGGGTCTCAGGCGATCGGCAACACGATTCGATCGAACACGGGCCTCGGCCTCGTGCTCGGCGACAACGGCGGCTACCGGGAGAACGTGCTCACGTTGAACAATGGCGGCGCCGAGACCCAGGTCGGTGCCGCGGCTGGGACGGACACGATCTTCAACCTCGGCTCGAACGTCTGCGGGACGGACGCGGTCTGCCCTTGAGTCGCATTGCGTCGGGACACGATCGCGCGCAAGACAGGGCCCCTACCGGAACCTAGGCTCCATCGAGCCATGACCGCGATGCCGACCCGACCCGCCCTCTTCGATACGCTGACCGAGCTTCCGCGCGCCGGAATCGAAGCCACGCGACTGACGTTTTCCCTAGCGAGCCTGTACCGGGGAATTCCGCGCGGCGATGGCCACCCCGTCCTCGTGCTCCCCGCCTACGGTGTTGGAGACCTCGGCCTCTGGCCTCTACGGCGTTTTCTCGGAGGGCTCGGATACGAGGCTTTCGCGTGGGAGCTCGGAGTCAATCGCGATCAGGGCGAGATGCGCATCCGGCGTGTCGAAGATGCGGCGCGGTTTCGTCGGGCGCAGAGCGAACGCGTGGTGCTTCGCGCTCGCGAGATCCAGGCACAGACGGGTCAACGGCCGAGCCTCGTCGGCTGGAGCATGGGCGGACTCTTCGCCTTCGACGCGGCGCGGCTCGCGCCCGATTCCGTTCGACGCATCGTGACGCTCGGCTCGCCCTTCGGCGATCCGCGCGGAACCTCGCTCTGGCACGTCATGCGGCGGCTCAACCGGAGCAGCGTGCCGGTCGAAGACCAGGACTTCAGCAGCTGGCTGAATCCCGTGCCGCACGCGGAACCAAGCGCGGTCGCGCCGGTCACGATCCTCTTCAGTGCGCGCGATGGCATCGTCAGCGAATCGGCTGCGCGGATCGATGCGTCGGCTGCACGCGAGCCCGAATCGAGCGCGCTGCAAGGAGTCCGCTACGAGCGGATCGAGTCGAGTCATCTCGGCTTTCCGGTGAATCTCGAGGCCTATCGGGCCATCGCGCGGGCGTTGGCTTCGACCGGCGACTGACGCGGCGCTCGCTCCCCCGAGCGCTCCCCCGCGCAGCAGCGTCCGCCACCCCTCGAGACGCTTGCCGCTAGCGGCGTCCGCGAAGCGCGAGCCCGCCGAGCCCGAGGGACAGCAGCATTGCAGTCGCCGGCTCCGGTATGACGACGAAATCAAGCGCATAACGATTGAGCTGGGGCCCGGTCTGCTGGATGACGTAGCTGTAGGTCCCGGGACCGAGTGGGGCGGTGAATCCGGTTCCGTTCGAATAGGCCGCGGCGAGATCCGGTAGCAGATCGGTCCCGGGCGGAAGAGCGTTGAGAATGGACCCGCCCAGGAAGCTGTTCATCGTCGAGACGCTCGGCACGAAGCTCGTCGCGCCGAGATTGATCGCGTGATATCCGGTGTTGGCCGGGCCGCCGCTCGTCCCGTCCTCCCACTGCTGGAGAATAAGCCCCGAAAGCTCCAGGCCCGCAGCGAGCGTGAACGTGATGAAGTCGCGAGTATCCCCGCCGCCGGCGCTGACGGATCCGGAGATCGTGTTGGTGCCCAGCCCCATCGCGACGAACGTCGGCGCCCCTTCGGCGCTCGACAGATCGCCATCCAGGCTCTCGGTCCAGATCGGGATGGCCCACCCGGACGACGACGAGAACAAAATCCCAATCCACAACCAGGATGCAGCGACTCGAATCAGCATGGAACATTCCTTCGCAACGTGAGTGCAGCCCCCGGCAATCCAGCTCGACACATCCGAATGTTGGCCGATCGGCGCGGGCGGATCCAGGGGTCGCTAAGCGACTTCTTCGAGAAGGTCCCGGGAACCGACCGTCACGGACGCGCCGCCCGTACCCGAGAGGCAAGGCCGTACCCGGAACCAAGTAGGTTCAAGTCGAGCGACGGCCCCACTCCACCGGGGTGAAGGTCTGCATGCTGAGCGCATGGATCTCCTTCCCCATCCACGCCCCCATCGCTCCGTAGACGAGCTGCTGAGCCTTCACTCGCGAGAGCCCGGCGAATTTCTCCGACACGATCACGGCGCGAAAATGACCGCCTCCGCTTTTTGCGCCCGCGTGCCCCGCATGCAGATGCGACTCATCCACCACCTCGACATGGGTCGCGATCAGACTCTCGCGGAGTCGCGCTTCGATCACATCACGCACGAACAAACTCCCTGATCGGTTCGATCCGTCTCGAACTATTGCAGGCTGGCCGCAGCGACTTCAATAGACGGTACCCCAGCGCTCCGCGAACTCAGTCGAAACGCCCAGCACGCAGCATGACCCGGTCGTTCGACCGAGCGATCTCCGGATTTGATTAGCGGAACTCCCGAATCCCGCCTCGGGCCTCTCGATTTGCGACTCTCGATTCGCACTTTGAAGCTTCGATGACCGACGTTGCCGCAGAAGCTCGCCTCGCCTGGGTTCATTGCCCATGCGGAGCTTCCCTCGTGCGGTCCGGCGAGTGGGGAGGCAGCCCGAGTTGGCTAAGGCGCTGGTCGGCTTGCGCGCGAGCCGGCGATCGGAACCACAGCGTGGCGAGATGCCCGGTATGCACTCAGCCAGCGCCAGGTGTGAACGAGGCTCGGTTCGATCCACCAGATCAACGCCCGAACTGCAGACCGCTCCCTCCCCTGCACGCGACTGTCCAGCTGATCCAGTAGGAAGAGTGCCGCCGAAGAGTCGCCGGAGCGCGCGAGCAGCCGGCAGAGCTCGACCACGACGCCCGAATTCCAGGGATCGATCTCGCGCGCGTCGCCCAGCAGCACGATCGCATCACCCCGCGACCGCCGGCTGCGGACGCGGCGACTGCCGGCGACGAGGGTCTGCAGAGCCCGATCGGGGCGCTGGAGCTTTTGCTGGCAGCGCGCGAGGGCACGACAGGGCGCGCTCTCCCGGGTCAGCGATTTTGCGGCTTGCTGAAGAATCGATTGGAGCTCGGCATCCTGGCCCGAATGCTCGCAGGCCTCAGCCGCCACACGGAACGACTCCCATGCCTCGACCCGCCGCCCCGCACGCGCGAGAAGCGGAGCGATCCGGAGGTGGATCTCCGGATTGCGCGGCTCCGCGCAGAGAAGCTGTCGGTACAGGCGAAGCGCTCGGCGCCAGCGCCATCCCCGGGCGAGCGAGTCCGCCCGTGAGAGCAGGCGCTTTCGATCGAAGGGGACGCGCCGGCTGAACAGAGCCATCTTGGGCTGCTCTCCCGGGGCTGGGGCCGATCCGGATCGAGGTGAGTGATGCCGGTTGCTCGGATCGGCGTCTGGTAAGCGGGGAACTGTGATGCCAATCAGCATCCCATCCGGCGGAGCGTGACGGTTTTGAGGATCGGGTTCGCAACGGCTCCTGCGGGAAGCCCGCAGGGCGATCGGGCCCATCCTGAAGCCGGACACGCGCAAGCCGCCGGCAACGCTGTAAAG
>JANMTD010000079.1:0-9372 GCA_031390075.1 Deltaproteobacteria bacterium | reverse complement strand
GCAGCTCGAGCGTTTCTACGATCTCGTGGCCGCGGTCGACAAGCTGTCGATCCTGATCGATCTGCCCCTCGAACGCGTCAACGGAATCGACCTCGTCGACGACGCCCAACCTGCCTCGGTCGAGATGACGGATGTCGAGTTCGGCTTCGACTCTCATCCGATCTTTTCGAGTCTCACGCTCCGGATCGACGCCGGGGAGCGCCTTGCGCTCGATGGGGCGATGGGAAGTGGGAAGAGCTCGCTGCTCGACCTGCTCTTCGGCTTGCGCGAGCCCTCCACCGGATACATCACGATCGACGGCCAGGACTATCGGGACATCCGGCTGGAATCCCTGCGCGAGACCGTCGCGCTCGTCCGGGGCGCAGAGATGTTCTCGGGCACCATTCGAGAGAACGTGCGCGTCGGTCGACGCACGTTCGACGAGGCGGAGATGATCCGCGTGCTCGACGCCGTGGGCATCCTGGAGGAGATCCGAGCCTTGCCCCAGGGACTCGATACCCGCGTGTCGACCGACGCCCGACCGCTTTCGCAGGTCCAGATCACGCGGCTGATGCTGGCGCGCGCGATCCTCTCGCGCCCACGGCTGCTGCTCGTCGATCGCGTGCTCGAGGATCTCGACGAGAACGCGCGGGAGCGGATCTGCGCCCTGCTCTTCGATCCCGAAGCGCCCTGGACCCTGGTCCTGGTCTCCGAGCGAGCGGACGTGCTCGCCCGCTGCACCCGACGCTTGACCCTGGGCGACCCCGAGGCCTGGAGACCGACCCGCACGATCGAGAGGAAGCCCGGATGAATCGATCCATGCGAGGAACATCGAGAGTACCGTACGCCCTGCAGCTCGCGAGCTCCCCGAACGCGTTGCGGCTGCTCGCACGCCTGCTCATGGCCCTCGCGATCTCGACGATCTTGGCGCTCGTCATCGTCCCCTGGCAGCAGAACGTGGCGGCGTCCGGGAAGGTTTCTGCGCTCGACCCCTTCGACCGCAGCCAATCGATCGCCGCCCCGGTCAGCGGCCGCGTCGAGAAGGCCTGGGTCGTCGAAGGCTCGCGCGTCGAGGAAGGGGATCGCCTGCTCGAGATCATGGATCTGGATCCGGAAATGCTCCCGCGCTTGCAGCAGCAGAGGGACGCCCTCGAGGCCAAGCTCGAGGCGGCACGCGAGAGAGTCCAGGTCTACCAGAAACAGATAGAAGCTCTGTCCAGCGCACGGGATCTCGGCGTCGAATCGACGGGAAGCATGGCCGAAGTCGCCGAAGCGGAGGTTCGTTCCGCCCGTCACGGGGTCGAGGCGGCCGAGGCGGCCGTCGACCAGGCGCAGCTGAACTTCGACCGCCAGCGCCAGCTGGTCGATGAAGGCCTGGCTTCGGATTTCGACTTCGAAGTCGCCGAGCGGGTCTTCAAGCAGGCCCAGGCGGAGCTCGAGCAGCGGCGACAGGCGCTGCGCGCGAGCTTGAACGAAGTCGACGCCCGCAAGGCAGAAGTCGGGAAACTGCAGACCGAATCGCAAGCGCGCATCGAGTCCGCGCGAGCCGAGGAGCAGAGCGCGCAGTCAGAGGTCGCTTCCGAACAACAGCAGCTCGCCACCCTCGACGTGCGGATCGCACAACAGAACACGCAGCTCGTGCTCGCGCCGCGATCCGGCACGATCATCCGCATCTTCGCGAGCCCGGGGGCCGAGCTCGTGAAGGCCGGCGAACCGATCATCGCGCTGATGCCCGACGCGAAGAGCCAGGCTGTGGAGCTCTGGGTCGATGGCAACGACGTGCCCCTGGTCTCGGAGGGACGCTCCGTGCGGCTTCAATTCGAGGGCTGGCCCGGTGTGCAGTTCGGGGGATGGCCCTCGGTCGCCGTGGGCACTTTCGGGGGTCGCGTCGCGGTCGTCGACCAGAGCGGTGATGCGCAGGGTCGATTCCGGATCCTGGTCGTGCCCGATGAGCGCGACGAACCGTGGCCGAGCCCGGAATTCCTGCGCCAGGGAGCCCGGGTCAACGGCTTCGTCCTACTCGATCGGGTTCGACTCGGCTACGAGCTCTGGCGACAGGCGAACGGTTTTCCGCCGACGGTCGTGATGGATTCGAAGCAGGACTCGGGCAACCGATGAGGAGAGGATCGCGGTCCGATCGCCGCGTGCTCGTCTCGCTATGGCTCGCATTCGCGAGCTTCGCGAGCGCGGACGCGAGTGCCGCCGAGCCGGATCGAAACGCTGCGCCGTCGCCTCTCTTGCTCGCAGAGGTGCTCGACTCGGTCGAGCAAACCTTCCCGTTGCTGCTCGCGGCCAGGCTCGAGCTCGACCAGGCACGGGGCGGACTGCTCGAGGCGAGCGGAGCTTTCGACTCCGTTCTGACGGCCGGCGGCTCGGTCTCTCCGACCGGCTACTACGACCGCTACACGGCTCAGCTCGGGATCGAACAACCGACGCGCCTGTGGGGGAGTCGTCTGTTCGCGGGGTATCGGATCGGAGAGGGCGATTTCCCGTCCTATCTCGGAGACGACGAGACCAACGAGGACGGCGAGATCCGGGCAGGCATCGAGATCCCCCTGCTCAAGGATGGCTTCGTCGACTCGAATCGAACCCGACTCCTGGCGAGCCAGATTCGACAGAACGGGGCGGCGCCCGCGGTGGAGCTGCGCCGGATCGAGATCGTGCGCGAGGCGAGCGAAGCCTATTGGAACTGGGTCTCGCTGGGACTCAACGTCGACGTCGAGAGAGAGCTCCTCGCCACCGCCGAGGCGCGCCGCGCTCAACTCGCCGGTCGCGCGGAGACCGGAGCGATTCCGCGGATCCAGGTGGTGGACAACGAGCGGCTCGTCCTCGATCGTGAGATCCGTCTTCGTGGTGCGGTGCGGGACGCGCTCGAGGCCTCGCTCGTCCTCGCCCTGTATCTGCGCGATCAGGACGGCCGGGGAATCGTGCCGGAGCCCGCCCGACTCCCGGAAAGCTTCCCGCCCGAGGCCCTGGTGAACGAGGACGTTGTCGTCGCGGACATCGAGCGCGCGACACAGCAGCATCCGATCGTCCAGGGCTACCGCTTTCGACGGCAGGAGATCGAGGCCCGCCTGGCCCTCGAACGCAACACGCTCCTTCCGGATCTCCGGCTCGGACTCGAGGCCTCTCAGGACGTGGGCGAGAGCGCGGCCGGAATCGATTCGGTCGGGGGTCTGTCGAACAATCCCAAGGACGACACCGAGGTCAAGGCCGGGATCCGTTTCACGGTGCCCGTGCTCCAGCGCGGGGCGCGCGGCCGCGTCGTGCGAGCCCGCGCGGACCTCGGCCGTATCGAGCACGAAGCACGCTATGCACGGGATCGGATCGAGACGGACATTCGTCGTGCCATGGCGTCGCTGACGGCTGCCTACGATCAGACGCTGCTCGCCCGAGAGAACTTCGAGTTGTCGACGCGACTCCAGCGCGGAGAGGAGCGGAAGCTATCGCTCGGGTCGAGCAATCTGATCGACGTCAACATCCGCGAGCTCCAGACCGCCGATGCGGCCCGCGCGCTGGTCTTCGCCCAGGCGGCGTACTTCAGGGCCCTGGCGCGCTATGCGGAGGCGGTCGCGAGTCCGCGGGACCAAGATCCGACGGGCGCGCCGCTGCCGTGAATCCGTCGGGCTCGTTCCTGCACGACTACCGCTGGGAACAGGACGGCGAGTTCAAGGTCCTCGAGCTGATCATGACCGCGCCGATGATCGTCACCCATTGGATCAACTTCCAGTACTCCGCGTCGACGGTCGACAACCCGCACTACGGCAGCGGCAACTTGTTCCAGATCGACTCGGCGGGACGCGGGATCCGTGCCTGGCGAAGGGGAGGATGGGTCGTGGGCTGAAGTGCGGATAGACGGGATCGCGGTCGCCTCGGCCGGTCGTCGGCCGGTCGTCAGCCGAACACGCCGGATCGGCGAAGCTGCTCGATCTCGACGGCACTCCTTCCAAGCACGCGCGACATCACTTCATCCGTGTGCTGACCCGGCTCCGGTGCCAGCGTCGGACACGGAGGTCGCGCGCCATCGACGAAGACCGGTAGCGGCAGCTGCTCGCATCCCAGCGCGTCCGTGGGATAGAAGCCCAAGCGCGCCTGGAACTGGGGATCGGCGGCGAGGGACGCCGCGGTATTGCACGGGGCGATGGTCGTGTCGAACTCGCTGGCGAAGGCGATCCATTCCGGCACGGTGCGCGTCTTGAAGATGTCGCGAAGGATGGACTGCAACTCCAGATTGTCGCGGGCATGATCCGCATACTTCGATCCGGGCCACCGCTCGAACAGATCCCTTCTCTGGATTCCCTCACAGAAGTTCTTCCAGAAAACCTGCTCGGAGGCCATGAAGAGGATGTGGCCATCCTTCGCTTCGTAGATCTGGTAGCGGACCCCGCCCCACATGCCGGCGAGCCCCGGCGGTCGCCGTTCGTAGTCGTCGGACGGATTCCCCGTGACCTCGCTCTGCGGTCGAAGATACGCACGCTCGGTCTCGATCCGGTACCAGTCCATGTACGCCGAGGCGTCGGACTGGGCGAGCTCGATCTCGCAGCCCTCGCCCGTGGCGCGCGCCTTGATGACGCCAGCCAGCACGGCGATGGCGCCGACCATCGGCCCCACGTTGATTCCGATGTTGGGCAGCATCGGCGGAATACGCTTGAAGCCGTGCTCGTCTTCCATTGGTTGGACGATTCCCGACCAGGTGTCGAAGCCGATGCCGTGGCTGGGAAGATCCTGATAGGGACCCGTCGCGCCGAAACCAGAGATCGTGCAGAACACGATCTTCGAGTTGACCTTCTTCAGCTCTGAGTACCCGATACCCAGCCTGTCGAGCGCTCCAGGACGCATCGCCTCGACGACGATGTCCGCCGTCCTCACGAGATCCTTGTAGATCGCGATGCCATCGGGCGACTTCAAGTCGAGGCAGATGCTTTTCTTGCCACGGTGCGTGTGGAGATGGAGAAGCGAGACGCCGTTCACGATGGGCCAGGTCATTTGCCGGATGTAATCACCGGGGGGAAGCTCGACCTTGATGACATCGGCGCCGAGATCGGAAAGGAAGGTGGCCAAGAAACCGGGGATGAGCAGGCTCGACTCGATCACGCGGACGCCGGAGAGAAGGCCTGTGGGGCTACTCATACTTCCAATCTCTATCCGGGTCATTCGATGGGGGACCTGGTGGGAGTCGATCGGGATCGACGGCTTCCGCGCTCGAATCTAACCTGCGCCGAAGCCCGTTGCATCGTGTTCGAATCGCGAGTGAGACACTGCCCGAAGACGGAACGTGGACCGGTCAGGGATGGCGTCGTCCGGATATGTTTCAACAGGCAGAGCTCGGCCCCCCGGATCCGCTCCCGAATCCAGGCTTCGCGCGAATGAGCATGGTGGTCGATCAGTTGCCGGGTTCGACAGGCGTCCGATGGCGCGGCGATACGGCCAGCACCGAACATCTCACACCGCGCAGGATCAGCTCCGCGGTCTCACCCAGAATCTCCCCGACGATGCCCGTACGGCCCAGGGTTCCTACGACGACCAGGTCGAAACCCCGATCCTCTGTGAATTCCGGAATCACGTCCCGCGCGGACCCAGCGAGGAGATGGCAACGCATCACGGCGGGGCCAGATGAACTCTCTTGCAGAATCTTCCTGAGCCCTTTCTCCGCCCGCTCGAGCGCATCTCCCACATAGGCATTCAATTCCGATTCTTCGAGGCGTTCTTTCAGGAGATCGGCGCCCGCTGCCTGCCACGCCGACACGACCTCGACCTGGGCTCCAGATGCCGCTCGCACTGCGTTACCCCAATCGAGCAGCTTCGACGCCATCTCGCGACGCGGCTGATCGAGGGAAGGATCGATCGAAACCAGGACACGCTGCGGCATATTCCCATCGTCTCCCACGACCCAGACTGGACACGGACAGCGTCGGAACAGGTGCAGCGCCGTCGCTCCGAAAAAGACCCGCCCCGAGTGACTCAGGCCGCGAGCAGGCTTGATGACGAGATCGAACCCGTCCCGCTCGACGAGCTCGATTACCACCTCCCACGGCACGCCCCAATGAACCTGGCTGTCGACCTCGAGGCGGTCTCCCGAGCTCGTGCGGAGGGATTCGGCAATCTTCTGCAGTTCGCGCGTCTCGCAATCCAGTATCAAACCGCGAACCTTGCTCTCGAGCTGAGAACCCTCCGAGACGCGAGGCGAGGTGGCGCTCTCCTCGATCACGCGTAGGAGGGTGAGCGAAGCGCCAGTTTTCCGAGCCAGAGCTACGGCGAGGCTGACGGCCCGACGACGATGGTCCTCGGCCGGCGTCAAGACGAGTATTCGATTCATTGGATGCTCCGCGCGGGTGCGAGGGCGGCGATCTTCGCTGAATCGGAAAAACCCAGAGAAAACTTGACTCTGGCGCCTCACTCGTCGAGTCGTCGAGGCAACCGGGAAACCAAGGTCGATCGAGAGAGCGAATCGAGAACAAGAGATCGATTCTGAGCGGTCGGTATCGCCGCCAACGGATGTCCGATACGGGTGTAAAAAAGGATGCTGACCGGCAGACCATCAGTAAAACACGCATGAATCAATCTGCCGTCCCGCAGGGCCCCGCACCCAAATGGGAAAGTCGAGCTCCTCACCGCTTCGTGATCCGCTCGCCGCAGACGAGCGATCACCCGTTCGGGTCGTGGCATTTCTTGTATTTCTTGCCGCTGCCGCAGGGACACGGGTCGTTGCGGCTGATCTTCGGGTCGGCGCGCACGAAGGGCTCGCCGGCGTGTCCGTGATCCAGGTCGTGGTCGTGGTCGCAATCGGGACCGTGGGCATGGCCGTGATCGTGCGCAGGTCCGTGATCGTGGTCGCAGCCCGGGCCGTGGACGTGTCCAGCCTGGGCGATCGGTCGTTTCGTCGTCATCGAAGCCTCCGGAGCACCTGCTCGCCCGGGTCGCGGGCGGAGGCGGGTCCCTGAATTACAACTGCCCCGACCCGATGTCGAGCCCGAGCAGCGCCTTGCCGACGCGCTCGTAGTGGGCGTTCGAGATCGCGAGGTGTTGCGTCAGGGCATGGATGTCGCGAAAGCAGCGTTCGAGGGGCGTGCCGCTCTGGACGGCGTTCATGCCGGCGGCGTTGCGCATCAGGTCGACGGCCTGGGTCGCGTGCTCCGTCGCGCCGAGGTAGCTGAGCCGCAGGCGCGCGAGATCCTCGAGGGTCGGCGTCGCCCCCGCGGCGACCCGGGCGAAGATGCTTCCAGCGACGTACTCGAGATGCGCGCGACCCGCGTCGACGAGGCCGTGGGCCCGCGCGACATCGGTCTGGATCCGGGCCGTCTCGCGCAGCGGCGTCACGCTCATCATGGCGGGCTTCGTCTGCGCCAGCACCATCAGCTCCTCACACGCCCGCCGCGCGATCCCGATCGCCACGGCGGCGAGCGTCGAGCCGAGGCGGCTGAAGGTCGGGAGCTCGACCAGCGCGTCGAAGTCGCGCGAGCCCTTCGCGCGGAAGTCAAAGGTGTAGTTCGCCGGGACGAAGACGTCGTCGACGAGGGCGTCGTGGCTGCCGGTGCCCGCCATGCCGGTCGGATTCCAGGTATCGAGGATGCGCGCTTCGCGGGAGGGGAAGAAGGCGCCGACGAGTTGCGGCATTCCATCGGGCGCCATGCGGGGCTTGCCGTCGTCGATCACGAGGCCGCCGGCGACGAGCCAGGTGCTCTGGTGGATGCCGCTCGCGAAGCGAAGGGTTCCCGCGACGCGGTAGCCGCCCGGGACGGAGGTCAGTCGCAGCGACATCGGATTGACGGATCCGGCGCCTAACGACCTCGGCGGTTTGACGAGGGCCTCGAGGGCGCCGCGATCTTCGAGCAGCGCCAGGAACGCGCTGTTGCCGGCGCCTATCGCGAGGTTCCAGCCGGCGGAGCCATCGGCGCAGGCGACCTCCTCGAGGATCGCTGAAGCCTCGACGGCATTGAGGCCCGAGCCGCCGATCGACTCGGGCTGGAGCATGCGAAAGAGGCCGGCGTCGTGGAACGCGTCGACGACGGGAGTCGCGAGGCGGCGGAGTCGCTCGCTCTCGTCGGCGTGGGCGCGGATCAGCGGGGCGAGCCCACGCGCGCGTTCGATGAGCTCGGATTGGATCGCGGATCGCGCCGGCATGGGGAACCTCGTTCGTCCGAGCCTCCCGGGCTCGGCGTTTGGTCAGGAGGCATTCTCACACGACCGGAACGAACTTTCGAGCGACGACAAATGGCCTTCGTCCCGCTGGAATCGTCTCGCATGCGGCCGGCTCGCTTCAGGGCCGACCCGAACCGGGGACCTCGACCCTAAGCGCATCGACCCGCCCCGTCGGCTCCGCCCCGCGATGCGGCTTGTCGTGCTCCGCGCTGGAGCAGACGAAGAGCGTCCGCCGATCCGCGCCGCCGAGCACGACGGCGAGCGGCGCCTGATCGAACGGGATCTCGTCCGTGACCTGCCCCGCGCGGTCGATCCGGAGCACGCGCTTCCCGATCGGCTCGGCGGCCCAGACCGCCCCCGCCTCGTCGAGACAGATCCCATCGGGCGGCGCGAAGGCGAGACCCGGTGCGCAGGGAAGCACCGCATGGACTCGCCGATGCGAGAGCGCACCGTCGGCTTCGACATCGAAGGCGACGACCTGCGAGCGCCCACACTCCGACAGGAATAGCGTCTTCTCGTCCGCGGGGAGCGCCATGCCGTTCGGCGCCAGCAGATCCTCCGCGACGACGTCGACCCGCCCGTCGGGCCGCACGCGCAGGAGCGTCGCGGCCAGGAATCCCGTCGTCCCGCCCCACATGTCGTACCCGAAATGCGAGACCCAGGCCGTCCCGTCGCGGCGGACGATCATGTCGTTGCAGGGCCAGGCGGCGAGAGGTGATAGGTCGGCGTGGCGGATCGGCGAGACGGGCTCGCGATGCGCCGACGACGCATGCGCGACGTGCCCGGTCGCGAGGCGATAGACGCAGCGCCCTTCCATGCCGACGACGAGCAGCTCGCCGCTCGGGAGCCATCCGAGACCGCCCGGGTCCTCCGCGTCGGCGAAGCGGTGGACGAGAGTCCGGGCGCCGCTCTCCGAGTATCGCAGCACCTCGTGGCCCCACATGTCGCAGAGCCAGAGCGCGCCTTCGTGCCAGCGCGGACACTCGGGCAGGAAGAGCCCTTCGGCGAAGCGTTCTCGGGTCCTCGCGGCGACGCTCAAAAGGAGTATCCGAAGCGCTCGAGATCCGCGCGCTGTCCGATCCGGACGAGGCTGCGCGACAGCAGGTCGTACTCGTCGCGGTAGTCGCGGCGCGTGCGCTCCGCGGTCACGTTCAGCTGCGGGATCTCGACCGGCGTGGCGCCCCGCTGGCGAATCAGCTCGTCGAAATCCTGCTGCAGCCGCTCGTAGTGCAACACGACATCGACCCCGTCGAC
>JANMTD010000039.1:0-4603 GCA_031390075.1 Deltaproteobacteria bacterium | reverse complement strand
TCCTGGTGCGAGACGTCCTTGTGCGGATGGAGATCCGGTCGTTCGCGAAGACCACGGGCGGCAAGGGAATCCACGTCGTGGTGCCGCTTCGGCCACGATCCTCTTGGGCGGAGGTCAAAGCGTTCTCGCGGGCGGTTGCATTGGAGATCGTGCGCTCCCAGCCCGGCCGATACGTCGCAGTCGCCTCCAAAGCCGCGCGCCGGGGCCGGATCTTCATCGATTACCTTCGCAATGGAAGGGGCGCCACCGCGGTGGCACCGTATTCGCTTCGGGCGCGTGAAGGGGTGCCGGTCGCCCTACCGATCAGCTGGAAAAAGTTGGAAGCGACCCGCAGCGGTAATTCAATCCAGGTCGAACACGGAGTCGCCTGGAAGCTTCAGACGCGGAGCGATCCGTGGGCCAGGTTTGGAGATATCGGTCAGGTCCTTCCCGTCGTCCGGTCTCGCTAGACGGACTGCTTCCGCGCGGAACGGTGCGAGTGACAGCGCGAGGGAATGACTTTTGTCTGCATCAAAGACGCGGGACATGAGTCCGAGAGCCCACTTTTCAGCGTCTGCATTTTCCGCCGCGACGCAATCGCGCGGTACGGTGAGGGCGTAGTCTCGCATGTGGGCATCGAACGCCGTCGCGAGCACGCAGATGTCCGCCGCGACTCCCGTAACTGCGAAAATCACTCAGGTGCTTGATCCGCTCGTCGAACCGCTCATTGACGTAGATCATCGGGATCTCTTGAGGCCGCCTCGCGACAAGCTGCGAATGTTCGTCGAACCGGATCGTCTCGGTGGGCTGACGACGGGAGCCGAGGTTTCCCATGCCGCGTTCGTTTCTAAAGAACGGGTACCCACATCCGGGGATCGAAGGACTCGCTCGTAGGGGTCATCTGCCGGTCGGGGTCTAGGCTTCCCCTCTGCGCCGAGCGGCAATGGTCATTGGCACGAATCATGCTCCTCGAAGAGATTGAAATCACGAACAGTTGAACAGGGGTGAAGTCATGGATCGAGCCGTAATCTGCCTCTTGGGAACGTCGGATCAGGCGGAGCGAGTCATCAACGAGCTGCGCGCCGTGGGTTTCGAGGGCGATGACATTTCCATACTGCTTCCCGATAAGCAGGCGACACAGGATTTCGCCGAAGATCAGGATACGAAGGCGCCTGAGGGCGCGGTCACCGGCGCCGGTGCTGGAGGCCTGCTCGGAGGGAGCCTCGGATGGTTGGCGGGGATCGGCGCGCTCGCGATTCCCGGGGTCGGGCCCTTCATCGCTGCCGGTCCCATCATCGCGATCCTCTCGGGAGCCGTAGTCGGCGCGGCCATGGGTGGTCTGACCGGCGGGTTGATCGGGATGGGTATTTCCGAGGACGAGGCGAAGCAGTACGAGGGAAAGATCAAAGGCGGCAACATCCTGATCTCCGTCCACACGGATCATCCGCACCAAAACAAGGTCGCGATGGAGATCTTCGAAAAAGCGGGGGGTATAGACATCCACTCGAGCTTCGAGGCGAACGGCTGAGCGTTGGGGCGCGCGTTTGGCCGGGCGCTCGCGATACCTGACGTCGAAGGCGTCCGGACACGCACGGCTTCCTGGAGATTGCACAGATACGTGAACAGATTGTTGTGCGCGAGTCCGCAATCAGTTTGGCGTTTCTACAACCGACTGCACGCAAACGATAGTGATTGGCTCGGGACAACGCGGACGGTCGGGTCTCGTCCGTTCGCGGGTCAGCTCAATGCTCGATTCTGTTCGCAGACCCGAGATGCGCAGTGGCCGCAGCAGTAGATCGATTGGTCTTCGTCGAGTCCGGGCCCCGTGACGGCGCCGCCGCAAATCGCGCAGCGGGGTGCGAGGACCTCCAATAAAACTGCGAAACAGTCGGTGATGTGCTCCCACCCGTTCATGCGGCCATCGAAGCGCTCGTTGTACTCCTTGCCGCAGACCTCGCACTGCTCCATGACCTTGCCCTCCTGCTCACGTCAACTCTTCGTGCCGGATTTCTCCGCAGGCGTGTGCAGTAATCATGCCCGGCGAGCTCGCCGCCTCGATCCAGAAGAAGACGCCCTGTGGAGGCCACTGCCCGATTGCGATGGCTGAGGCACGCCGGCGCGAGTCCCCGCGATCGGGTCGCGCATCCGTGGTGGAGCGCGATGTCCCGGAGTGCGCGGGCGAGCGGACTTCGCCTACGGGCGTTCGATCGCGTGCCTGGCCACGAGCTCGAAAGACCGCAGGCGCGCCTTGAAGTCGTAACAGATGGTCACGATCCCGAGCTCGTCCGTCGCATACCGCTCGGCGATCTCCTCGAGCTCGGCGGCGACGCGCTCGGGGTCGCCGACGGAGGCGCGCATGCCGGAGTGGGCGAGGAAGGCCTCCTCCTCGGGCGTGAAGACGTGCTCGGCGGCTTCCTCGGGCGAGACGATTCCGCTGCCGCCCTGATTGCGGGCCATCTGGATGCGGCCGAGCTTCATGCTCGAGGCGTGCCATTCAGCTTCCTCGTTCGTGTCTGCGCATAACACCTGGACGGCGACGTGGACCCGCGGTTCCGGGCAGAGGGCAGAGGGCTTGAAATGCCGCCGGTAGTGCTCGGCGATCGCGGGCCCCTGATTCGAGTTGCCGAAGAAATGGGCGAAGCTGAACGCGAGGCCGCGATCCGCGGCCAGCATCGCTGAGTCGACTCCCGAGCCGAGCAGCCAGATGTCCGGCATGCCCGCGCCAGGGGGACCGATGCGCATGCCGGCGAAGGGATGTCCGGGCGGGAGGTCGTCGCCGAGGAAGCCGATCAGGTCGTCGACCTGCTCGGGGTAGGCGCGCACGTCCTTCGGCCGCCCGGGATGGGCGAGGGCAAGCAAGGTCCGCTGATCGCCGCCCGGCGCGCGGCCGAGACCGAGATCGATCCGGCCGGGGAAGAGCGTCTCGAGCAGCCGGAAATTCTCGGCGACCTTGAACGCGCTGTAGTGGGGGAGCATGACGCCGCCCGATCCGACGCGAAGCGTGCGCGTCGCCGCGGCGACCTGGCCGATCATGATCTCGGGGCTCGTGCTTGCGATGCCGGCGATGTTGTGGTGCTCCGCCAGCCAGAATCGCTCGTAGCCCCAGGCCTCGCAGGCGATGGCGAGCTCCACGGTCTCGCGGAGCGCATCTGCCCCCGTCCCGCCCTTGCGGAGCGGCGATTGTTCGACGACGGAGAGCTTCAGGCGGTGGGGCATCCGGCGACGATACGGAACGTCGCCCGTCGAGACACATGGGGCCAAGAAGGCCGGTCCGGCGCATCCGCTGCGTGATACGCTCGGACGAGCCAGTCCAGCCGGGAGGATCCGCGATGCGCGCCGCTTGCTTCGTCGAGTCGGGAAAGCCCATGGAAGTGATGACCGTTCCGGACCCGACGCCGGGGCCGGGCGAGGTCCTGCTGCGGGTCAAGGGCTGTGGGATCTGCGGCTCCGATCTGCACGTGACGGAGCTCGGGGGCGCGGTGAAGCGGGGCTCGGTCATGGGGCACGAGTTCGCCGGCGAGATCGTCGCGGTCGGCAAGGACGCGAAGGGCGCGCACGGACCGTGGCGCGAGGGCGACCGGGTCTGCACGATGCCGGGCATCAGCTGCGGGACCTGCCTCGCCTGCCTTTCGGGCGACGTGATGGGTTGCAAGAAGCTCCGGGTCACGGGCTTCGGCGAGATCGGCGGGGGTTATGCGGAGTACGCGATCGGCGGCGAGCGCATGACCTTCCGCTTGCCCGACTGCGTCTCGAGTGCGGACGGGGCGATGGTCGAGCCACTGGCGGTCGGGCTCCATGCGGTCGATGTGGCGGGGTTCGCGTCGGGGGAGGATGTCCTCGTCGTGGGCGCCGGGCCGGTCGGTCTCGCGGTTGCCGTCTGGGCGAAGCTCCTGGGCGCACGCCGGGTCGTCGTCAGTGATCCAGCGGCGCATCGGCGCGAGCTGGCGGCGAAGTTCGGTGCGACGGATCTCGTCGATCCTTCGCAGGAGGAGCTGCTGCCGGCCTTCGAGCGGGCGACGGGGCACCGGCCACGGCTCGCCTTCGAGTGTGTCGGGCGGCCGGGGGTCGTCCAATCGATCGCGCAGATCGCGTCGCGGGGGGCGAAGATCCTGTCTGCGGGGATGTGCATGGCGATGGACAACTACATGCCGCTCCTGTTCGGGGCCAAGGAGCTGACGCTCCAGTTCTGCTCCTACTACCGGCGCCAGGATTTCGAGCTCACGCTCTCGATGCTCGAGGCGGGGCGCCTCGACCCGCTCCCGATGGTGACGGATCGGATCCCGCTCGAGGCTTTGCCGGGGGCGTTCGAGCGCCTGCGCAAACCGACGACCGAGTGCAAGGTCATCGTCCAGCCCTGAGCCGACCAAGAGCCCTCGGCCGACGAAGAGCCGCGCGTGCGCGGTTCGTGCAACGTGTTCTACCGTCCGCCGTCGGTCGGGCAGGGCACGCACTTTGCCTTGTCCCGACCCCAAGGAGTGAAGACGATGGCCGCGAACCCCCATGCCGGCCTCCCGATCCAAGTCGACGACGCGACGATTGCCCGGATGCTCGAGGACGTCTCGGTCCCGACGCTGATGCTCTCCCTCGTCCACATGACGGGCGATCCGAGCTTCATCCGCGGCGC
>JANMTD010000005.1:0-19345 GCA_031390075.1 Deltaproteobacteria bacterium | reverse complement strand
GCAGCTCGGTCACGGCCAGGTAGGCCTTCTCCGCCCCGTCGACCGCCGACAGTCGGCTGAAGCCCACGATGTCGGCAAAGAGGACCGTGGCGGTGATCTGTTGCGCCCGACGGGCGGGAAGAGCGGCGCTCATGGCTCGAGCAGTCCCGGGTCGCCCGTGTAGAGGCCGACCGTGCGAAGGCGACGGCCGAGCTCGCGCCAGGTGTCGTTCACGCGAAAGGCCTCGTCGAGCCATCGCCTGGCCTGATCGGCGCGGCCGCTGTTGGCCAGGGCGACGCCGGTCCAGAAGCAGAACTGCACCTCGTCCGGATACAGGCTCCGCGCGGCAGCGACGAGCTGCAGCGCTTGATCGAGCTCGCCCACGGCGAACGTCCGACGTGCCTCGTCGAAGAGCATGTACGCCCGGCGAATCGTGAGCAGGCGACGCAGCTCCTCGAGCGGACGCGCGTGATGCTCGACGTGGAGATCGAAGCTTCGCCCTTCCCAGGCGTTCTCCGTTCGCGTGCCCGATACGACGAGCAGGGCGGCGCTCTGGCGACCGCGGAGGTCGCCCCCGGCTCGCTCGCCCGCTTCGAGTGCGGCCATCAGTCGGTCGGCGAGGTCGCCCTCGGCCGTCTCGAAGGCGGGGCCCATCGCCTGCCAGACCGCGTCGGAGGCCAGCATGTTGCCCTGCACGCTGAATCCGTCACCGATTGCGTGGGCACAGGCGGGAACACAAGCTGCGCCCGTGTGAGCCGCGACGCGACCCTGGGCGTCAACGATGCCGACCTGGCGCAGCGCGGCAGCCGGATCACCGGTGACGAGCGCCTCGAGGACTGCTTCTGCCGACTCCCCGCGCGCGAGGTGAGCCAGGCCGATCGGGCCATAGGCGACCTCGACGATCGACTGCGTCGCGATCGCACCGACGCCCGCCTGGGCCCACGAGACGTCGGTCCCGACGGAGAAGTAGTTCGATTGGACGGCCACCCCGAGCTCGCCGGTGCGGGTATCTCGCGCGACGATCGAATAGGTGGCTGCGAGTCTCGGCCTCGTGGTCGTCATGATTTCTCGATTCTCGCTCAGAGTCAGGCCCGTCGCCGCGACCCGGGCGGCGAGGAGAGAGCATGGAGGGGTGAGGCCGGTCGGGTATTCTCCGCCCGCGCCCGACGGGTCTGCGCCAAGACTCCCGTCCGGAGCCCGGGGTCCGCGCCTTGAAGATCGATTCCATCCAGAGCCCGGAGAGTGCCGAAGGTCGTCGCAGGTCCGGTCGCTTCGTTCCGTCTAGGAGCCATCATCGAAGCGCCTCGCTCGAGGCCCGGCGGGTCTTCGCCGCTCTCTGCACGGCGACGGTCGGGCTGCTCGCTCTCTCGGGCGTTTTGTCCGGCGCGGACTTCGGCATCCTGCTCGACCCGATTGGATGGCTCGCGAACCTCGACCCGAACAAGAGCTACCAGACGCTCGCCGGCGCCGCGCAGGTCGTCGCGGGCCTGCTCGGGATCGCGATCACGGTCGTCGCCATCGTGCTCGAGCTCGCCGCGAACCGGTACAGCCATCGGATCACGTGGCTCTTCGTCCGCGAGCCCGTCAACATCGCCGTGCTCAGCTTCTTCGTGCTGACGACGCTGCAGTGCGTATGGGTGGCCGTGGCATTGAGCGGCAACGATTCGACGCCCGTCCCGCAGGCCTCGCTTCCCGGGGCGGGCTTCGTCATGACATTGGTGATGGTGACCCTGGCTCTGCTCGCCGTGCTTCCCTATTTCAACTTCGTACTCGCGTTCCTTTCTCCGCTCAACATCATCGAGAAGGTCCGTGACGGCGCGCTCCGGCAGATCTCGCGGGTCCAGCTGTCCAACATGGAGAGCACCCAGAGAGCGGTCGAGGAGGCCGTCGACGAGCTGCAGGACGTCGCGCGCAGCTCGACAGAGCAGAGCGATCGGCGGGTCGCGATGGCGACGGTGGAAGCCCTCGCGGAGATGATCGAAGGCTACGATTCTTTGCGGGATTCGCTGCCGCCCCAGTGGTTCGAGATCGCACCTGCCGTCGCCGCCGATCCGGATTTTGCCTCGCTCACGCCCGCGGCGCTCCGGGAGATCGAGCGCTCCGGGACATGGCTCGAGGTGAAGATCATGCAGCAGTACCTGGCGCTCATGAGCGAGTGTGTGCCGAGGGGACGGGACATTGCCAACGTGATCGCGATCAGCACCTCTCGCATCGTGGTCGGTCCCGGACGACACCGAGAATCTCTGCGTTCGCTCTGCATTCAATGCATGAACAGCTATCTGCGAACCTGCATCAATGCGCATGACCCGCGGACCACCTACTACATCATGAATCAGTATCGACTCGTCGCCGAGGAAATGCTTCGTTGGCGCGAGTTCGACGCGGTCATGAGCATCGCGGGCTTCCTCAAGTTCTACGGCAATCTCGGGTATTCGGCGGGAATGCCTTTCCTGCTCGAGACCGCGTCCCACGACCTCATCCAACTCATCGAGGCGGACATCGCGACTGAAGGGACACTCACGGATGCACTCCTTTCGTTGCTCCTCGACCTCGATCGGGAAATGAGGGACGAGAGCCAGGAGGAGTCGTTGCTCGGCGTGCGTCGAAGCCAGATGCAGTTGGCCACGCTCTTCCTCGACCGGGGCGACATCGTGCGTGCGGTCCGCATCGCCGCCGATCTCGCCACGGATTCCCCGCTGCGAGTCGCACGCGCCCGCGAGCAGCTCGTGCAGGCGCAGGACCCCCAATACTGGGAGTTCACGCCGCGCGGCGTGAACTTCGCCTATCTCGCGCCGGAGCGTCGTGCCCGGCTCGTCGAGCTCTCGCGGCTCGTCGAGCAGGAGCGCTCTCGGCCGCCCTGTACGCCCCGTGCCTGATCCAGCCCGGATGCCGGTCGGGGTGAGCGAGGACGCGCGAGTGGGTCGGTTCAGGCAAGAACGCGCATCGCCTTCGCGACCTGGGACCATTTCTCGCGCCAGGCCGGATCCTTCCAGCCGTCGGCGGCCGTGTACGACGTGACGCGCACCTTGGGCGCGAGGTCGCGGTAGCGGGCGACGAGCTTGCCGGCGAGGGCGTTCCAGCTGGACGTGACCGTGTAGTGGTCGAGGATCTCGTCGCTGATGAGCGCCTTCATCCCGGCGATGTCGCCGCGCTGCTGGAGCCCGTGCAGCGCGTCGGACAGACCGCTGTAGCCGTGGTGTTCGAAGACGGGTGAGTAGGTCCGGGTCGAGCCGTAGAAGGCGATCATCGTGCGTGCGTGCTCGCGGGTGCGGGTCATCTCTTCGTCCGTATCGCCGACGGCGGTCATGATCGGGCAGGAGAACGTGATCGCCTCGAGCGATCGTCCCGAGCGGGCGAGGCCCTCCTCGATGGCCTTTCGCTGGACGTCCTTCACGTACTGCGGCGAGTGGAACGGATGGACGTGGATTCCGTCCGCGACCTCGCCGACGAGGCGACTCATGTAGGGCAGCACGGCCGAGATGTAGACCGGCGGCGCGGGGACCTCGATCGGGCCCGGACTCCAGGTCGAGGGCAGAAGCGAGAAGCGGTAGTACTTGCCCTCGTAGGCGAGCTTCTCCTCGCCCGAGAAGGCGCGAAAGATCGCCTTCACGCTCTCGACGTACTCCTTCATGCGGGGGCCGGGCGGGACGAACTCGGCGCTGTAGCGCCGCTCGATGTGGGCCTTCACCTGGCTGCCGAGGCCCAGCACGAAGCGGCCCCCGGTCGAGGCGGCGAGCTCCCACGCGAGGCCCGCGGTGACCATCGGACTTCGCGGGAAGGCGACGGCGATCCCCGTACCGATCTGCAGCCGCTCGGTCGCGAGTGCGGATGCGGTCGCGGCGAGATAGGCGGAGCGACCCGAGTCGGTCCACCAGATCGAGCCGAAACCCGCGGCTTCGACCTGTCGGGCGTGCTCCTGGGAAGCCTGGAGAGAGCCCGGGTGGGCGATGATGTCGAGCTCCATGGGTCGCGGAACCTCCTGCTAACGTGCGATGACGACGACGAACCCTCTTTATGAGAGGAGACGAGAGGATCCGATGACGCGCGCCGATGACACGCCGATTGCGGACTACGCCCACATGCTGCGCCTCGATGGCCGACGTTACGTCATCCTCGGGGCCGGGCAGGGGATCGGTCGACAGGCCGCGCATGCGCTGGCGGTGAACGGCGCGCAGCTCGTGTGTGTCGACATGGAGAAGGCCAAGGCGGAGGACATCGCGCAGGAGTGTGGTCACGAGGCGATCGCCTGGGCGGGGGACATCTCGGTTCGCGCCAACGTCGAGCGGCTCTTCTCGGATGTCGGGGACCATTTCGGCGGCCGCCTCGACGGCTTCATCGACATCGTCGGCCGGGCACAGTACGCGGACATCGGCGAGCTGACGGACGAGCTCTGGGACTGGCACTTCGATCAGAACCTGCGCCACGCCTGGCTCGCGATGCAGGCGGCGACGCCGCTGCTCGAAGCCAATGGCCGTGGCGAGATGACGTTCATCGCCTCCGCCTCGGGTATCACCTCGGCGCCCCGGCATCCGGCCTACGGCGCGGCCAAAGCCGGGCTGATGTCGCTCGTGCGCACCGCCGCCGTCGAGCTCGGGCCGAAGAACATCCGGGTCAACGCGGTAGCGCCGGGTGTCGTCTGGACACCGCGGGTCAGCGGCTACCTGGGCGAGAGGGGCAAGGCGCGCAACGAGGCGAACGCGCCGCTGCGCCGCGTCGCCTACCCCTCGAACATCGCCTCGGTCCTGCTCTTCCTGACCTCGGACCTCGCGAGCTATGTGACGGGCCAGGTAATCTCGGTCGATGGCGGGGTCGGCGCCAAGTTTCCCTTCCCGATGGACGACCTCTAGCGGTCGGTCCGGTCGGCCCAGGAAGCCATGAAGAAGACACCCGTTCTCCAGGAACTGACGATGGCGGGGCTCACCCGGCGAGACGTGTTGCGCGGCCTCGGCGGACTGATCGTCGCGGGTCCGGCCGTTCTGATGGACTCGCCGGCGAATGCGTCAGGCGATTATTCCCTCATCCCCGCCGTGCCCAACCTGGCGCAGGGCTTGAGCGGGCTGCATGCCTACGCTCAGAAGAGTGTCCATGCGGGCGACGTGATCGAATTTCGCGTGAGCAGCACGCTGCCCTACCAGATGTCGATCGCACGACTCGGCTGGGATACCGACGGGCCTTTGAAGGACTGGACGGTTCATTCCTTTGTGCAGATCCCCGAGGTCCAGCGCTCCATCCGGCCCGGCTCCTACGTCCACGTCGAGCGCGCGCTCCACAGCGCAATCGCTCAATCCCAGCTGACCCTCGAGTGCTGGGTGCGACCCTTCCGGGCCGCCTGGCAGGGGCTGATCAGCCAGTACGACTACCCGAGCCAGACGGGCTTCGGGCTCTTCGTCGCGGGCGATGGACGTCCCGCCTTCTATTTCGGCAATGGCGGGGCATTCAATCCGAGCTTCCTGCACTACGGCCCGAGCCCGCTTGCGATCAGCCCGAACCGGGAGTGGACGCATTTGTGCGCCGTCTTCAATGCGGGCGTGGCGAGTCTCTTCGTCGACGGTGCCCTCGCGGCGAACGCGTTCGGTCTCCCCACGACCGTCACGCCGGGGGGCGCACCCCTGCGCCTGGGTGCCTACGGGCAGGATTCGACGACCCGCCATTTCCTGGACGGCGATCTCGCGATGCCCGCCCTCTACGATCGTGCGCTGGGCTCGGCCGAGATCGCGCAGCGCGCCTTGCAGACCCATCCCGCGCTCGCCGTGAGCAGCATCGGGTGTTGGCCGCTCGACGAGGAGGGGGGCTACACGGTTCGCGACGTGAGCGGCTGGCAGCGCGAGGGAATCATCGTCAACCGGGGAACCTGGATGGTGGGCGGCCCGGGCTTCGATTCCGCGTCGGTGCCCCGTTTCGGTCCCTACGACCCCGACACGGATCCGAACCGCGGTCATGGCCTGCGACTTTCCGGATCGGATTTCTTCGACTGCGCGTGGCCCGTCAGCCATTCATACCCGCTTCCGACGGATCTGGTGCCCGGGGTGTACGTGGGACGGATCATCCACAGCGGAAGCGCGCGATATGACGTGACCTTCGTCGTGAAGAAGGCTGCGACCCGGCCGGCTGCGCCCATCCTCGTGCTCTGCGCCACCAATACCTGGCATGCCTACAACGCGGCCTTTGGACTCTTCAGCTTCTACGACAACCACGTCGGCGGTCAGCCGGGATATTACGTGGGCGTCAATCTGCCCTGGTCCAACGCGGGGCCTTATGTCGAGTACCTCGACCCCGCCTGGGACTACAGCCACCTGCTTCGCGCCGAGCGTTTCACGCACGTGTGGCTCGAACAGAACGGCTACGACTACGACGTCGTGAGCGATCGAGACCTGCACGACGATCCCGCCCTGCTCTTCGACTATTCAGCGGTGTTCATCGTGGGGCACAGCGAATACTGGTCTCGCGAGGCCTACACCGGCGTCCGCGACTATCTCGCAGGCGGCGGCAAGCTCATCATGGCGTCGGGGAACACCATGTTCTGGCGCGTCAGCTTCGACGACGAGGTCATCGAGTGCCGCAAGCTGCCGGACAACGTCGGCGGCCGTCCCAACGCCACCTACGGCGAGCTGTACCACGAACACGACCACGAGCGCGGCGGACTGATGCGTGAGGCCGGTCTGCCGGCCTGGCAGGCGATCGGCCTGGAATGCGTCGGCTACACGAGCGACCGTCCCAGCGCCTATCGCGTGACGAATCCCAGCCACGCCTTCTTCCAGTCCCCCGAATCGATCCCGGTCGCAGTCGGGACCGAGATCGGCGGGCTGTACGCGGTGGGACACGAATGGGATGCCCGCGTCCAGTCGATTCCAGGTCCGTACAACCCGCCGCTGCCGCCGGACTACGACCCGGTCGTCCTGGCCGAGGGACGGGGCAACCAGGACCGCCTCGACTACCACGCCGGCTGGGTCTCGGGCACGAACCAGGTCATCAGCGAGATCGTCGATTGGCCGTGGGATGGGGGCGGCAGGGTCTTGTCGGCGGGCTCGATCGCCGCCGGTGTGGGCCTTCACGACGATGGAAAGATGGCGGCGCTGTTCCGAAATGCGCTGCACCATTTCGGTGTCATCCATCGCGTCGACGCCATGGCCATCGGTCTCGACGGACACTTCCAACACAAATGGTTCGATGGCTCGAGCTGGGGTCCGACGTTCGGCAGCTGGGAGGACATGGGCGCCGGCTTCGCGAATCATCCTCCGATCGGCGTGATGTGGGCGCCCGATCGCATCTCCGTCATGGCGATCTCCGCGACCGGCCGCTTTCTGTATCGACACTGGAACGGCGCGGCCTGGAGCAGCTGGAGCGATTTCGGATCGGGCTTCACGGGACGACCCGCGGCCGTCGGCTGGGGGCGCAATCGGTTGCAGCTCTTCGCTCGGGGCACGAACGGCGATCTGTACGAGGACGCCTGGGACGGAGCTTCGTGGTCGGGCTGGACGTCGCTCGGGGGCGGCACGACCAGCGATCCCACGGCGATCTCGTGGGAGGGGACCCACCTCGCTGTCGCAGCACTCGGCGCCTTGGGACAGGTTCTCTACAAGTGGTCTTCGGGCGGCGCCTGGAACCCGACGCCGACGACCTGGCAGGACATGGGCGGGACCTTCGCGCGCCCGCCGACGCTATTCGGATGGAACGGCAATTCCATCGACCTCTTCGCAGTCGATGCCAGCGGTGGCGTCTACCACAAACGCTGGAACGGAACGGCGTGGTCGCCCTCCCTGACGGGCTGGGTGTCCCTGGGCGGGAGCCTCGCCAGCCGCGTCGTGGTGGGCGCGAGAGGCAAGAACGAATTCAGCCTGTTCGGCATCGGGACCGACGGACGCCTCAAGGCGAAGTGGTGGGACGGCTCCGCCTGGGGACCGTCCGCCACCGGCTGGCAGGATCTCGGCGGCGATCTGATCGGTGAGCCGGCCGTCGCGTCCTACCGGGGCGAGACGCTCAGTGTATTGGCCGTCGGCACGGACAACCGCGCCCAACACCTGCTATGGAACGGCTCGACGTGGTCTGCCTGGCAGGACATGGGCGGCGCACTGCGCGGGACCCCCGCGCTGCTTCCCTGGATCGGTCCGCCCGGCAGCACGACGGTCCCGATCGATCTCGCTGCCCAGACGACGGCCTTGGGCGTCGGGTTCGTGGGGTTGTTGATCGCCCGGCAGTACGCAGCTCGCAGGAAACCGGCGGCCTGACTCGCACGGCGGCGGGCTCTTGATCAGCCCTGCGCTCCCTCGACTACGACCCGTGCGACTTCTGGAGCCGGGATTTCCGGGGGACACCACCCAACCCGATCATGACTGTTCCGGGCGACTCGCGCTGATCCCGGGTCCGCTCCCGGCGGGCTCCATTTTCGGCAGGTCGATCGAGAAGACGCACCCGTGGCCCGGAAGATTACGCACCGCAATCCGCCCTCCCATCGCCTCGACGCCTCGACGGCTAATGGTGAGGCCGAGGCCGAGCCCGGAGCGGTCGGTGTTTCGTTGTTCGAACGGTTCGAACAACTCCTCGACCTTGCCCGGCGGGAGGCCGCCGCATTCGTCTTCGACCTCGAAGAGCACACGTCCTTCGGTCACGGTGGTCCGGAGCGACACCCGGCCGGCGGGATGGCTGTACTTGAACGCGTTCTGGAGCAGGTTGGAAAGCGCGGCCGCGAGGATCTGAGGGTCGGCCCGGACATCGATCCCCGGCTCCACGGGAAAGACCGTCAGCGTATAGCCGGCCGCATCGGCGCCCATCGCGGCCTCGACCTCCACCTCGTCGATGAGTTCCGCGACCGGGACGCGACTCCGCAGGGTGAGCTCGGATTCGAGGCGCACCTCGGCGAGGGAGTTGCTCACGAGAAATCGCAGGGCCCGTAGACTGCGACCGAGAACGGCGCCGGTGCTTCCGCCGATTCCCACCGCACCCTTTTGCAGAATATTGAACGCGATCAGGGCGGCGGCGACCCGATTGCCCATCTCGTGCGCCAGGACTCCGTGACGCTCCATTCCCTCGTAGGCCACGGACCGGTCACGCATTCGCTCATACTCGGTGACCGCATACGCCGTCGCGTCGTCCTGACACCGGTTGAACGTCTTGAACTCCTCGACCGTGATCGGAGCGTTCGAATCCTCGGCGAGCTGCGTGATGGCCTGACAGACATCCCCGTACCCGTGCACCACCTGGCTCACGCTGAAGCCCATGGCCTGGAGTTCACCACCGTGCTGAGTGGCGCTCGCTTCGATGGCTTCGCTGTCAGTGGTGGCGAGGCGCAGACGGTCGACCAACTGGTCGAGGAACAGCGGAACCCCATTCTTGAGTTCGGCCTCCGTCGGCACGGGCATGGTCCGGGTCGCCACCTTGGCGCGGGTGCGGGCGATGATTTCCGGGATATTCGCGGTGATGAACTCGTGGAGCATTTTCGTCTTTCTGTGTCGTTCTCACTGCCTGCAAGGATGGAGAGACGCAAGCGGCATGCCGCCCACCTCCCGGGTCAGGCCCCGATCTTACCCTTCACCCGATCCCGCAGCTCGTTCTTGACGACCTTGCCCGAGGCGTTCTTCGGGAGCTCGTCCAAGACCTCGACGAAGCGGGGGACCTTGTAGTTCGCCATGTGCTCGCGGCTCCATGCGATGACCTCGGCGGCCTCGAGCTTCGACCCCGGCCGCGCCACGACGAAGGCCATCCCGACCTCGCCCATGCGCTCGTCGGGGACGCCGATCACGGCGCCGGCCGCGATGCCGGGGTGTTGGAATAACAAGCTCTCGACCTCGGCGGGGTACACGTTGAAGCCGCCCATGATGTACATGTCCTTGATGCGGTCGGTGATCTTGATGTAGCCGCGGGCGTCCATCACGGCGATGTCGCCCGTATGGAGCCAGCCCTCGGCGTCGATCGCCTTCTTCGTCTCGGCCTCGTCGTTGAAGTAGCCGCGCATGACGTTGTAGCCGCGGACCCAGACCTCGCCGGGTGTCCCGCGCGGGACCTCCTTGCCCTCGGCGTCCATCAGGCGGACCTCGGTGTCGGGGATCGCGGCGCCGTCGGAGTTGGCGATCGTCTCGGCGGAATCTTCGGGGAGGCAGATCGAGACGGTGCCGCAGCTCTCGGTCAGGCCGTAGGCCTTGATCACGGATTGGAAGCCGAGCTCCTTGCGCATGCGGTGGACGAGCTCGACGGGGGTCGGCGCGGCGCCGGTGACGGCGAGCCGGAGCGACGAGGTGTCGTATTTCTCGCGGCCCGCGAAAGCGAGCATCGATTGGTAGATCGCCGGCGGGCCGGGCATGACCGTGATCTTCTCGCGCTGGATGCGGCCCAGGACTTCGGCGACGTCGAAGACGCCGTGGGGGAGCGCAGTCGCGCCGTGGATCAGGCAGGCGAGCCAGCCGCCCTTGTAGCCGAAGGAGTGGAAGAAGGGATTGATGATGAGATAGCGGTCGCCGGCGCGCAGGCCGACGGTGCGGCCCCAGACTTCGAAGACCTTCAGGTTCTGGCCGTGGGCGCTCATCACGGCCTTGGGATTGCCGGTCGTGCCCGAGGTGAAGAGGAAGTCCGAGAGATCGTCGGGCGACACTTCGGCGGCGCGTGCCTTCGCGGCGGCGGGCGTCGTCTGCGAGGCGCGGGCGAGAAACGTCTCCCAGGCGATTCCGTTCTGGCTCTGGCCCTCGAGCAGGATGCAGCCCTCGAGGGCGGGGAGCTTCTGGCTCGCGACCACGTCGGCGTAGTTCATGCCGAGGAAATCGCCGACGGTGCAGAGCAGGCGGGCCTCGCTCTTCTCGAGCACGTAGGCGGCCTCGGCCGCCTTGAAGCGCGTGTTCAGTGTGACGAGGACGGCGCCGGCGGACTGCAGACCGAGGGCCGCGACGATCCAGCGCGCGCTATTCGGGGCCCAGATCCCGACGCGGTCGCCGCGCTGGATACCGGCGGCGATGAAGGCGCGCGCGGCTTCTTCGACGGCGGTGGCGAGCTCCGAGAACGTGAGGCGGAGAGAGCCTTCTTCGACGGCGGAGACCTTCGGCCAGGTCGCGGCCGAGCGGGCCAGCGTGGCCGGGATCGTCATCTTCGCCCAGTCGAGGCTCGGGGTCGTCGTCATCGAGGGCTCCTTGGGTACGGGTCGGTGTACCGGCGGGTGTACGGGCCGGTGTAGAGGTGCGGTCGAGCGCGTCGGCGGTCCGGTAGCGTACCCGCGCGGCTAGTCCCGGCCGAGCACCGCGATGCCGCAGGCCGTCGGATGGCCGCCGATGTTGTGGGAGACGGCGAGCTTGCCCGGGGCGCCCTTCACCTGCCGCAGGCCCGCCTTGCCCCGCAGCTGGGTCACGTTCTCGTAGATCATGCGGACACCCGTCGCGCCGGTCGGATGGCCGAAGGTCTTGAGACCGCCGTCGGTGTTGACGGGGAGCGAGCCCGTGAGCTCGAAGTCGCCGCTCGCGATGTGCTCCTTGGCGCTGCCCTTCTCGCAGAAGCCGAGGTCTTCGTAGGTCAGGAGCTCCGTCATCGAGAAGCAGTCGTGGACCTGGGCGATGCCGATCTGGGCGCGGGGGTCCGTGATCCCGGCCATCTGGTAGACGTCGTCTCGGGCCCAGGCCGTGGGCTTCCAGGAGAGGAAATCGTTCCCCGGATCCTTCTGCGGATTCGGTCCGGAGCGGACGGTCACGCCCTTCACCTTGATCGGCTCTTTGGAATAGCGGCCCGCGAGCTCCGTCCGCGTCAGGATCGCGGCGGCGGCGCCGTCGGTCTGGGCGGCGGAGTCGTAGAGGCCGAAGGGCCAGGAGATGATGCGGGCCTTGAAGTAGTCGTCTTCCGTGATCTTGCGCTTGAGAAACGACTTCTCGGCGAGGCATCCGTTCGCGTGGTTCTTGATCGCGATCTTCGCGAGGTCGGAGCGGGAGGCACCATACTTCTCGAAGTAGGTCGCGGCGACGAGCGAGAACCAGCCGGCCGGCGTCTGGGGCAGGTCGCGCACGCGGTCGGTGACGACCGAGGGACCCGAGACGCCGCGATCTTTCGGCTTGTCGTAGCCGACGACGAGGACCGTGTCGTAAAGGCCCGCCGCGATCGACATCACGCCGAGGCGAATCAGATCCGTCCCCGTCGCGCAGTAGTTGGTCGCGAAGCTGACGGGCTTGTTGAAGAGCTTGAGCGCGTCGGCACACTCGTGGGGGCCCTTGTTGGTGTAGACCGAGCCCGTGAAGACCGCGTCGATCTGCTCCTGCGGGTTGTCGATGCCCGCGTCGGCGTAGGCTTCGTAGGCCGCGTCGACGATCATGTCGGCGGGGGACTGATCCCAGTTCTCGCCGAACGGACAGCACCCGACGCCGACGATCGAGACCTTGTCCCGGATGGATTCCTTGTTCGCCATGGCTTGCGTCTCGCTTTCAAACCGGACTCGGAAATCAATCCGGCTTCGGGATGCCCTTCCAGTAGTAGTTGGGCCGGCCCCCCGACTCGTGGATCCGCCGGAACACGAACTCGATCTCCTGGCCGATCTTCATCTCGTCGGGCTTGATCTCGATCACCTGCAGATGGATGCGGGCGCCGTCGACGTCGACGATCGTGACGATCGTCGGCGGGTTCGGCGTCGGGTAGAAGAAGTCGAAGGTGTAGGTGACGACCTTGCCCGTCTTGTCCGAGAGCCGGACTTTGTCGAACTGGTCCTTCGCGAAGCAGGTCTCGCAGAGGCGCTGCGCCGGGAATTGGATCGCCTGGCACTGCTTGCACTGCTGGCCGAGGAACGAGAGATCGTCGTCGCGCTCGCGGAAGAGGATCGTCGCGGAGAGACCGGGATTCGTACCGGCGTCCCATTCCTTCGTCTGGAGACCCTTCGCGTTGATGTAGTCGTCGTAGCGCGCGACGACGCGGCGGCGGGCGAGGTTCCAGGTGACGCCGCGGCGCGCGCCCTGCTTCTCGATCTGCGCCGTCGTGCGGAAGCTCGTCGCGTCGGCGCCGTTGCCGAAGTTGAGGACGAGGATGCGCTCGCCGGCCTTCGCCGACTCGAGCGCCGAGACGAGCAGCAGCGGCGCGAAGGCCGTACCGGCATTGCCGAGCTGGCCGAAGAGCGGCGCGATGAGCTGGTTCTTGGCGATCCCGGCCGTCCGCGCCGCATCCGAATGGGAGCGGGCGTCGGGGCCGTAGAGCGCGATGCGATCGTAGTTTCCGACGTTCGTCTGGCTGCGATCGAGCAGGGCTTGGAGCGCGGCGGCGACGTTCGGCGCGTAGGACTCCTGGATCACGAAGCGGTCTTCCCAGCTGTGGACGAATTCCTGGCTCGCAGGGCGCCAGACGTCCGTCACCTCGTCGGAGACCGCCGCGAAATCGTCGAGGGTCGCGATCGCGTCGCCATCGCCGACGAGGAAGGCGGCGGCGCCATCGCCGAAGTTTGCCTCGAGGCCCGAGTTCGGCGCGGCGAGCCGGACGTCACTCGCGATCACGAGAGCGCAGCGCGCCGAGCCCGCCTTGATCGCGTCGAAGGCGGTGCGGAGCGCAGTCGTGCCTGCGCGGGTCGTGCCCGTCTGGTCGCTCGTCTGGACGGCGCGCGGGAGATCGAGCACGCGGGCGACGAGCGCCGAGGCCTGCTTCTCCTGGAAGGGCAGGGTCGTCGACGCGAAGATGAGCAGATCGACCTGGCTGCGATCGAAGCCCCGCAGACAGTGGAGGGCGGCTGTCGCACCGAGGGTGACGGCATCCTCGTCGTTCCAGGCGACGGCCTTCTCGGGACCGCCGTCCTTGGCCGGGCGACCGCCGATCGCCGCGAGCGGCAATCTCGTCCGCGGGATGTAGGCGCCGTAGGAGAGGATTCCGATCATCGTCAGACCTCGACCTGGGCCGCCAGCAGCTCCGCAATCCGCTCGGCGTGCTCGTCCTGGGTCCCGAAGGCGTTCTCGAGGACCCAGGCACGCTTGAAGTAGTAGTGGGCGAGCACCTCCCAGGTGAAGCCCATGCCGCCGTGGACCTGGATGCAGCTGCGGCCGTTGCGGATCGCCGCTTCGCCCGCGGTGATCTTCGCAGCGGCGACGGCGCGTTCGACGTCGGCGACTTCCGGTGCATCGAGGGTCGCGCCGGCGTTGTAGGCGCCCGCGCGCGCCGCTTCCTGGCGCACGAACATCTCGGCCAGGATGTGCTTCACGGCCTGGAAGCTGCCGATCGCGCGGCCGAACTGCTGGCGTCCCTTGGCGTATTCATTCGCCAGGGCGAGAGCCCCTTCGGCGACCCCGAGCTGCTGGCCGGCGACGAGTGCTGCGCCTTCGAGACGAAGCCGGCGGGCGCGGGCGCCGTCGGCGATGCGTTCGCCGGCCGGCAGCTCCTTCACGAAGTGCACCGGCGTCAGCGGATCGAGCGGGAACTCGACCGCCTCGCCCTTGCACTGGCGCGCGTCGACGGAGTAGACCCCGTCCGGTCGCAGCATGAGCAGCACATTGATGCTCTCGAGATGCTCGACCAGCACAGGGGTTCGATTCGCGCCGATGAGATCGACACCCCCGACGACGGTCGTGCCCTCGGCTGCGCCCTTGACGAGCCCCGCGGCGAGCTGGCTCCAGACGAGTGGCCCCGGAACGAGCCGACGTCCGAGCTCTTCGAAGACGAGCACGCTGTCCGCATAACCGAGCCCGACACCGCCTTCGCTCTCGGGCAGCCGGAGCGAGAAGATGCCCATCTCGGCGAGCTCGCCCCAGAGCGCGCGATCGAAGCCCTTCGACTTCTCGAGATCCGGGTAGCGCTCGTTCGGGACCTGACCCTCGCAGAAGCTGCGAATGCCGTCGCGGAGTGCCTTCTGGTCTTCGGTCGGTTGAAAATCCACGATGTCTCCTCGCGCGGGTCGTGTCGGGCCGGCCGCGCTCATTCTCGATAGGTCAGAGGCAAAACGTCAGGGGCGATAAATCAGGCCTTGGCCGGGGCGGGTTCCTTCGCCTGGCCGAGGATGCGTTCACCGATGATGTTCTTCTGGATCTGGCTCGTGCCGGCGGCGATCGAGATCGAGAGCGAGTTCAGGTGCCGGTTCAGCAGATGTTTGGCGGGCAGGCCGGCCACGTCGGAGCGCGAGAGGCCGGCGCGGCCGAGGAGCCGCAGGCCGAGCTCCGTGATCTTCTGGTAGAGATCCGAGTAATAGAGCTTGACGGCCGAGGCGCCGACGCCGGGCACCCCGGTCTCCTTCGCCTCGCAGACCGACAGCTTCACCATCGCCCAGAGACTCTCGAGCTCGCCGGACAGGTGACCGATCTCGCGGCGCAACGCCTTGTCTTCCCAGGCCGTCGAGCCGTCGCTCGTCACTTTCTGGGCGAGCTTCACGAGTCCGCGAACGAAGGTTTGCAGGTTGATCATCTCGCTCGCGAAGGCGGTGCCGCGCTCGAAGCGGAGCGTCACGTTCGTGACGCGCCAGCCGTCGTTTTCCTTGCCGACGAGATTCTCGACCGGGACGCGCACGTTCTCGAGGAAGACCTCCGAGAACTCACCTTCGCCCTCGAGCGTCGGGAGCGGTCGGATGTCGATCCCCGGCAGGTCCATCGGCATGATCAGCCAGCTGATGCCCTTGTGCTTCGGCGCCGTCGGATCGGTCCGGACCAGCAGCTCACAGTAGTCGGCGATCTGCGCGAAAGTCGTCCAGATCTTGTGGCCCGTGACGACGTAGTGGTCCCCGTCGCGCACGGCTTTCGTCTGCAGACCCGCGAGGTCCGAGCCGGCGACGGGCTCGGAGAAGCCCTGACACCAGACCTCGGCGCCCGAGATGATGTTGCGGATGTGCTTCGTCTTCTGGGCCTGCGTGCCTTCGGCCATGATGGTCGGGCCGCCGTGCAGGACGCCCACGAAGTTGCAGCCGATGTAGGGGGCGTTCGCCTTGGCGATCTCCTCGAAGTAGATCAGCTGCTCGATCAGCGTCGCGTCGCGGCCGCCGTATTCCTTCGGCCAGTTGATGCCCGCATAACCCGCATCGAAGAGCTTCTTTTGCCAGCCTGTTTCGTAGACGCGGCGCGCCGGCCAATCGTCCACCGGCGGCGGCGCGCCGTAGCCCGGCACTTCGCTCGCGAGAAAGCTCGCGAGCTCGCGGCGGAATTTCTGTTCGTCGGGGGTGTACCGGAGGTCCAAGCTTTGCTCCCGCTTCGAAGGGGCGAATCGAGGGGGCCGTTCGCTCGAACGGTACTCGGAATCGGCGGCAGGCGTAAATACGAGCCGCAGCGTATCGAAAGGGGCTGGGGGCGTCAAAGGCTTGCGGGGCCGCACGCGGGCCCCCTGTGCCTGCCTCGTGGCGTTCGAATCAGGTGCCAGTCCGGTGACGTAGCCGCTGACGAAACCGGGCGAACGTACCCAGGGTGAGGAGCCCCGGAACGAGGCCGACCATCGGCTCCGGTACGAGGAGGATCGCGCCGTTCTGCAGCTCGTAGGTCGACTCGAAGGTGGGGTCCATATAGAGCTGGCCCGAGATCGTTCCCGACGTCGGCATGGGAAGGGTGATCGGGTTGCCGTTCACGGTGGTGGTGCCGCGGGTAATGAGGATGGTGAAGACGCCGGGGTGGGAGAGTCGCAGATCGACGTCGCCCCCCGAGTCGAAGTCGCCACCCACGAGATAGAGCTCGGCACCTGGCCAGCTTCGACCCGGAGGAGGCGTCGCGTCGGTGTACGGGATCTCGAGCGACATGTCGCCGCGGAAGGTGCCGCCCAGGATGGTGAGGTATGTCGCGTTCGCGGAACCCGTGACGTCGAGGCGCAGGGCCGCGACGGGGGGAACGATGTGCGGGCTTCCACTCGAGGAGGTCGCGGCGAAGCCGGTCGTGAAGGTCCCCCCGTAGATCGCGACACGCGTGCCGTCGTCGGCGCGCAGCGCATTCCCCGGGATCGCCGTCGCATCACCGGAGACGAAGTCCGCGTCGACCCAGGCGGAGCCGCTCTCGATGCTCCCGGCATGGACGACGGCGGTCGCGCCCTCGCTGAGGTTCAGCCCGTGGCCCCCGTGCGCGGTGGCGTTTCCCTGGACGTAGATGCCGTTCGCCGCATGAGCCAGACCGGCGGTATGGGTCCCACCTTGAACGAGCAGGATGGAGCCGGGCATGAGCGTGGCGATGTCGCCGGAACGCGCGACGTTTTCGCCGTAGGAACCCTCGCTCGTCGCGTCGCCGCCCCCGACGCCACTGCCCTGAAGCGTCGCCGTGCCGCCATCGAGAACGAGGCCCGGCCCGCCGCGCGCCTCGACCCGGTCGATCGTCTCATCGACGATTGCACTCGCATCGCCACCCCGGATCGCGCCTCCCGTCGCCTTCAGGCCCATCTCATGGCCTGCGCCCGTGCTGCCGAGGTCGACGCCGGCGCCGCCCGTGGCCGCGAGGCCCGAGATCGGAGTCGTCTCGTCGAGGATGCCGACCGCATCGCCGCCCATGATCTCGCCGCCGCCGATCCGGGCGGTCGCGCACGGCGCGGTCACGATGGCCGGACCGCCGAAGGCCTCGATCGCCGATGTGTCGAAGGAGCCCGTCACCAGCACCGAGGCCTGGACGACGAGCCGGGATTGGCTCTCGAGTCGGATCCAGTCTCCGTCCGTGAAGGCGGGGTCGCCGGGAAGGGTATGGGTCAGGCCGTCGCTGTAGATCACGGACGCGGCGTGGAGCGGCGACGCGGCAGCGATCCCAGCGGCCAGGAAAAACCCCAACGGTCGAAGCTTCAACCTCATTGGTCCGCTCGGGGGTGCCGGTGCCTAATCAGGCGTCGACGCATAGAGCCGCATGAAATCGAAGGCGCTGACGATGCCGATGAGCTTTCCGTTCTCGACAACGGGTAGTCGATGGAAGCGGCGCTCGGTCATGATTCGCGCGGCTTCGGTCAGCGTCGCGTCCGGACCGATCGTGGTGACGTCAGCGACCATGATGTCGCGGGCGTGCAGCTGGGAGAGCCGCTGTCCGACGGCAGCGCCGATCGCGCTGATCGAATTGTCCTCGTCGCGCACGCCGAGCGTCTGATCGAATTCGCTGTCCGCGAGCTCGGCGAGGGTCTGCTCGACCGAGAGTCGGCGCATCAAGTCGAAGCGCGAAACGAGGCCGACGATATTCCGGTTGCGATCGACGACCGGCATCGCGCCGATCTGCGTGCTTGCGAACTGGCGCTCCAGATCCGCGAGATTCGTTTCCGGCGAGACGGTGACGACGTCTGCCTGCATGAGCTCTCGAACGATTCTGGGCACATTTCCGGGCATCGATGGCCTCCGCCGCGATTGAGACGAGTTCGTTCGTCAGGCTGGCGATCGACTGTATCGCGTGCGGTCCGGATCGACATCTCGTTCGATCGGAGCTTCGAGAGCGCGCAACAGGGCTCATGATCGGCACGCCGTTCGAGCGAATGTGCTCGACCCGTTCCTAGAAGCGATCGACGTACCGCGCATACGCATCGAGCACCGGCAGGACTTCGTCCCGCGGCGCCGACGGAATCCGCAGCACCGCCTCCGTGACCCCCACCTCTTTGTAGTAGGCGAGCTTCTCGTCGCTCGGATGGATTCCCATCGGGACGATGTGCAGCGCCTTGGGGTCGCGGCCGCGGGCTGCGACGGCCTCCCGCAGCGTGACGAGCTCGGCCGCCATTCCGGCACCGCCGATCGGGAGCCAGCCGTCGGCGTACTCGGCGATGTGTTCGAAGAGCTTGGGACCGGCAGCGCCGCCGATCAGGGTCCGCGGCCGCGGCTGTTGGATCGGCTTGGGCCATTGCCACGAGGGCTCGAAGCGCACGAACTCCCCCGAGAAGGACGCCACGTCGTTCGCCCAGAGCGCCTGCATCGCGAGCATCTTCTCGCGCACGAGCGGGCGCCTTCGCTTCGGGTCGATCCCGTGGTTCTCCATCTCCTCGATGTTCCAGCCGAAGCCGATCCCGAAGACGAAGCGGCCGTTGCTCATCCAGTCGAGGGTCGCGAGTTCCTTCGCGAAGGTGATCGGGTCGTGCTGGGCCGGGAGGCCGATGCCGGTCCCGAGCAGGATCTTCGTCGTCACCGACGCGGCGGCGGCCAGCGCGATGTAGGGGTCGGGGCTGCGCAGGTACTCCTCACCCAGCTCCGGCGTGCCGGTCGGGGCCGGGGTGCGGCGGCTCGTCGGGATGTGGGTGTGCTCGGGAATGTAGAGGGAGTGGTAGCCGCGGGCCTCGGCCTCGCGGGCGACCTCGACCGGGTGCATCGCCCGGTCGGTCGCGTGGATCGTCACGCCGATCTTCATCTCGGGCTTTTCCTTCGTCCTGGAGGGTGTGGGGCGGGTCAGGCCGTCCGGACTTGCGTCGTGCCGGTCGTATAGAGCGTTCCGGTAGACGCGTCGATCGGGTGCGCGGGGCAAGATGTCCCTACGCTACCGTGCTCCCTCTGGTCGCCCGACCGCTCGAGACATCCGCCAAGCGAGGAGCT
>JANMTD010000001.1:0-2788 GCA_031390075.1 Deltaproteobacteria bacterium | reverse complement strand
GGCGCCGATGTCGAGACCGACGGGGCCGGCAGCCCCGCCGAGATCGCGCTCTCGATCGCGGCCGAGCTGACCGCATGCCTGCGCAAACGCCCATGAGTGACAGCAGCAGGCCAGCCGCGCGCTCGCGCGTCGCGGGGATCGTGCTCGCCGCCGGCCGCTCCGCCCGCATGGGCCCCGAGCGAAACAAGCTCGTCGAACCGATCGGCGGCCGCCCCCTCGTCGCCTGGCCCGTCGACGCGCTGCTCGAGGCCGGCGTCGATCCCGTCCTCGTCGTGACGGGCTTCGAACCGGATCGCATCCAAGCTGCGTTAGGTGAACGACCCTGCCGCTTCGTCCATCACGAAGAGTGGCCCGAGGGCATGGGCAGCTCCCTCGCATGCGGCATGAGAGGGCTCCTCGCCCTCTCCCCGCAGCCCGAAGCCGTGCTCGTCTGCGTCGGCGACCTTCCGGGCATCCGCGCGGCGCACGTCGCGCGAGTCCTCGAAGCGGCCCTCGAGGCGAGGGATGGTGCGGCCGGGGTCCCGCCCGCCACGATCTTGGTTCCGACGAGCGCGGCGCGGCGCGGTCACCCCGTGCTATTCGGATCGGCCCACTTCGCAGCCATCGCCCGCCTCACCGGCGAAGAAGGCGCCCGCTCGATCCTCATCCAAAACAATCCGTCCGTGCAAACAATCGAAGTCGACTCCCCCGCAATCCTCGAAGACATCGACACCCCCGCCGAGCTCGAAGCAGCGAGATCCCACCCCCACCCCAAGGCCGTCGAGAAGCGCTGATCACCCCGAGTCTTCGAAGTAATCCGCTCTTCGCGCGTCCCAGCACCCAAGCGAGCGCCGGACGCGGCATGGGGGGCGCGAAGTAAAGCGCAGCCGGACCCCCAATCCAGCGAAGCATCCGTTAGGCCGCCAAGAGTCGCCCCGCCCCGCAGCTCCGAGAAGAGGGCGAGCCATTCGCGCCCCCCATGCCGCGTCCGGCGCGCCTTGTGACCGACGACTCGCGCGGAGACCGGATCAGCTCAACCAGCCCACGGCGTGATGCTCTTCTTGAGCGCCGCATACCCTTCGAGGAACCCCGGCCGCTTCGGCGAGAAGATCGCATCGAACTGGGCCAGCGCGTTGTCGAGGAACGCCGCGACCTTCTTGTCGCCGGGATTCGCGTCGAGGTACGCATCGCGGATCAGCACGAAATGGATGCGCGGGTCGTAGGGCTGCTTCGTGCCGCCCATCGACTCGTCGCCGTCGAGCAGCCGCAGCAGCATCGCGTCGGCGGAGCCCAGCGTCTGCTCGTGGATCGGCGGGCCGGTCATCCGGTACATGATGGAGGTCATGTCGCGGCCGTTGCCGGTCGTGTACCCCATTTCGGTCCAGAGCTTGTTCATGTCCTTCTTTGTGCCTGTATAGTCGAGCACGATCTGGCCGAAGCGCCGCAGCGGGTCCGAGACGTCGGCCAGCAGATCCGTCAATCGGTCGCCGTCGAGGTCCGTCGCGAGCACGATGCAGTCGCGCTTCTCGATCAGGTCCCAGATCAGCAGGCCGAAGTTGGTGTCCGAGATGTGCTGCTCGACCTGGCCGGTCCAGCTCTCCATGCCCTTCTTGAAGCCTTTGGGCAGCAACGCGATGATGCGATCGACGTTCTCGCGGTGCTCGACATAACCGTCGACGGCGTACTTGCGGCCGACCTTGAACTTCGTGCCCTGCAGCAGCCACGAGAGCAGGCCCGCGTTGATGCCGTCCTCTTGCGCTTGCGTGGGTTTGAAAGCGACGCGGCCGAGCTTCCCCGTCTCGTTCACCATCTGCAGGAAGCGGCGGCAGGCGTAGGCCATCTGGACACCGGGTGTGTTCATCTCCGAGTGGACGATGCCGGTCTTGGCGTCGACGCTGAACTTCTTCTTGTCCTGGGAGTAGGGCAGGCAGGGCATGCAGCGCACGACCGTGATGCAGCCGTAGGGGCGGACGTTGCAGTAGACGCCGGCCTGCGTGCGCAGCGGCGCGTTGCCCGACTTGCCCTTCACGACGACGCGGCCGCCCTTGCCGTCGTTGACGTAGGCGTCGCCCGCCGTCGACCACTTGATCGAGGTGCACGGCATGTTCCCGAACCAGGAGAGCGGCTCGAGATCGAGGTCGTGCCGATACTGTGCCCACATCGGCACCGTGTAGAAGGGCAGGCCCAACACGTCGGCCGCCATGATCGTGCCGAGCATCGCGTAGGCGTCGGTCAGCGCGTGCGCGACGGGCTTGACGCCGCCTTCCGCACGCGAAGAAGAGAAGTTGCCGCCCTGCCAGATCAAGGCGTTCGGGTAGCCCGTCGGGCGGACGTCGCTCTTGGTATAGAGGCTGGCGAGGAGTCCCTCGAGATCGCCACCCGCGGCTTCGGTGCGGGCGATGTTGAGCAGGTCGAGCATTGGGGAAAGTCTCCAACTGGGGTCTGGGAGGGGCCGGGCGTGGGGGCGCATGGTAAGGACCAGTGCCCATCGCCTCAAGGGCCCGCCCCGACTCCTGCCACCGGGGTCGGCCGGGCGATCGCGACCGGGGGCGCCCTGTGGTAGCAATGAGCCGGACCAGGCCCGAACGGCCGAGGAGACCCCCGCGTGGAAAAGATCCGCTTCGACGACGTCATCGCCCTCCAGAAGCACGTGAGCCAGGAGTTCGGGGAGTTCAGCGATCCCGTCGAGGTCAGCCAGGCGATGATCGACCGCTTCGCCGAGATCACGGGCGACCACCAATGGATCCACATCGACGTCGAGCGCGCGAAGAAGGAGAGCCCCTTCAAGACGACCATCGCGCACGGATTC
>JANMTD010000568.1:0-5872 GCA_031390075.1 Deltaproteobacteria bacterium | reverse complement strand
CGCCCCGCGAGCAGGTGAACGGAATTCCCTGCAAGAGCTCGAAGGGGAAGCCGTTGACGCCGGTTCCGTAGGCGTGCACCCAGCGCACGCCACGCGCGAGCACGTCGGCGAGATTCGGCGTGCCCGTCGGCAGGGTCAGCAGCGCATCGAAGCGGTCGAAGGGCGGTCCATCGGGGATCGGCCCGCGCATCGGGATCTCGACGATCTCGAGCTCGGGGCGGGCAGCGCGGACCGGATCGAGCATCGCGCTCGGCAGGTGGCTCGCGAGCCGCTGAATCCCTCGATCGGACAACTCGATCTCCCCCTGCCCTTCGCCGCGGCGTCGCCCCGCGCTCAGGTCTCCTGCGCGAGACCGTTCGCGACGATCTGCTCGACGAGGAGCGTGCGCTGGATCTGGTTCGTGGCCGTCGTGCGCGGGAGCGCCGCGAGCCGCGCGATCCGCCGCGGCTTCTTGAAGCCCGCGAGCTTCCCGTCGCAGAAGGCCTGCAGTGCCGCGAGCGAGATCTCGACCCCCGGCTTCACGACCACCGCAGCGCATAACAGGTCGCCCCAGTGCGGATCCGGTAGACCGACGAGGGCCACGTCCTCGAGGCCCGGCACGAGGCGCAGTACGGCCTCGACCTCGGCGGGGGAGACGCTCTCGCCGCCGGTGCGCAGGATCTCCTTCTTGCGGCCCGTGATCGAGAGATTTCCCTCGCTGTCGAAGGCGCCGAGATCGCCGGTATGGAACCAGCCATCGACGATCGCGGCGGCCGTCGCCTGAGGATCGTCGAAATAGCCGTCGCAGAGAAATGGGCTGCGGACGCAGATCTCGCCATCGGGAGCGAGCTCAACGTCGACCGAGATCGCTGCGGGTCCGACACTGCCCGGCTTGCGCAGCACGTCGGCATCGGAGAGCGCGTTCGCCGTCCCGACCTCGGTCGAGCCGTAGTAGATACGGATCCGCGCGCGCGGGAAGCGCGCCTTCATCTCGCGCAGCAGCTCGATCGGTGTGGCGGAGGTGCCGGTGTCGAGCTGGTCGAGGCTCGAGAGGTCGTAGGCCGAGAGATCCGCCTCGAGGATCCGCTTCCAGACGACCGGCAGGCCGTAGATGCGATTCGCCCGGCGCGCCTCGACCATGCGCAGCAGCGCGTCGGCGGACGCGGTCGTGTAGGCGATCTCGCCGCGGGTCTGCCAGGCGGAGACGGCGAGCGTGAAGCCCGCCATGTGGAAGAGCGGGAACATGCAGACCGTGCGCTCGGGCTCGTCGCGAAAGACGCCCTGGAAACCGCGCAGCCAACTCGCGCGGTGGGAGAGGACGACGCCTTTCGGGCGGCCGGTGCTGCCGCTCGTGAAGAAGATGACGTGGGGGTCGGTCTCGACGAGAAGCGGCTCGACGATCGGCGACGGCGGATCGGGGAGCTTCTGCGCATCGAGGGCGAAGAAGCGGTCGGCGGCCGCCGCGCCGGCGGAAGTCACGTCACCGATCGAAGCGCCGGTTGCGCTTGCGTCGGATGTCCGCGCGCCGGCGCCCTCGTCGCCGAGCGTTCGCCGGACCGGAAGCAGCGCGATCTGGTCGATCCCGGCGCGCGACGCGACGCGCTCCGCATCGGCCGCGCGCGCCGGATCGACGATGAGGAGCCGACCCCGCGCGAGCTTCGCGACGTCACCGGCCTCGTCGGCCGAGAGCCGCGCATTGAGAGGCGCGAAGACCGCGCCGAGACGGGCCAGGGCTATGAAGAGCGGCATGACTTCGATCGCCGTGTCGATCCAGCCGAGCACGCGGTCGCCATGGCCGATCCCGAGCTCGCTGCGCAGGGCGTACGCCAGGCGTTCGGCCTCGCGCTCGAGCTCGGCGTAGGTGCGCTGGTCCGGGCCGACCGCGACCGCCGGCCGCTCGGGCGCCGTCGCCGCGGCGCGCCGGATGATCTCCCCGACCAGCAATCGACGACCCTCGGCCTGCATCCCCACCCCGCGCTCTCCCCGGGTTTCTAGCCTGATCCCCGGAGATCACCCGCGATCCCCGTCGACCCCTTGCGCCCCGTCCGGCTCAAGAATACCGTTCTCAAAATGGAGAACAACGTTCCCAGCTCCCGCCGACAAGCCGAGCCCGCCCAGGCTCGCGGTCCGGTCGTCGATCAGACCATCGATCGCAGCCTGGCCCTTCGACGCGAGCTGGCCCGGGGCGAGGTCGAACGCCTGGTGCGGGCGGCCTTTGCGATGATCGAACGAAGCGGTGGGCTCGACCCGAAGGTCTCCGACATCCTCGCCGAGGCGGGACTGTCGAACCAGGCCTTCTACCGCCATTTTCGCAGCAAGCACGAGCTGCTCGTCGCCGTCCTCGACGAGGGCATCCGCGGCCTGGCCGAATACCTGGCCGCCCGCATGGCGACGGCGGGCGGGCCCGTTCCCGCGATCCGCGAATGGGTTCGCGGAATGGCGGCCCAGACCCAGGATCCAGCCGGCGCCAAGGCGAGCCGGCCCTTCGCCCTCGCCCGCGGTCGCCTCGCCGAGGCCTTTCCCTCGGAGGTAGCGCTCTCCCGGGCGCAGCTGACCGCACCGCTGCGGGATGCCCTGGCGAACGCCCTCGCGGCCGGGCAGCTCGCCGACGCGGACCCGGAGCAAGACGCCGAGGCGCTCTACCACTTGATGATGGGTTGGATCGAGGCGCGCCTCGTCGAGGGGCGGATCCCGGAGCCCGCCGAGGTCGATCGACTCGAGGCCTTCGCGCTGTCGGGGCTGCTGCGCGGGGCGAGCGCAGAGCGTTAGGTCGGCTCCGGATCGTGTGATGCCAGGGTGTCGAAAGCAGGAGAAACGAGCGTGGCGAACGGAATGGAACGCGAAGTGCTGTGGACGGGGATCGGCGGCCAGGGGGTCCAGCTGGCGGCGACGATTCTCGCCCGGGCGGCGACGCTCGAGGGCCTCGAGGTGATGTCGCTCGGGACCTACGGCGGCACGATGCGCGGGGGCAACACGGACGCGACGGTCGTGATCGCGAATCGAGTGATCACGTCGCCGCCGATCGTGCCGCGGGCGTGGGCGGCGGTGATCGTCCATCCGCGTTATTTCGAGCCGATCCGCGTCAAGCTCCGGACGGACGGGATCGTCGTGGTCGATTCCGATCTGCTCGAGAAGCCTCTCTTTTCGTCCACCGGAGCCAAAACCGGGCAGCTGCTCGAGCTCCCGGCCACGACCCTCGCGCGCGAAGCCGATGCGCCGAATGCGGCGGCGCTCATCCTGCTCGGCGCGTTCGCGCAGGCGACGGGAATCGTGTCGCCGGCCTCCCTCGCGGAAGCCCTCGCGAGCTCGCTGCCGACCTACCGGACCCAATTTCTCGAATCGAATCGACGCGCGCTCGCGGCGGGCGCCGCCGCGGTCCCGGCGCTGACGTCGCCCGCCTGGACGCAGGAGGCCGCATGAGTCGCCCGCAACCGAAGGGCACGGTCGTAATCGACACCGCCCGCTGCAAGGGCTGCGAGCTCTGCATCCCCGCCTGCCCCCCGAGCGTGCTGCGCATGTCGACGCGCCGGAACGCCTCGGGCTATCTGCTGCCCGAGCTCCTCGAGGGCTGCACCGGCTGCGGCGCCTGCCTGCTCATCTGTCCCGACTACTGCTTCGAGGTCTACCGCCTCGACGGCGACCAACAGCCCGCTCGCGCGGCGAACGCAGGAACGGTGGCCGATACCCGCGAGCTTCCGGTGGCCCAGGAGACCCGAGGATGACCATTCCCACCACAGAGCCCACGACAGAGCCCACGACAGAGCGACGCCTGATGGAAGGCTCGGAGGCGATCGTCGAATCCGCGATCGCTGCGGGCTGCCGGTTCTTCACCGGCTACCCGATGACCCCCTTCACCGAAGTCCTCGAGCATTTTGCGAGACGGCTGCCCGAAGAAGGGGGCGCCTGCATCAACGCCGAGAGCGAGCTCGAGGCGATCGGCCAGGCCTGGGGCGCCGCGGCGACGGGCTTCCGGGCGGCGACGGGCTCGACGGGCCAGGGACTCGCGCTGATGCAGGAGTCGATGTCCGAGATCACGCGCGCCGAGATTCCGATCGTGATCTTCAACATGTCGCGCGGTCAGAGCGACTACTACCAGGCGACCCGCGGTGGCGGCCACGGCGACTATCGCCATATCGTGCTCGCGCCGCAGAGCGTCGGCGAAGCGGTCGAGCTCGTGCAGCTCGCGTTCCACCTCGCGGATTCCTGGCGCCATCCGGTGCTCATCTACGGCGACTACCTGCTCGCACACACCTGCGAGTCCGTCGCGATCGAGCGCCGCGACTACGGCGCGCTCCCCGCGAAGGACTGGGCCGTCGACGGCAGCCTCGGCGGCACCGGTCGATCCCGCAATCTGAATCCGATCGGCATGACGAAGGGCTCGAAGGGCATCGACCCGAACGGCTTCTGGCAGGCGCTCTGGGAGAAGGAGCAGCGGATCGAGGCCGCGGAGCAGCGCTTCGAGGTCGAGGACGCCGACGATGCCGAGGTCCTGATCGTGGCTTTCGGGACCCTGGCGCGCTTCGCCCGCGCCGCGATCCAGGATCTGCGCGCCGAGGGACTCCGCGTCGGGCTCTTCCGCCCGATCTCCCTCTGGCCCTTCCCCTCCGAAGCCCTCGCCCGGGCGGCGAAGGGCTGTCGTCTCGTCGCCTGCCTCGAGCAGAATTCGGGCCAGATGATCGACGACGTGCGCCTCGCGTTGAACGGCAGCCATCCCGTGGTTGCGATCGGCGGGATCTCGACCGATGCCGCGGGCTTCGGCATCGGGGCGCTGCTCGACAGCGAGCGGATCGCATCGCGAGCCCGCGACGCCTATCACGGCCGACCCGTTTCCCAAGGAGTGGTGGCATGAGCGATCTGACTTCGAGCGACGAAAGACTGCGCGTGATCTCGACCGATGCCCCGCCCGGCGGGCAGAGCCGCAAGACCGGCGACTTCGAGCCCGCGCTGACGCTCATGGGCGAGCACGACCTCTGCCCCGGCTGCGGCGAGCCCGTGGCCCTGCGCCAGATCCTCGACTCGATCGACGGCATGAACCTCGGACAGAAGACGATCGGCGTCGTCGGCATCGGCTGCTACACGGCGCTGACGAGCCTGATGGACATCGATCTGATCCAGGCGCTCCACGGCCGTGCGCCGTCGGTCGCGACCGGCGCCAAGCGCATGCGCCCGGATTGCCTCGTCTTCACGCTGCAGGGCGACGGCGACATGGTGAACGAGGGCCTGCAGGAGGTGATCCACACCGCGGCCCGCGGCGAGTCGGTCACCTGCATCCTCCTCAACAACGGCGTCTTCGGCGAGACCGGCGGCCACATGACGGCGACGACGGTATTAGGCCAGAGGACGAAGAACACCATCGACGGACGGGACGCCAAACGCGACGGTTACCCGATCCTGATCTCCGAGATGCTGGCCCAGCTCCAGGGCACGACCTACGTCGCCCGCGGCTCGGTTCACGATGCCAAGGGCGTCGCCCGGGTACGCCGATTCCTCGACCGCGCCTTCAGCTCGCAGATGAAGGGCCAGGGCTTCTCGTTCGTCGAGATCCTGACGATGTGCCCGACGGGTTGGTTCCTGCCGACGGCGAAGGGGCCGGAGTATCTCGACGAGCAGCTGGGCGCGGTGCACGAGGTCGGAGAGATCAAGAAGGACGGGATCTTGATCGAACGCAAGGTGTCGCCGGGGCGTTGAGCGAACGGGCAAGGAACATGCACTGAGGTTTTTTTTGGGGGGGGGTAGGCGCTTCAAGCCCCATTTTCCCAACCGCCGGTAACGGCCATTATGTCCCTGGACCACCTCGGGGCTCGACCGGGGGAAGCTCGAAGAGCCGCTGGCCGTGGTGATCCAGTCGACTTCGGCTGCGGGCAAGAGCGCGCTGATGGAGGCGGTGCTGGCG
>JANMTD010000555.1:0-5647 GCA_031390075.1 Deltaproteobacteria bacterium | reverse complement strand
CTTCTTTCACTCGTGCGCCCTGATGGGGCTTCCCGTCAGCCAGTCCCCCGAGCTCGTGCGCGAGGCGATCTGCGCGACGGTGCGCGCGAATCCGGGGGCCCGGGCGGTCAAGATCAGCGCCTACTTCGCGTCGATCGAGATCGACGTCGTCCCGATCGATACCCACGTCACGATCGCCATCGCGGCCTACGACCCGAAGGCCGACATCAGCGACCGCCTGCCGCGTCCGTCGCCGCCGAAGCCGCAGCACCTGAAGCTCTGGATCGAGAAGGAGACGGCGAACCGCCGCGACGACATCGTCTCGCCCCAGGCCAAGGTCTCCGCCAACTACGCCTCGCCGATGACGGCGAAGCTGCGGGCCCGCGCCTCCGGCTACGACGAGATCATCCTGGTCGACGAGGACGGATTCCTCGCCGAGGGTCCGACGACGAACCTCTTCCTCGTCGACGCGAAGGGCGAGCTGCTCACGCCCAACGCCGCGAAAGTGCTCCACGGCGTCACGCGCAGCTCGATCCTCGAGCTCGCCAAGTCCGAGGGCATCCCCTGCCGCGAGACGCAGCTTCCTCCGGAGGCGTTGCTCAGCGCCGCAGAGGCGTTCCTGACGGGAACTTCCGCGGGCGTCTGGCCGATCGAATCCGTCGATGGGAACGAGCTCGGCGAAGTCTGTCCCGGCCCGATCTCGACCCGCCTGCGCGACCGCTTCCGACGCGCCGCGAGCGGGGAGGATCCGGAGTTCGCCCACTGGCTCACGCCCGTGACGGCCTGAGCCCTTCAGCCCGAGGTGAGCCCTCCGGCTCACGTGACTCCTCCGCCCGCGCAGACCTCCAACCGGATACCCCCGACCCATGGCCAGCCAAACGAACGACCCGAAGCCCCTGCCGCCGAAACGCGCCCAGATCGTCGTCTCGGGTGCGAAGCCGACGCGCGACAACCTCCACCTCGGCAACTATTTCGGCGCGATCCGCCAGATGGTCGATCTGCAGGACCAGCACGACACGGCGCTCTACTTCATCGCCGATTATCACTCGATGACGAGCCTGCGAAACGGCCCCGAGCGCCGACTCAACACGCTCAACGTCGCCCTCGACTACCTCGCCGCCGGCCTCGATCCCGAGCGTGCGATCCTGTTCCGCCAGAGCGACCTGCCCGAGGTCACCGAGCTGACCTGGATCCTGACCTCCGTGACGCCGATGGGGATGCTCGAGCGGGCCCACGCCTACAAGGCGGCCCTCGACAAAGGCGAGGACGTCGACCACGGCCTCTTCACCTATCCCGTCCTGATGGCCGCCGACATCCTGCTCTACGGCGCCCACCTCGTCCCCGTCGGCCGCGACCAGAAGCAGCACATCGAGATGGCCCGCGACATGGCCCAGCGCTTCAACCGCCTCTACGACTGCGAGGCGCTGACGCTGCCCGAGCCCTACATCCACGACGAGACCGCGATCGTTCCCGGCACCGACGGCCGCAAGATGTCGAAGTCCTACGGCAACACGATCGCGATGTTCGCCGCGAAGAACGCCGTCAAGAAATCGGTCATGGGCATCGTCACCGACTCGACCCCGGTGGAGGCGCCCAAGGACACGAGCCAGGCCGTCTTCGAGCTCTGGAGCCTGTTCGCGACGCCCGTCGAGCGCGAGTCGATGTTCGCCCGCGCAAAGGCCGGCGGCCTCGGTTACGGCGACGTGAAGAAGGATTTGCTCGCGCGGCTGATGGATTATTTCGAGCCGATGCGCGCGCGGCGCACGGCCCTCGAGGCGCGGCCCGACGAGATCGAGGAGATACTGCGGGCCGGCGCCGGGCGGGCTCGCGCCCTCGCGATGCCGGTGCTCGCAGCCTGCCGCGACGCCGCGGGTCTCGGTCCGGTCCACCCCGAGGCCACCGCCCGCTAGGCCGAGCGCCTCTTCATGGGCTGAGGGCTCAGCTCGGGCTGCTCTCGAGGATCGCCGCCAACGCCTGGCCGACCGCCGCTGCGCTCGCGGGTCTCGCCTCGGGCGAGGGCTCCATCAGCTGCAGGATCAACCGCGCGAGGGCCGGGGGATAGTCGGGAATCCCGGCGCTCGGATCGGGGCGCGGGGCATTCCTGTGCTGCGCCGCGACATCGCCCTCCTGGAACGGAATCCGTCCGGTGGAGAGCTCGAAGAGCGTGATGCCGAAGGAGTACAGATCGGTCCGGCCGTCGCTGACGCGGCCCGCGGATTGCTCGGGCGCCATGTAGTACGGCGTCCCGGCGATGATCGTGGCGGCGCTGTCGCGCACGGCCTCGAGGATCTTCGCCAGGCCGAAGTCCATGATCTTGAGCTTGCGCTCGCGGGTCAGGAAGAGGTTCGCGGTCTTGATGTCGCGGTGGACGATGCCCTGGTCGTGGGCGTACTGCAGGCCCGCGCAGACCTGGATGCCGAGGCGCGCCGTGTCGCGGGGGCCTAGCCTTCCGCGTTCCTTCAAGATCGCCGAGAGCGGCAGGCCCTCGAGGTATTCCATCGTGATGAAGAAGGCCCCGCGCTCCTGGTCGGCGTCGAAGAGCGTCACGATGTTGGGATGGTTCATGCGCGCCGCTGCCTGGGCCTCGCCGAGGAAGAGCTGCACGGCGGCGGGGTGATCGCGGAGGCTCTCGGGCATGCGCTTCAGCGCCACGATGCGGCCGAGGCGCCGATCGCGCGCCCGGTAGACGCGGCCCATGCCGCCGCGGCCGATCTCCTCGAGGACCTCGTAGCGCTCGGCGGCGACGTAGGCGGTCGCGCCGGGGGGCGGCGTGAAGCTGTCGAAGGCGGCGGTGCGCAGTGGGGCCGAGAGCTTCTTGCGGAGTGTCTCGATCCGACTGGCCACGTTCGGATGCGTCGGCTCGCGCTCGCGGAGGGCTTGCAGGACCTCGAGGGCACGGCCGTATTCCTGGGTCTCCTCGAGCAAATCCGCCAGGTGGAGCTCGAGCTCGGGGGCCGACTCGCCGCGGGCCAGCAGCTCGAGTCGGCGCTCGAGCTGACGGGCCGCGAGATCGTGGTGGCCCTCCTGCTCGAAGGCGAGGGCGAGCAGCTCGCAGCTGCGGCTGAAATCGGGGTCCTGGGGGCCGATCTGCTGCAATAATCGGATGGCCCGCGCGCGGTCGTCGATCTCGCTCGCGAGCGCCGCGGCATGGAAGAGGTCGCCCGCGCGCTCGAGGGCGTCGATGCGGCTGCGTGGATCCCCGGCCCGTTCGTAGCAGCTCGCGGCCTCCGACCAGGCGGAAGCCGTGGCCCAAGTTCGCGCCGCCTTCGCCCACGACTCGCCCGCGGCATAACACCCGGCCGCCCGCTCGGGCTCGCCCGCCCGTTCGAAGAGCCAGCCCGCGCGGTCGTGATGGCCGAGGGCGCGCCGCAGATCGGCGGCCTCGAGCCAACGTTCGGCGATCTCGAGCTGCTCGGCCGCGCGCTCGCTCTGCCCCTGCTCCTGGTGGAGGCGGGCGAGGAGGCCCGAACCGACTGCCGCCTGCCCATCGCGATCGAGGGCCCTTGCGGCCGCGCCGAGGTCGCCCTGGAGAAAGGCATTCACCGCCGGCGGACAGCCCTTGAAGACGAGCCCCTCCGGCGCTGCGAGATCCATGTGCACGACCTTCGGCTCGTAGCTCTCGATCCGGACGGTCCGCTCGACGACGCGGTCGCCGGCGCCGACGACCAGGGTGTGGCCGCCGAGGGCGAGGGTCGTCTTCAGCTGCCCCTGCGCCGCATAACGCAGCGTCTGCGGTTGGCCGTTGACGCAGAGGCCGACGTCGCGGGCGGGCTGGCGATCCCAGTGGATGCGGAACTCGACCGGAGCCTCGACGGCGGGCAGCGCGTGGGTCACGGCCGTGCAGCGCTGGGCCTCGATCTGGACCTCGATCTCCTCGCGGACCTTCGCGAGGACTGCGTGCGAGCGCGGCGCGCGGAGCTCGCCCTCGATCGCGAGGAACCAGCTGCCGGGGGCGATGCCGTCGAGCTGCGTCTCCCGCTGGACCCCGCTGCGCACGGGGCGACCCTCGCGTCGCGAAGCGCCGCTGCGACTCCGCTTCACACTGTGGCGCCGGAGCTGGATCTCGAACTCGCCCTCGATCGCATCCGGAAACTCGATCCGGAGGGTCAGCTGGCCCGTTCGGCGCAGGCGGCGGACGAGGCGGAGGGCGAGCAGGATCGCGAGGCCTGCGCTCGCGAATGCCAGCAGGCCGTCGCTCGAGGTCGTGAAGGTGTCGAGGCGGCGCAGGAGCTCGGACTCGGCGAGGAGCTCGTGATAGCCGGCGAGGATTCCGGCGAAGATGGCGTCGACGGGGGTGGACATGTTCGCCTTCCCCATCGGCCGCGGCGCAGGGGAAGTGAAGCTCTCGGTGCCGTCCTCCGGTCGGCGCGGGAGGGCTCCTCAGCTCCGTCGCAGGACTGCGTAGCGATTCGCGATTCCCCGGGCTCCGTCGGCGCGAAAGTCGGCGACGAGCGACAGGCCGAGGGTGTGCGGCCAGCGTTCGAATTCGGCGTCGTGGACCGGGTGGCAGAAGCGGGGCGGGGCCGCGGGGTCGTCGCCGAAGCGGAGCAGGACATCGCCCGGCTCGAGCTCGCCCGGATCGAGGCTCTCCCCGAGCACGGGGCCGAGTGCGCCCCACTCGAGTCGCTTTCGCTGCTCGCGGGGGTCGTCCTCGAACTGCCAGGCCGCGAGCACGAGCAGGCCCGAGGGCGCCAGACGTCCCGCGGCCGCCTGGAGCAGGCGGACGCGCCAGTCGGCCCCGGGCACATGATGAAGCACGCCCATCAGGACCACGAGCTCGAAGGGGCCGTCGGGGAGCGCGTCGCCCGGGCGGCCGGAGGCGAGGAAATCGTGCAGCACGAGGTCGGCCGACGAGGCCAGGGTCTCCGGGAGCTGGCGATGCGCGGCGCCGAGCAGGGCCGGATTGGCGTCGACGCCCGTGTAGCGGAGGTCGAAGCCCGCCGCGTGCAGGAAGCAGGCGAAGCGCGCATTGCCGCAGCCGATGTCGAGGACCGAGCCGAGCCGTCGCCGCCCGGTCCCGTCGCCGGTCGCAATCGAGGCGCTCGACGACAGCAGCGGGAGCAACCGCTGCCAGCCCGGCCACGGGCGTGCGCCGCGGCTTCGATCGAAGGCCTCGGCGTGCGCCTCGTAGAAGGCCCGGTTGATCTCGAGGAGCTGGTTTCGGGTGAAGAGGTTCACGGCGGAGGGGCAGTCTAGGGCGAACGGGGGGTGGCGGCCTAGACTCCGCGGCCGAGGACAGACCTTTGAGCCAGGACGATCGAATCGGAGTTGCCGCGCGAAGGGGCGGGCGCTTTCGCGGCCGAGGCCCCGATCGCGACTTCGATCCGCGGCCGCTGCGCGCGGCGATGCTTCCGTTATTGCGGGAGATCGCGGCCATTCCGGCGGCGCCGGGGGCACAGCTCGCGGCCGAGGCCCTCGATCCCCTGCTGCGCCGTCATCCCCGGCCGGGCGGCGGTTATTTCTCGCGCAGCGAGCTGATCGCGGGCTTCCGCGTGTTCGCGGGCGAGGGCGATCTCGGCCTCGACGAGGCGCGCTTCAGGCGCCGGGTGCAGCGCCGACCGGTCCGCAGCCAGAGCGGCGTCACGCCGCTCACCGTGCTGACCAAGCCCTTCCCGTGCCCCGGCCAGTGCATCTTCTGTCCGAACGACGTGCGCATGCCCAAGAGTTA
>JANMTD010000529.1:0-3813 GCA_031390075.1 Deltaproteobacteria bacterium | reverse complement strand
GGTGTCGACGAACCGGGGTATCACGGTCAAGAATGGGAGCGTGACCGGCACCGGGAGCACGGGGATCCGTCTCGGCGAGCAGGCCGAGGTCACCGACGTTCGAGTCCGCTGGTCCGGCGCCGGAGGCATCAATGCCTCCAGCAGCGCGCTGATCACTGGCAATACTGTGTTCCAGAACAACGGCGACGGGATCTTCGTCGGGATCGGTTCGACGGCGACGGGTAACAACGCATACCAGAACGCCCTCGACGGAATCGAGACGAGCTCTGGATCCACCGTCGCGAATAATTCCGCGTCGTTCAACGGAGGCAGCGGAATCGATACCGGAAGCGCCTCGACGGTGACGGGCAATTCCGCCTACAACAACACCTCGAACGGGATCGACACCCTGCTCGATTCGACGATCATCGGGAACACGGTCTACAGCAACACGCTCGACGGCATCAATGCGTTGGGTGGCACGATGGTCCAAAAGAACAACGCGCAGAACAACGGCCAATTCGGAATCGTTCTCGATTTCCGCGCCACCTACCGTGAAAATACCGTCGGCGACAACATCGGGGGCACGGTCCTGGAGAACGGTGGGATCGACATGGGCTCCAACTCCTGCAACGGAACGACGACCTGTCCCTGAGCTGCACTCGTATCGACGGATGGGTAAGCCGGTAAGCGGGGGGATATCTTCGTGAACGGCGGCGCGGCCGCCGTCTCAGATCTCCGGCAGCGGATACACCGAATAATCCGCGACCTGCGTCCGCGCGAGCGTCTGATATCGCCTGCCCGCGAACCACCAGCGCCCGTCGATCTTCTTGTGCTCGTCCTGGTAGAGCCCGAACGCATCGCTGCGCCCCGCCGCCGGATCGTGTCGGACCTCCCACATATACATACGGGTGTGCGCGGCATCGCCCTCGATCTCGATCACGGTATTGAGGATCACGAACTCGAAGAGATCGAAGTGATCGATCGCCCCGCGGATGAAATCCCCGACGGCTGCCGGTCCGCGAAGCACCAGGGGCGCGACGTTCCGGCGATCGATGACGACCTCGATGTCGGGAATAAAGATCCGGGCCAGCTCGGACCAGGCCCGGCGCGTCACGATGTCGGCGTAGCTGTTCTGCAGGCGGCGGAGCGCGATGTAGTCGATCGTCTCCTGGTCGATGCGGTCCATGGATGGCTTGCCTCCGAGGTCGTTCGGCGGGAGCATCGCAGGCTCGGTGGGGCGGGGCGAGCGCCATTCGAACTCGGAAGGTCCGCGAAGGGAGTCGGATGTGATTGCAGTGATCGGTGCGGGCTCCATCGGGGGCTACGTAGCGTGGCAGCTGACGCGGGCGGGGCAGGGCGTGTGCCTCTGCGTGCGGAGTCCTTTCGAACAGCTGGTCGTGGAAGACGATGCGGGATCGCATCCGGTCGACGCGGTAGTCTTGTCCGACCCGCGCGAGCTCGCGCCCGCGGAATGGGTGTTGCTCGCGACCAAGGCGCATCAGACTCCGGACGCGGCCGGCTGGCTCGCGGCGGCCTGCGGTCCTTCGACACGGGGCGTCGTCGTGTTGCAGAACGGGGTCGACCACGCGGAGCGGGTCGCGCCCTTCGTCGGGGCGACGCCGATCCTGCCCGCGGTCGTCTCGATCGGGGCGGAGGTGCTGGCGCCCGGACGGATCCGACACCATGCGTATTCGTCGATCGAGGTGCCCGAGTGCGAGCTCGGCCGAGCATTTGCGGCGTTATTCGAGGGCAGCGCCATCGACGTGAGCGTCACGGCCGACTTTCGCTCGAGCCTCTGGCGCAAGCTGATCTCGAACGTGACGGCGTCGCCGATCACGGCGCTGACGGGGCGGCGGATCGAGGTGATGGCCGACCCCGCGGTACGGGCGCTCGCGGTCGGGCTCGCGGCGGAGTGCATCGCGGTGGCCCGGGCGGAGGGGGCGGCAATTCCCGTCGAGGCGGCCGCCCTGCTCGTCGAGGGCATCGCGAAGAATGCGGCGGGCTGGCCGCCGTTCGGGTCCTCGATGCTCTACGACCGGCTGTCCGGGCGGGAGACCGAGCACGAGGCGTTGACGGGCGCCGTCGTGCGGATCGGCGCGCGCCACGGGATCGCGACACCGCTCAACGCGGCGATGCTGTCGCTGCTGCGCGCGGCGGCGCCACTCTGACCGGCGCCCCCGCCGCCTGCATCCGCGCGCATTCGAGGGCGACGTGCTCGAGCGCCGCGGCGACGACGGCGGGCTCGACGGCTCGCGCGAGTTCCTTCGCCCCGGCGCGTTCGAGGAGCTCGGGGAGCCCGGTCCGCAGGGCGCGAAGGGCCCAGTCGAGGAGCGGCCCTCGCTTCTCACGGTCGTGCTCGATCACCGTATTCGTGGGGCCCGTCGGATCGAGCAGGTGGTAGTGGGCCGCGTCGTCGAAGCAGTCGAATCGGAGGATCTCGCCGCCGTCGCCGGTCGAGAAGACGTGGAGGCTCAACCCATCCTCTTCGACCGGCCCGTCGTCGAGTCCGGCAGGCGCCTTGTTGTCGAATTGCGCTCGCGCATCGGGGCCGTAGTAGGCGAGGATCACGGCCTCGTCGAGGTGGCGATACTCGACGCCGAAGGTCACGGCGCCGGCGGCGATGCGCGCCGTGTACTCGTCGAAGGCGGGCACCGGCAGGGTCCGATAGGTGATCGGCATTGCCGATTTGTAGGAAAACCGGCGCGCCCCGACAAGCGAGGGGGCATCCGGGGACCCGCGTCATCGGGATGCCCGAGGCGGCGTGAAAGCTGTACGCTCCGCGCCGTCGGCCGCTCATGGCCAGGGGGAAATCGGATGAGGATCGTCAAGGGAATCGCCATCGCCGCCTTGGTCTACGTCGCTCTCGTGACCGCCTTCGAGTCCATGATCGGGACGCTCCAGCCCCAGACGGAGGGCTCGACCCTCGTCCTCACGACCGTCGGCGACGACGGCTCGGCCCACGACCGCGTCGTCTCGAAGCTCGAGAGCGATGGCCAGCTCTACGTCGCCGCGAACCACTGGCCCCGGGCCTGGTACGGCCGCCTGCTCGCGAATCCGAAGGCTCGGGTCACGCTCAGCGGGACCACGGGCGACTATCAAGCGGTCGCCGTCGAGGCCGGGGGCGAGGAGCACGAGCGCGTCGCGAGCGCGAACCCCGTGCCCGGCTGGTTCCGGTTCGTGACGGGATTCCCGCCGCGTTATTTCATTCGGCTCGAGCCCCGCGTCTAGCCGCGCAGTCATGTCCGAGATCATCCTGATCAATTTGACGGGCCGCGATCGCCCGGGGATCACGCGGGACCTGGCGGCGATCCTCGCGCGTCACGGGGTCCGCATCCTCGACATCGGCCAGGCCGTCATCCACGACACGTTGACCCTCGGCATCCTCGTCGATCTCTCGGCCGAATCGGCACACCAGCCGGTCGTGAAGGACGTCCTCTTCAAGGCCCACGAATGGGATCTCCAGGCTCGCTTCACACCGATCGGACTCCCCGAGTACGAGCGCTGGGTCGCCGCCCATGGGCAGCCCCGCCACATCATGACCTTGATCGGCCGCGATCTACACGCCCGCCACCTCGAGGGCCTCGGCGCGCTGGCGACCCGCCACGGCCTCAACATCGACAACATCACGCGGCTATCCGGGCGCGTGTCTCTCGAACGACCGGATCCCGAGCTACGCGCCTGCGTCGAGCTGTCGCTGCGCGGGACCCCCGACGACGCCTCGGCCCTGCGCCGCGAGCTCCTCGACCTCGCCCAGGTCCTCGAGGTCGACATCGCCTTCCAGGTCGACAACATCTACCGCCGCAACCGGCGACTGATCGCCTTCGACATGGA
>JANMTD010000512.1:0-2021 GCA_031390075.1 Deltaproteobacteria bacterium | reverse complement strand
CGCGCCGCCGAGAAGAATCCTGCCCGCGATGTACTGCTCGGCGTCCGCGGCGGGGACGAGCCCCGCGAAGACGGTCTTGAAGAAGAAGATGCCAAGCGCCGCCATCGTGAAGGGCTTGATCAGCCAGTTGACGACGAGGGTGAGGGCCAGACCGCGCGGTCGGCGGCCGATGTCCCGGAGACAGGACGGCTCGACCTTCAACATCATCGGGTAGACCATCAGCCAGATGAGAACGGCGACGACGAGATTCACGCGTGCCCATTCGAGGCCGGCCACGGCCTCGAAGGCGCCGGGAGCGACGAGACCGAGACCTACGCCGAGCGCGATCGCCAGCGCGACCCAGATCGAGAGAAATCGCTCGAAGATCCCCATGAGCGCGCTCCCTCCCTTGTCTTCATGCCCGAGCTTGCCGGAGAGTGGCAGACGACGCGAAGCGCGAGTGACGATACGTTGACGCTTCGGACACGAATTCGCCGGGGCGAAAAAACGCCGAACCCGTCAGTCTTCTTCCGGAATCCCGAAATATTCGCGGTAGGCGGCGAAGCGCGCGCGCAGGTCGGCGCGGTCGAGGCCCATCGCCTCGAGATCGTAGGCGTGATCGCCGTGCTCGCGACCGCTCCGACTCGCGACCTCGGCGCGCAGCTTGGATTGGAATTCCGGCGACAGGGCGCGGCCGAAATGGGCGTACAGCTCGGAGACTCGCTCGAATGGCTCCGCGACGAGGTCGGCATAACGGAGGTGATGGCGGCCGGTCGCGCTCGGGCTTCGCCGCGTCTCGTCCTGCCACGCGCGGTCGAGGGTGCGCTGATAGCGCTCGACGTGGGTACGGGCGATCTCGGGCGCATCGACGCGGTCGCTGTGGGCCCAGCGGATGTGGGCGACGAGGCTCGTCAGCGAGGCGAGCATCGTCGCGGGATCGCGGTGGGTGATGGCGATCCGTGCATCGGGGTAGGTCGCTTCGAGGGCTGCGAGCGAGTGGAGATGGACGGGGGATTTCAGGGCCCAGCGCGCCCTGCCCGTCCGGCGCTGCAGGATCTGGAGCACGAGCCGGTGCATCGCGTAGGCGGGGGTGAGATCCGCCTCGCCGAAGAGCCAGGCTTCGTAGCTCGGGACGTGGTAGCGGGCGGTGAACTCCTCCGAACGGAAGCTGAAGCTCATCGCCGACAGGCATTCCTTGGGACGGCTCGCGCCGTAGACATGGATCGCGAGGAGCCCGGAGACGACGGTCTGGGCCATCGTGAGCTCGCGCTCCACGATCGCGACGCGCGGATCCCGGGCGCGCCTTTCGGGATCGGCATCCGGCGGCGGGAGCGGTCGGAGGAGCTCCCAGCCGAGCGGCGCGCGGTGGGCGGGGTCGGTCGCGAGCAGCGCGTGCAGGAGCGTCGTTCCGGTCCGCGGCGCGCCGGCGACGAAGAGAGGTGCGTCGATCTCCTCGTCGACGACGCCGGGATCGGCGCGCAGATAGGCCATCAGCTGGAGCCGCACCTCGAGCAGGCGCAGCACGAAGCGCCGCGTCATGAAGCGCCCCATCTCGTGGAGCGCCGCCTCGTTCCCGATCGCATCGAGCACGCGGTCGAGGGCCTCGATCATCTCGTCGGCGGGAAAGAGTGGATGACCGAAGTCGGCGACACCGCCGTCCTCGCGTCCCTGGCGCGCCCGCGCCTCGGCGAGCAAAGCATCGCGTTCGAGGGGAAGCTGCGCCTCCGCGTGGATCGGCAGGATCTGCCCGGCGTTGATCGCGGCGACCCAGTCGGGGCGCGCCGGCGGCTGCCTGCTCATGCCGGCCTCACGAGCGGAAGCGCCATGCGAGGTGCTCCTTGCGCGCGCGGATCGAGGCGGCGCGGCTCGCCGGGCTGATGTGGGGCGTGTCCTTCGGAAGCATGGACGCGAGCTCCGTCTGCTTCACGACCCGGGTCGTCGGGCTCGGGTCCGACTTCGGCCAGAAGAAGCGGAAGGTGAGGAGGCCATCGGGGTGGCCCCCGGTATCGAGCCAATTGGGATGGCCCGGATCTTCGTCTGCG
>JANMTD010000508.1:0-14026 GCA_031390075.1 Deltaproteobacteria bacterium | reverse complement strand
AACTCGATTCTTCAGGTCGAACCCCTTCCCGAGCACGCAGGCGTTCAAGAAGCAGTGTGGGATCTGGCTCGCCGACATCGTCGCGCGGGACTTCGGGTTCCTTCGGACGCCGGATGCGGTCGTCCTGCACGCGCCCCATTCGGGCTTCGTGTTCATCCTCTGGCGTGCGGTGCAGGCGGGCCTCGACCGCGATGCCAAGGCGAAGCTCGAGGGTCGCGGACGCCTCGCCCGGCTCGCCTACGCCGTGCAGGTCTTCTTCAAGAAGAACACGCGCGCCGCCCGCCGCATCCTCGTCCACCACCGGGAGGTCGACCTGCCCGCCTGGCAGATCCCGCTCTCGATCGCCATCGCCTGGAGCTACTACTCGACCCTTGCCGGCGCACAGCTCGTCTCGGCGGTCCTGGGCGGCTTGCCCGAGTCCGCGAGACTCCGCTGGATCGAGTCGACCTGAGACTCGGGCCCATAAGGAGCCTTCAGCCCATGAGGAGCCTTCAGCCCATAAGGAGCCTTCGGCTGATAGAGAACCGGGCGCGAAATCCGGTAGTCCAGCATCAAGCGGGCGAGGGAATGTTCGAACGGCGCGTAGGCGGCATAACGCCGGGCATCGATCGCGAGCGTCCGCCAATGGCCGTGCTTGGCGAGCCAGGCGAAATGACTGCGGAGATCGCGGTAGAGCGCCGCCGGATGTTGCTCGAGGTAGTCGGGATGGCGATCGCAGATGTCGATCGACGCCTGCAAAAAGAGCGAATGGTCCCGGGAGATGGCGTCCGCGCTCTCATGTTTCTCCCAGAGCACCCGGTCCGTCGAGCGACAGACGTAGTGGCGCGAGAGCCGCAGCACGAAATCGAGATCCTGCCGCCGACGCAGCCGCGCGTCGAAATGGCCGACCTCGCGCAGCACGCTGCGCCGCACCGAGAGCGCCGTCGTGGCCTTGACGATCCGTCGCTGGAAGAGCGCCTCCCGGAAGTCCCGGCCCGAGAGGTCCGGCGGATTGCGCTTCGTCTTGACCCAGCTCCGACCCCCGATCCCCTTGCGGCAGACGAATGAATCGACGAGCAGGCCGAGCTCCGGCTGGACGGCGAACAGCTCCGCCACGACCTCGAGCTTCTTCGGGAGAAAGGCGTCGTCGCTGTCGAGAAAGCAGACGAGCTCGCCGACGGCCGACTCGATCCCCAGGTTGCGGGCCGCACACGCGCCGCCATTCTCCGGGACCGTGATGACCCGGATGCGCCGGTCGGTCTGTTGCTCCAGCAGAGCCGCCGTCCCATCGCGCGAGCCGTCGTCGACGACGATCAGCTCGAAGTCCCCGAGCGTCTGGGCGAGCACGCTCTCGATCGCCCTCGAGACGACCTGAGCTCGATTGAAGACCGGAAGTACCACGGTAATGGCGGGCACGCCCGACCATAACCAGCACCCCGGAAAATTGGAAGGGGGAAGGCCGGGGAATAGCGGTCAGACGCGGCTCAGAAGTCCTTCCCCACCGCCTGCTTGAAGCGCTCGAGCTCGCGCAGGCGCTTTTCGACCCCGCCGAAGGCTCGTCCCGACCTGCGAACGCCCGTCTCCTCGGGCCCGAGATCGGCCCAGGGCGCTGTGACCCAGAAGCGATCGGCGCCGAACGATTTCCACCAGCGGGCGTATTCGACGCACTCCTCGAGGGAATGCGGCGGCTTGCGTCCGTCCTTCGGCATCGGGAAGCGCGGGTCCTCGAAGTAGATCGCGCCCTCGATCCCGATCTCGGCGGGATCGCGCCCGGCCTCTCGCGCCGCCTTCTCGATCACGGCGCGATCGGCGCGGACCAGCGACTCGCTGAAATAGGGGTAGTAGGGGAACCAGCCGTCGCCGAGCCGGCCGCAGCGCCGCAGCACGACCTTCGACTGACCGCCGACCCAGAGCGGGATCCGCCGGTTCGTCGGGAGGGGATTGATGCCGGCGGCGGTCACGGTGTGGTGGTGGCCGTGATAGGTCACGACCTCCTTGCTCCAGAGCTCGCGCATCAGCTCGAACTGCTCTTCCATGATCTTGCCACGCTTCTTGAAGTCGACGTTCAGCGCCTCGTACTCGACGTCGTTCCAGCCCGCGGCGATCACGAAGCGGATCCGCCCGCCGGAGAGTACGTCGGCCTCGGCGGCCTGCTTCGCGAGCAGGGCCGTCTGGCGCTGTGGACTGATCAGGATCCCGGTGCAGAGCTCGAGGGTTCGCGTCAGCGCGGCGAGGTAACCGAAGAGCACGAGCGGCTCGTGCCAGACCATGCGGTGGTCGTAGAGCGGCGGGTGGCCGTGAAACGGCTTCCAGTCCGGGCGCACGCTGGTATCGGCGCCGAGCACGTGATCGCCGACGGTCACATAGCCGTAGCCGAGCGACTCGAGACCCGAGAGGAATTCGACGAGCGCCCCCTGGTCCGTTCCGATCAGGTGTTCGGGGAGATTCGTTCCGAGCTTGGTCACCGCTTCGTCCTCCACTTCCCTCTCCTTCCCTCTCAGGAGGGTCGCCGAGCGAGTCTGGCACAACGCGCCGCACATCTCACGGGCCCGCGAGGCGTCGCGACCGCGGCGTCGGGGGGCGTGATAGGATGCGCTCATGAGCGAACGCCTGGCCGGAAGAATCGCCGTCATCACCGGAGCGGGAAGCGGGATCGGCGCAGCGAGCGCGCGGCTCTTCGCGAGCCACGGTGCCACCGTCGTCGTCAACGACATCGATCCCCGCGCCGCCGCTGCCGTGGTCGACGAGATCGTGGCGCGCGGCGGTCGCGCCGTCGCCCACGCCGCGGACGTGACGAAGCCCGACGAGGTCGAAGCCCTCGTCGCGAAGGCGGTGCGGGATCTCGGCCGACTCGACATCTTCTTCAATAACGCGGGGGGCGCGATTCCCGAGCCGACCGAATCGGTCTCCCTCGCGGACTACCGGCGGCTGATCGCGCTGAACCTCGACTCGGTCTTCTACGGGACGCAGTGCGCGCTGCGCGTGATGATGCCGCAGCGAAAGGGTGTCATCTTGATGACGACTTCGGGCGCCGGGCTCCGCGCCGTGCGGCATCTCGCGGTCTACGGCATGGCGAAGGCGGGCGTCATCTCCCTCGCGCGCAGCATCGCCGCCGACTACGGCCGCTACGGCATCCGGGCCAACGCGATCTCGCCGGGCCCGATGGCGACCCCCGGATTCCTCAGCTGGCTCGCCACGGTGCGCGATGGCCTGCGGCGCTTCGAAGCCCAGGTCCCCGTCGGCCGCCTCGGGACACCGGAAGACATCGCCCACGCCGCCGTCTTTCTCGCCTCCGACGAGGCGAGCTTCATCAACGGCGTGACACTCCCGGTCGACGGCGGTGTCCACGCGGTCTTCGCGTCGCCGGCGGTCGACGGGGCGGCGCGGACGGATTAGGCCGACCCGGATCCGCCCGCGTCGAGCGCCTCGATCCCCGCCTTCGCGCAGATCGCGTCGAGCTCGCCCGACGCGCCTGAGACCCCGACGCCACCGATCAGCTGTCCCGCATCGAAGATCGGAAAACCGCCGTCGGTCCCGATGTAGCCCTCCGCCCGGAGCACGATCTCACGCTCGTTCGCCGGCATCTCGTCCATCAGGAGCTTCCACGCCTGCGACGACATCCCCGTCATTGCCGCGGTGAAGGCCTTGTCCCGGGCGACCGCGTGGGAGATGCGCGGGGCCCCCTGCTCCGCCGCAAACCCGACGAGCAACCCACTCGCGTCGACCACCGCGACGACTACGTCCTGTCCCTCCGTCCGCGCCCGCGCGAGCGCCGCATCGAGGACCCGGACCGCGGCCTCCCCGCTGATATGCGCCCGCGAGATCGATCGTTTCATCGCCCCTCCTTCGTCATCGCTTCCCCGGCGCCTCGAACTCGATCGGAAATCGCAGCCAGCCGCGAACGTACTCCGTGCGCGCGAACCGGGCGTCGCCCCGAACCGGCTCGTACTCCGGGATCCGGGCGAGCAGCTCTTCGAGGGCGACCCGTGCCTCGAGCATCGCGAGCGGGCGGCCGAGGCAGAGATGGATCCCATTGCCGAAGGCGAGCGTGCGGGGCGGATTGCGGCGCGGGTCGAAGCGCTCGGGGGCGTCGAACTCGCGCGGGTCGCGATTCGCCGCGGCAAACAGGAAACAAACACGCTCGCCGGGCCGCAGCGTCCGGCCGCCGAATTCAATCGACTCGAGCACGCTTCGCCCCTGGAACTGGGTCGGCGTATCGAGGCGCACGGCTTCCTGAAAGGCGCCCGGCAAGAGCGTCGGATCGAGCACCGCGGCGCGGAGTTGATCGGGGGACTGCGCGAGTCGGTCGACGGTGGCTGCGAGCGCCTTCGGAAACGTGTCCGACGCGGCGATCAGCAGATTCACGAGGGCGTGCAGGAGATCATCGTCGTCGAGGGCTTGACCCTCGATCCGACACGCGAGCAGGTCGGCCGCGAGTCCCGTCGCCCGCGAGGGCTCGGCTCGAAGCACCGCGACGAAATCACCGACCCAGGCGTAGAGGGCCGCGGCGGCCTCCGTCGCCTTCTCGGTCTCGCCGCGATGCCCGGGGCGACGGTGGAAGAAGGCGTTCACACGCTGGGAGAGCGCCGGCGCATGCTCGAGGGGAAAGCCGACGATCCGGCAGGCCATCTGCGACGAGACCTTCGCGCCAAGATCGGCGGCGACGTCGAGGCGGCCCGTCTCCATCGCCGCGTCGACGCAGGCGCGGGCGATCCCGCGGATCTCGGCCTCGAGGCGCGCGACCGCACCCGGACGAAAATGCGGCGACAGGACGGCGCGCACCGCGGTGTGTCGCGGCGGATCCATCTGGCTCGGCATCTTCGGATTCGCGGGCGCACCGAGCAGGAGCTGCGACGGGGTGATGCCGCCTGCGACCGAGAGCTTGCGGCTCTGGGTCGCGGCCCAGATGTCCTCGAAGCGGGACAGGAAGGTCGCGCCGAAGTGCTCGACGAAGTGGACCGGGCTCTCTTCGCGAAGGCGCGTGTAGACGGGCTGTGGATCGTCGAGAAAGGCCTCGTCGTACGGATCGAAGTCGATCACGGGGCGCGCTTCACTTCCCGAATCGGATCTGCACGTGGCGGCGCCGCTCCGCGATCTGTGCGTCGCGCATCGCGGCGGAGAAAGCGGGCGTGTCGGCGGGGAGCGCCGCGCGCAGGGCCTCGAAGCGGACCTTGCGAGCGACCGGCACTTTCGACTTCGGAAACGATTCGAGCGCGCTCCCGTCGAAGCGGATCAGCATCGCGCCCTTCGGAAGGCCGGTCGTGTCGAGCCAGTTCTGGACCCCGGGATCCCGGGCGGCGACGACGATGTGATAGGCGCCGTCGGGACTTCGATAGGCCTGATCCGCCGACAAGCTCGTCTGTCGATTGGCGTACTCGAGGGACGAGAACCAGGGGTCCGTGAGCTGGATGCCCTGGTAGCGGGCATCGATCGGCCAGAGGCTGACGACGAGCGCCTCGTCGGGGGCGAGCTCGAAATGGCCGTTGCTCATGAAGCGGCCGGCGACACCGCCGACCGCGGTCGGATCCGCAGGGGCCGAGAGCGTGTTCGCAGGCTGCGCCTGCATGTATCTCGCAACCACGAAATCGGGCCACGTCGCCACCGTGCGCGTCAGATCGTCCGCCGCGCGTTCGAGGCGCTCCGCCATCGAGGCCTGGGTCATGACAGGCTTCGACTTGCCTTCGAATCCCAGGCGGTCGATGTGGACCTCGCCCGGCGTCTCGTTCTTCCAGTCGCTGAAGACCTGCCGCACGATCAGCTCGCTCGCATCCGAGGCGTTCTCGAGCCAGTTCCCCGCGCGCTTCGTCGGCGACAGGAAGATCTCGAACCCGCCGTCCTCGTCGAAGCGGATGTCCTCGAACGGGAGTGTCGAGACGGATCGCCCTCCGCCCTTTCGCCAGGGCTCGCCGGCGTAGAGCTGGAACTCGAGTCCGCTCTGCTTTCCGAGCCAACCCCAGATGCGATAGGTCGCGTCGCCTCGAACACGCGTAAAGAGATAACGCTGGTCGGGATTGTCGCCGCCTTCGCGGATCCGGAAGTCGAGGATCCGAAACAGCGGGAAGTCGGGATCCTGGACCAGATCCTCCTCGAGGGTCGCGATCAACATGCCCGAGATGAACGCGAAGCCGCTCGCCCTGTTGACCGGATCCCGGTAGAAGGGATGGCGCTTCACGATCTCGCCCGCCTCGCGCACGGCGTCCGCGAAACGGCCGTAGGCGGCCTCCATCCGCGCGCTATCGGCGTCGCCTCGTATCCCCGCTCCATCGGCCATCGCTGTACCCGCCCCCGCAATCGCGAGCGCCGTCGCGACGACTGCGCTCCACGCATCGATCCGCCGAAAGGCCCTCATCCCGAGATTCCCGAGCGGGGTCCGAGCGCGATCTCGATCTCGCCGTGGGCCCGGGCCCAGCGCGAATGGACCCAGCCGGGCTCACGCACCAGCGCGTATTCCGGATAGCGCGCGAAGAGCTCCTCGAAGGCGATCCGCGCCTCCATGCGCGCGAGGGAGGCCCCGAGACAGAAATGTACGCCGTGGCCGAAGGAGAGATGTCGCACGACCTTGCGGGTCACGTCGAAGCGCTCCGGATCCTCGAACTCGCGCTCGTCGAGATTCGCGGCGGCCCACACGAGCAGTACGCGCTGGTCGGTCGGAATGCAGCGGCCGTGGAGCTCGAGCGGCTTGCGCGTCTGGCGCGGCAGGGCCTGCGCCGGGGGCTCGTAGCGGAGGGCCTCTTCGATGGCGTTGGGGATCCGCGCGGGCTCGCGGGCGAGCAGTCGCTGCTGGTCGGGGTGCTGCGCGAAGAGGACGGCGGCGTTTCCGATCAGCGACGTCGTCGTGTCGTTGCCCGCGACGATCAGCTGGTAGCAGAAGCCGAGGATCTCGGCGTCGGAGAGCCGCTCGCCGTCGATCTCCGCGGCGACGAGGGCGCTCATCAGATCCTTTTCGGATTGTTTGCGGCGCTCGTCGAGGAGCAGCGCGAACTCTTCGTAGATGCGCTTCGAGGGCTCCTCGATCATCTCGGTGATCGTGAGCGTCGGATCGGTCGTCAGCATGCAGCGCGTATGCGACAGGAAGGTCTCGCGACGCTCGGGCGGGACGCCGATCATCTCGGCGATGATGCGCCCGGGAAGCGGCTCGGCGAAGGACCGGACGAGCTCGCAAACGCTGCGCCCCTCGAGCGCATCGAGGAGCTCGCGCGCGATCCCGCGCACCCTCTCCTCCATCTCGTTCACCCGCCGAAAAGTGAAGGCCCGCGAGACCAGCGTTCGCAAGCGGTTGTGGCGCGGCGGATCGATGAAGTTCAGCATCGGGAGCAGCGTCTGCGTCTCCTCGATGCCCTCGGTCGAGAGCGCGTCGAGGTCGAGGGTCGCGTTCCAGACGTCTTCGAAGCGCGAGATCGCCCAGATGCCCCGCTCGGGATGGTGGTAGACGGGCGCCTCTTCACGCAGCCGGCGGTAGATCGCGTGGGCATCCGCCTGATGCTCGGCGAGGTAGGGGTCGTAGAAGAAGTCCGTCGCTCCGCTCATCGCATCGATACTCCTCATACCCGATTAAGCTCGACGGCGTTCCCCATCAGGGCGCCGTCGGCAACAGCGTCCTCAGATCCGCGAGCACGAGGCGCACGTCGAGAAATCCCGTCGAGTAGATCTGTCGCACCGCGCCGCCCGCGTCGACGAGATAGACCTTCAATACGTGTCGCAGCGCATCGGGCACGTTCTTCCCACCCGGGATCCAGACGGCATCCTGGCCGAAATCCGCGAGCACCGGCCGCAGCGACGCCTCGTTCTTCGCCGTCAGGAATCGCCAGCGCCCCCGCGGCGCCATCCGATCGTGGAGCTCCGCCATCGCCTGCGGCGTGTCGCGCGCGGAATCGAAGCTGACGGTCACGAGCTCGATCCGCTTCGCGAGCGCCGGGTCCCCGGCGAGCGCGCGATCGAGCTGGAGCAGCAGCGCCGTCGAGAGCGGACAGGCCTCGTCACAGCTCAGGTACACGAACGAAACGAGGGCGAGCTCGCCCGGTCCGATTTCGATCAGGCGCTCGGGCAGGCCCGAGATGCCGAGCAGGTCGTGCGGGCCGACCCGGTCGATCGCGGGAAGCTCGTAGCTCCCCGGGTCGGGTGCGTCGAAGAGGGGCAGCGGGGCGGTCGAAGTCGACGGAGCCGATGGATCGACGGGCGCCGCGCCATGGGAATCCGCACCGGGCGCATGGGCATGGGGCTCGGCGTTCGCGGTGGCCAACGCGATGGCCGACGCGATCCCCAATGCAATAGCGGTCCATGCCGCTAGTCCGACGAGAGGGCCGGCAAGTCCGACGGCGCGCTTCATCCGCCCGCCGCTTCCGGTGCGCCCCAGAATCCGAGCTGACCAAAATGCATGTGATGCGGTCGGCCCAGCTTCTCGGCCCGGAAATCGATCGCGAAGGTCGGCGAGAGCTGCTTGCCGTCCCAGCCGAAGCCCTTCACGAACTGCTCGTCCGGATGGCCCGTACCGTCCCAGTTCGCGAGCAGCGAGCTCGTGAAGTAGAGCCGCTTTCCGTCCCAGCTCTGGCTCACCATGTTGACCTGCGAGCCGATCTTCTTCTCGTAGATCTGCTTCGCCTGGCGCGGGTTCGACACGTCGTAGACCCGGACCATGCCGTCCATGAACGTGTCGACGAAGAGCGTCTTGTCGTCGCGGGAGAGACTGATGTCGACGGGGAGCGGTGTCCTCGACGGATCGCCGATCGTACCGATCTCGGCCGCTTCGAAGCGCCCATCCGGGAGCCGGAAGACGCCCCAGAGCTTCGAGGTCAGGGCCGTGCTCGTGAAGGCGTACTCGGCGTCTGGCGCCAGCGCCCAGCGGATCTCGAGGGGCGCGCCTGGAACCTCGAGGACCTGCAGCGGGCGCCGCGCATGGAAGTCCCAGACGACCATCGTATGGCCGAAATTCTTCATCGCCTCGGGATCGCCCATGAGGTCGGAGAGCTTGCGCATGTAGTTGCGGTGGCCCGAGAAGGACGACGAGAGCATGCGGTTCAGGTTCGCGTTGATGCGCAGGTCGTAGCCGTAGTTTCCGTTCTCCGGCATCGGCACCGTGCGCACGAGCGTCCCGTCGTTGTTGTACTCGGCAAAACCCGTGCGACCGCCCTTGTCGGCGGCGTTCGAGAGGCCGGTGATCAGCATGCGGCCGGGGATCGGATAGAAGGTGTGCGGACCGACCCAGCCGGTCTTCTCGGGGAAATCGCGGATCGTGCGGACGAGCTTCGGCTTCGCGGGATCGCTCCCCACGTCGAAGACGAAGATCAAGCTCGAATCGAGACCGCCGGCCCAGAGATAGCGGCGGTCGTCGGTGAAGCCCGCATGGTGGGCCTCGTTGCGGCTGCCGACGGAGAGCGAATGGATGACCTTGCCATGATCCTTGCGCGCGGGGTTCACACCGATCGTGACGAGCTTGTCCGAGCCGTCGCCCAGACCCTCGATGCCGACGGTCCAGACGTAGAGGAAATCCTCCTGGCCGACGATCTTCGGGAGATAGGGCGATTGGCAGGTCTCGTCGGCGCGGAGCGTGCCGGGAGACAGGGCGAAGAGGATGGCGAAGAGTACGGCGAGGGCGAGGCCGAAAGGCCGGACGAGAAGACGGATCGAACCCGAAAGGAGACGTCTCTGGCTTAACATCGATCACCTCCGCTGGCTCTCTTCATCCTATCACGCGCGGATGCGACCGACCAATCGATCGATGCTACCCATGGAGGAGAGCACAGGCGTCCCCAGCGAGCCACGGATGAGACGTACGCAGCGAGAAAGAGAGAGAGGAGAGCCATGCAGGTCGATTTCTCGGGCAAGGTCGCGATCGTGACGGGGGCGGGTCGGGGTATCGGACGGGAGATCGCCAAGACCTGGGCGGCCCGGGGCGCGAAGGTCGTCTGCGCGGCGCGCTCGGCGGATCAGATCGAGCACGTGGTGGGCGAGATCCGGGCGGCGGGCGGTGTCGCCCGGGCATTCGTGTGCGATGCGCGCGTCGAGGGCGAGCTGCGCGCCCTCGTCGCGGCGACCATCGCCGAATACGGCCGCATCGATCTCGTCGCCAACAACGCCGGCGCCGGTGGCGCCTATTCGACGCTCCAGTCGACCGACGAGGAGATCATCGATTGCTTCCGCCTGAATGCAATCGCGCCGCTCCATCTCTCCCGCTTCGCGATCCCCCACATGCAGGCCGTCGGCGGCGGCGCGATCGTCAACATCTCCTCGGGCATGGCGATCCTCGCCGACTACGGGGGCATTGCCTACGGCGCTGCGAAGGCCGCCCTCGAGCAGATCACGAACATGATGGCCCTCGAGTTCGCGCCGAAGATCCGCGTGAATGCGATCCGGAGCGGATCGATCCGGACCTCGATGCTCGAGGATGGACTGTTTCGGGCGCGTCCCGAGATGGAGGCGGAGCTGCTGCGCTGGACTCCCGGTGCGCGACTCGGAACGCCCCGCGACATCGCCGTCGCGGCGACCTTCCTCTGCTCGCCGGACGCGCAGTACATCACCGGGGCGATCCTCGACGTCGACGGCGGGCTCAATTCGCCGAAGTCACCGCTCGCCCTGTCGGCGATGGCCCACGGCAAGGACAAAGCTCCGTCATGGTAGGAGGCGTGGTAGTCCGGCGGGCGAAGCTCGACGTCAACCGCGACTCGATGGACTTTCGCGACCTGATCTACCGCCCTGCCCTCCTGCCCCTGAAGCCCCGCCTGATTCCCGCCAAGAGCCGACTCCGAATCCTCGATCAAAAGAACGAGGGCGCCTGCACGGGCTTCGGACTCGCGGCGGTCGTCGATTCCCTGGTACTGGAGCGCGGTCGACGGCAGCGCGTCAGCCCGCGCATGCTCTTCGAGATGGCCAAGCGCCACGACCAATGGCCCGGCCAGCGCTACGACTACAGCAGCGCCCGCGGTGCCATGAAGGGCTGGCACAAGAACGGCGTCTGCTCCGACAAGGCCTGGCCCTACGATCCGAAGAAGCCGGGCATCCTCACGGAAGCGCGCCAACTGGACGCCCTCGAGGTCCGCCTCGGCGCCTACTACCGGATCATGCCGCGGCGCTCGGATCTCCACGCAGCGCTGAACGAGGTCGGTGCCGTCTTCGCGTCCGCCGCCGTCCACGAGGGCTGGGACGTGCCGAAGCGCGGCGTCATCGCCTTCGATGCGTCGGTTCGCGAGGCGGGTGGGCATGCCTTCGCGATCGTGGGCTACACCGCGCGCGGATTCCTCGTCCAGAACTCCTGGGGCCGCGGTTGGGGCGGCTTCCCGATCGGCAAGCGGCGCCTCCCGGGCGTCGCCCTCTGGACCTACGACGATTTCGAACGAAACGTCTGGGACCTCTGGGTCGCCCGTCTCGCCCTGCCGCTCGAGTCGGACGCGCGACCCGCGGCCAGCAAGTACACGCTCTCGGCGACGGGGACGCGCCTCTCGACCTCGGGACCGCCGCGCTTCACGATCCGCGACCACTTCCTCCACATCGACGACGGCCACTACGACCCGAAGGGCGACTACCCGAGCTCACGCGCCGACGCCGAGGACATCCTGCGCCGCGCGCTGAGGGGTGCAGCGGGCGACGCACTCCCTGTGCCGCCTACGCCGCCCGCGCATCTCCTGCTCTACGCCCACGGTGGCCTCAACGACATCAAGGATGCGGCGCGGCGGGTCGGGAAATGGCGCGGCGTCTTTCACGACAACGGCATCCATGAGATCCACTTCATCTGGGAGACCGGACTGCTGGCCGAGCTGCGCGACCTGCTGCTCGGCAAGCAGAGCTTCGCGGAGGAGCGCGTCGGCGCGGCGAGCGATTGGTGGGACCGCGTGCTCGAGCGGGTGACCCATCCCGTCGGCCATGCGCTGTGGAAGGAGATGCAGAGCGACGCCGAGCTCGCGTTCGAGGAGACGCGCGCCGGGACGCATGCCCTGCGGACCCTGCGCGACCTGATGGCTGCGCTCCCGGCGGCGAAGCGCCCGAAGCTCCACCTCGTGGGCCACAGCGCCGGCTCGATCTGGCACGCCCATCTGCTCGAGTGCTGGTCGAAGCTCGCGGGAGCGCCCTTCGAGAACCTGATCCTGTTCGCCCCGGCGTGTACCCACGGCCTGTTCGATCGGGCGATCCGACCCGCGCTGGCCGCACATCGCGTCCGGCAGCTCCACCACTTCCTGCTCGACGACCAGACCGAGCAGGGCGACGACGTCGCGACGATCTACCGCAAATCGCTCCTCTACCTGGTCTCGAACTCGTACCAGAAGCGGGGCGCGGTCGAGCCGATCCTGGGCATGGAGAAATTCCTGCCGGCCCTGCCGACGGCGGGCGTGGCGAACCGCATCACGACCTACCGGAGTCCCCTCGATCCGAAGCGGAGCGCATCGCGCTCGCACGGCGGCTTCGACCAGGACGAAGCCAGTATGAACACGATGCTCGCGCTCGTCCTCGGCGGCGAGCCCAAGCGTCGCTTCAAGGCTCCGGATCTGGACGACTAGACCGGTCGGGCCGGGTCGCCGCCTCGGGCGCGGAAGCATTTCCGGGCGGCCCAGCGCCGACCGGGGCCGGCCTGAGCGGCGTCGTCGCGCCCGAGATCTCGGGCAACACCCCGGGCGACCAGGGAGCGCCGGGGATCCCGGATGCGACGACCGGCCCGAGCTGGCCGTCGGCCGGCTCGTCGGGCGACGGCACGAAACGAGCCTTGCGAATCCTTCGATCCGCTGCGACGGGGATCCAGCCGGGATACTGGACGGTACTCCGGACGGTTTCACCGGTCTCGGCGCTCACGCCCGCGAAGCGGAGGCCGTCCGGGATCGCGAACGCGCCGGGCCGCTTGCCGTCGAGCGCCCGCTCCATGAACGCGGTCCAGATCGGCAGCGCCGCGCCGGCGCCCGTGCGGTGCTTGGCCATGGGCGTCCGGTCGTCGTGTCCGACCCAGACGCCCGTCACGATCTCGGGCGTGAAGCCGAGGAACCAGGCATCCCGGTTGTTGTTCGTCGATCCGGTCTTGCCCGCGATCCCGCTGCCGAGCCGGGCCGCAGCGTGGCCCGTGCCGTACCACGCGCGAACCGCCTCGCTCATGAGATAGGTCGTGAGATAGGCATCGACGGAGGAGATCCGCTTCTTCGTCTGCCGGGGCGGCAGGTCTGCGGCCTTCAGGTCTTCGAGCAGCACCCGCTCGTCCGCGTCGACGACACGACGCACGATGCGCGGATCCCGAGCCCGGCCGCCGCGCGCGAAGGTTCCATAGGCCGACGTGATCTCGAGCAGCGTCACCTCGTTCGTCCCCAGCCCGATGGCGAGATCGCGGGAGAGCTTCGAACGGATGCCCGCGCGCCTTGCGAAGTCGATCACCCGGTCGACGCCGACCTCCTCGATCAGGCGGATGGTCGGGTTGTTGAGCGAGCGCGCCAGGGCCTCCGACATGCTGACCGGGCCGCGAAAGCTCTCCGAGTAGTTCTTGGGCCGCCACCATTTCCCGGTCGCGCGGTTGCGAAACTCGACTTGATAGTCGTAGAGCGTGGCGTTGGCCGGGAAGCCCGCCTCGAGTGCGGCCCCGTAGGCGAAGGGCTTGAAGGCGGAGCCCGGCTGACGCTTCGCCTGGACGGCGCGATTGAAGCGACTCGCCGCGAAGTCGTAGCCCCCGACCATCGCGAGGACCTCGCCCGATTTCACGTCGAGGGCGACGAGCGCGCCCTGCGCAGGCCGTCCCTGGGCGTCCCGCACGGCATCCTTCTTCATCGCGTCGAGCCCCGCCCGCAGCGCCGTCACCGCCTCGCGCTGCATGCGCGCGTCGAGGGTCGTCTCGATGCGCAGCCCGCCGCGCAGGACGAGCGCGCTGCCGAGGGCCTCGAAGATCTGCTGGCGCACCTCTTCGACGAAATAGGCCGCGGCGGTGAAGCTCTCGCCCGGGCGCGGGTCGACGACCTTCACGTGCTCGGCGAGCGCGGCCGACGCGGCGCTGCGCGAGAGCCGACCCGTTTCCTGCATCCGCAGGATCACGCTGCGGCGGTTGTCCTCCGCCGCCTGCGGGTCGTTGTGCGGCGAGCGCCGCGAGGGC
>JANMTD010000495.1:0-20059 GCA_031390075.1 Deltaproteobacteria bacterium | reverse complement strand
CTTCGCGGGGCGTTCCCCAGGCGTCGCCCGCTTGCGATCCAGCTCTGGATCCCGTCCTGGCCCGAGACTCGCGGGCAGCGGCAGGAGCTCCCGCTTCGCGAGCGCGATCCGGATCTCCGCCCAGACCGGCGCCGCTTTCGGATAGCCGGCGTAGTTCGTGAAGTGGATCAGCCACTCCCAGAGCTCCGCGGGCGTCAGGTCGCCGCTGTCGAGGGCGCCTTCGATATGCGAGATGTAGCCGGGCGGCGAGGCGGCGTAAGCCGCCGCGGTCAGGGAGATGAGTCGCCGGTCGCGCATCGAGAGGCCCGGTCGCGTCCAGATCTGCGCGAAGACCTGTTCCTGGCTCATCTGGAGCCAGGGGTCGTCGTTGGGGATGTCGGCGTAGGGGGATAGGCGATTCAAGCCCGCTTTTCCGCATCGCCGCTAAGGGTCGTTACGCAAACTGGCCCGTCCGAGGGACGAATTCAAGCTTTCCCGCCCGTCCGCAGCCAGTCGACCCCCCGACGCCCTGGGGGTAGACCCGTAGCGGTCAAAGAACTCCCGCGCCCATCGCCGTCGGCCTTCGATGGGTCTCTGGAATCGATCGATCAGGCGTCCTCGTGCGTGACCTGGACTGCGCCGACCGATTGATCGAAGTCGAAGTCCGGATCCGATGGCGTTCTCCCGAGCTCCCGCGCGACCGCGCTGTCGCAGAATTCAGGCCCGAGATCGATCTCGTTCGCGGGCTCAAGCGGCGGAGCCCGAGACGAAAGCGCCAGACACTCGAGGATCCGCCGCGCCACACACGGATCCGTGATCGCCGCAATCAGCCGCATCCTCTCTCCACAGCTCGGGCAGCGAAGCGCATCGACCTCGAAGACGCGCTTCAGCAGATCCGCCCACGCGATCCGCCGGGGAAGCGATTCGCTTCGATCGCCCAGCAATTCGGTCGACGAAGGGGCTCCCGGTGACCCCCCTCCCCCACTCAAACATCGGCTCGACTCGACGCCCGCCTCCCCAGACAACCGCGCCGTCTCCAACACCGTGGGCCCTGCCGGCACCACCTGGTCGCGCGCGCTCGCACAAGGCGCGAGCACCCCGTGGTACCGGACCTGGTGCGCTCGCGGCGGCGGGATCAGCGGCGCCAAACGCTCGAGCAGCTCTCTCCGCTCCATCACGACATGCGTCGTCCCGTCTCGCCACGGCGTCTTGAGCCGATAGGCGAGCCGCCCGTCGGCCAGCGCTTCGAGACGACCCAGGGCGAGCGGACGGCGAGCGGCATAACGACAGAGCCGCTCGAGTCGCATTCGATCCCGTGCCGGGACCGCCACGTCCGCGTGCAGGCTCATGCCCCCCTGACGAACGCAGCGAGGGGGCACCACGGCCTTGGCTTCGACACCCGCCTCGTCCTCTTCGACCGTTTCCACCCGATCCCCGAGCCTTCGCCACGGCTCGCCCGCCTCGGGACCTGTCGCGATCCGCGAACGGATGGAGGCCGCGCCGAGTATCGCCATCAGTGGATCGTCGCCTGCGAGCGGATCGTCGTCCGGATCCACCCCGCTTCGATCGAGCCGCCGCAGGATGCGCCTCGCCGTCCCCGCCAGCACGCGCGCCACATCCTCGGTCTAGGGCGGAGGCAGGGCCGCGAAGTCTCCTGGGCGATGCGAAGGACCTGCATAGACGCCGTCGAGCACGAGAGTATGAAAGTGCGGAGCCAGGTTCAGGGCCGAGCCGAAGCGTTGGATGAACGTGACCGAGCCGCACTGCCCCTGGCGGATGCCGAGGAGCGCTCGCGCTCGCCGCCGCTGGTCCGCGAAGACGGCGCGCAGGAAGGCGCGCAACACCTCGCTCGTGAGTCGCGCGTTCCAGGCGCAGCGGTATCGGAGCGGATAGGGCAGCGTGAGCACCCACTGCCGGATCGGGACCTCGGGCAGCACCCGGTCTACGAGGTGGGCGGCGGTGTCGGCCATGCGGCGACCGCCACAGGAAGGACAGAAGCCGCGGCCCTTGCACGAGAAGGCGACGAGTCGGTCTTTGCCGCAGGCGTCGCAGTGGACGCGCAGGAAGCCGTGCGCGAGCAGGCCGCACTCGAGATAGCTTCGGACTTCGCGCTCGACGAAGCGGGCGACGGGAGCGCCCTCCGATCTCGCTCGCGCGAGGAAGGGCAGGAGCTCCGCACGAATGACCTGGTGGAGGAGGGTCTTCTCAGGTTCGTGGCGGGCGTAGTCGGCGACGGTCGGGTATCCGCCGGGACCGAATCCAGGGGGAGAAGCGAGCGCTCACGAGGCTGTCGCGTCCCGGGACTTCAGGCGACTCGTGTACGGCCGTCCACGTGGACACGAGGCAATCGGGCCACGGCGTTCCGACGCGTCGCCGGACCGCCCCCACGTCCCCTCCATCGTCGAGCCTCCCGCGAAACCGTGGGCACCTCGCGCTGCTAATCTGCTCGAAAGACCTGGCCAGAAACGCTGGCCCGAACCCGAGCAGGAGTCCTCTCGCATGCGCTTCTTGACCGAGCCCCAGATCGAATCGATCCGCGAGCGATTCGGGACCCCCGTCTACGTCTACGACCAGCGGACCCTCGAGGCCGCGGCCGACCAGGTGCTGGCCTTCCCGGCGCCCTGCCGACTCGTCGCGCGATTCGCGATGAAGGCGCTGCCGACGGCGGCGATCCTCCGGATCTTCGACGCGAAGGGACTCCACATCGACGCCTCGAGCGGCTTCGAGGCCGAGCGGGCGCTGCGCGCGGGGATCGCGCCGGAGAAGATCCAGATCACGGCCCAGGAGCTGCCGAAGGACCTGAAGGGCCTCGTCCAGCGTGGTGTGCTCTTCAATGCCTGCTCGCTCCACCAGCTGCGGCGCTTCGGCGAGCTCTTCCCGGGCGGCGAAGTCTCGGTGCGCATCAATCCGGGTCTCGGATCGGGCCACAACAACCGGACCAACGTCGGCGGGCCGAGCTCCTCCTTCGGGATCTGGCATGAAAAGCTCGGCGAGGTGATCGCCCTCGCCCGCGAGTTCGACCTCCGGATCAGCGGCCTGCATACGCACATCGGCTCGGGCGGTGATCCCGAAGTCTGGCAGCGCTGCGCGGCGCTCACACTCGGCATCGCGAAGCAGCTCCCCGAGCTCGCTCGCCTCTCCCTCGGCGGCGGCTTCAAGGTCGCGCGCATGCCCGACGAGAAGGCCGCGGATTTGCGGGCCATCGGCGCGGCCCTCTCGCCTTCGATCGCCCGGTTCCTGGCGGAACGCGGGCGGGGAAGCGACTTCCAGCTCGAGATCGAGCCGGGCACCTTCCTCGTCGCCCTCGCCGGCGCGATCGTGTGCGAGATCATCGACGTCGTCGACACGGGCTCCAGTTCTGGAGTCGGAGGCCACCGCTTCCTCAAGGTCGACAGCGGCATGACCGAGCTGCTGCGCCCGTCGCTCTACGGTGCGCAGCATCCGATCCACGTCGTGCCCCACGGCCGCGCGAACTCGGCCGAGCAGGAGGACTACCTGGTCGTCGGCCACTGCTGCGAATCGGGCGACATCCTGACGCCGGGCCCCGGCGATCCCGAAGGCCTCGCCCCGCGGCGGCTCGCCCGCGCCGAGATCGGCGACACGGTCGTGATCGAGGGGGCCGGCGCCTATGCCTCGGGCATGGCGGCCAGCAATTACAACGCCTTCCCCAAGGCGGCCGAGGTCCTGATCGAGGGCGACGGAACGACGCGGCTGATCCGAGCGCGGCAGACCCTCGCGCAGTCCCTCGAGAACGAGCTCTAGCTCCGTCCTCTAGCTCCGTCCTCTAGCTCCGTCTTTGAGGCTTCTGGCGGAAGCCCTTGCGGAAGGGCAGCGCCTGGACCGTGCCCATCGCCTTCGGCGGGCGTTCGAGCTGGAGCCCGAACCAGACCATCCCGAAGCGTTTCATGGCGAGATCCTTGCCGTTCTGGAGCCGGGCGAGATTCTCCTTCGTCGACTCGTTGCCGGGCTCGACCTTCTCGGCCGCGATCAGCTTGTCGATCGCCGCGCTGCGATCGCCCTCTTTCAGGAGCAGCCAGGCATAGACGTGGTAGGGCAGGATCTGCTTCTTGTTGGAGCGGATCGTGAAGTCGAGGATCTCGCGGGCCTTCGGCCAGCGGTTCGTCCGGTAGAGGAGCGCTGCGTAGACGACCTGGGCTTCGGTCGCGCGGTAGCCCGCCTGCGAGAGATGCTTTTCGGCGCGCTCCGTGTCGTGGGTCGCGTAGGCGAGCAGGCCGAGCTGGGCGTGGAGCTGGCCCTCGAGCAGGATCTGCCAGCGCCCCATCGGCATCAGGCTCTCGAGCTGGTTCATCGCGAGCGGGAACTGATTGCCCTGGATCTGCTTCTGGATCGCCAGGAAGCGCGGCTCGATGCGACGCGCCAGGGCCCGCGAGATCAGGATGAAGCTCGCGACACCGACCAACAGGAAGAGCACGATCCCCATCTGCCAGCTCTTCCAGAGGCCGAGCGCCGTCCAGACTCCTCCCGCGAAGAGACCGATCAGAGCCGAGATCGCGATCGTGTACATCGAAGCCGCCGTCCATTGGGCTCGCCTGCGGATGCAGGCGAGGTCGGCACTTTAGCAGCGGCGGTCGGCGGCGGGCATGCGGCCGCCGCCCGAAACGCTCGGGCGGCGGCCGCGAGGTCCGGAGGGGGCATGACCCCCGTCCGGATCAGAACGTGTAGCCGAGGCCGACCGCCGCACGCGTCGTCAGGTTGTTCACCTCGTCGGGCTGGACGCCGTTGTATTCCACATAGTACGACGCCCGGAAAGACCAGGCCGGGGTCAACGGAATGCCGAAGATCACCTCCGTGATCAGCACATAGGCCTCCGGGGCGTTGACCGGCATACGCGCGGTCCCCGAATGCGTGAACTGGACGGCGTCCTGAAAGAGTCCGTTCTTGTATTCGAAGCCGAGACCCACGTCGGCGAAGTGGTCGTTGTCGTATTTGTCGTGATCGCCCGCGTCCGTATTGACCTCGTAGAGTTCATAGCGATATCCGAATCCGAGATTCGTGTCGAAATGCTCGCGGGGCGCATCGGCGCCCTCCCAGAAGCGATAGCCGGGACCGGTGTTGATGCTGGTCCGAGCCTCGCGATCCTGAACCGAGTCGCGCGAGAGCTCGGTTCCGCTCTGCCAGAAGAAGCGCTCGTGGATCGTCCGCTTCCAATCGCCGAACAATCCCTGCGCATCCTGGATGACGTCGTCTTTCGAATCCTCGCCGCGGCGATCTCGCGAAGTACCGTACACCCCGTTGAATCGCCCCCGCAGCCAGTCCTGATCGAAGGTCTGCTCCGCGACCGCGTCGATCGTACCCGCGAAGGTATTGACCGTCCCCGTCTGCGCTGTGATCGACGCGCTGACGCCGCCGATCCAGCCGTCGTTGACCGGCGCCGGCTCCTCGTGGGCCGCGCTAGTCGTCGCCCCGGCCATCCCGAGCGCCAGCGCGAGCCCCAGCCGCGCGAGCATCGATCTTCGCTTCGAATCCTTCATCACCCCGGCCCCTCCTTGTCACGGAAATCGGGCTCGAACGATAACCGTGTCCCCGCGCCTGAAAAGCGAAGATCGATCGAAGACCGGGATTCCTTCCGATCGTCGCGTGGGACTCGCGTCGCGGAAAAACAGCGGCCACTGCTAGACTGCGGCCCGTTCGAAAGGCCAGCCCCTCCGACCCACGGAACCGTGCCCGAGGCCTTCGCCGCAGCGCAGCGAGACCCGCGTGACCGACCGACCGACCCAAAAGAAGTCCCACGTCGAGGCCGAGTACATCGCGATCGTCGCCGCCCGGACCGCCGCCGCCCAGTCCGCCCGCGAGGCCCTCGAGAGCCTGTATCCGATCAAGTCCCCCGAAGACGCCGACGTGATCGTGGCGCTCGGGGGGGACGGCTTCATGCTCGAGACGATCCACCGCTTCCTCGACACGGGCCTCCCGATCTACGGCATGAATCGGGGCTCGGTCGGCTTCCTGATGAACCCCTACGCGAGCGAGGACTTGATCGGCCAGATCCGCCGGGCCGAGTCGGCGCGACTGCATCCGCTGCGGATGGTGGCCCACCTCGAGAGCGGCGCGCGCGTCGAGCTGCAGGCGATGAACGAGGTCTCGATGCTGCGGCAGACCCGCCAGGCGGCGAAGCTCCGGATCCACGTCGACGGCGTCATCCGCCTCGAGGAGATGATCTGTGACGGCGTACTGCTCGCGACGCCTGCCGGCAGCACGGCCTACAACCTCTCGGCCCACGGCCCGATCCTGCCCCTCGATGCCGGTGTCCTGGCGCTGACGCCGATCAGCGTCTTCCGCCCCCGGCGCTGGCGCGGCGCGCTGCTGCCGCACAGCGCGCGGGTCCGCATCGAAGTGCTCGAGGCCGACAAACGGCCGGTCAGCGCGGTCGCGGACTCGACCGAGGTCCGCGAGGTCGTCGAGGTCGAGATCGAGGAGAACCGCGACGTCGCCGCGGAGATCCTCTTCGAGGCGGGCCAGAGCCTCTCCGAGCGCAATCTCGCCGAACAGTTCAGCCTCTGAGCCATGACCGACTCGCTCCTCCCGTGGCTCTACCCCTGGCTCTACCCCTGGTTGAAGGCGCTCCACGTGATCGCCGTGATCGCCTGGATGGCGGGGCTCCTCTATCTGCCCCGGCTCTTCGTCTACCACTGTGAGGCGCCGATCGGGAGCCCGCAGTCCGAGACCTTCAAGGTGATGGAGCGAAAGCTCTCGCAATTCATCATGCGGCCGGCGATGCTCGCGAGCGTCGGGCTCGGGGTCCTGCTCGTCTCGCTCCCCGGGACGCCGGGCTATCTCCCGACCGCCGGTCTCTGGCTGTGGGCGAAGCTCGTGTTCGTCGCGGGCCTTCTCGTGAGCCATTTTCTCATGCTCCGCTGGCGGGACGGATTCGCCGAGGATCGCAACGCGCATCCCCAGCGGTTCTTTCGGATCGCCAACGAGGTCCCGACGGTCCTGATGATCGGGATCGTGATCTTCGTCGTCGTGAAGCCCTTCTGAACGGAACGGAACGGTCATGCGCATCATCGTGCTGGGCTCGGGGGCGGGCGGCGGCTTTCCGCAGTGGAACTGCAATTGCCCGAATTGCCGTGGCCTGCGCGAAGGCCGGATCCGCGCGACGCCGCGTACACAGTCATCCCTGGCCGTCTCGGACGGGGGCGAGCATTGGCTGCTCGTGAATGCGTCGCCCGATCTGCGGGCGCAGATCGCGAGCTGCCCGCCGCTCCAGCCCGCCCGCGCCGTGCGCGATACGGCGATCGCCGCGGTCTTGCTCGTCGACGCCCAGATCGATCACGCGACCGGCCTCATGACGCTGCGCGAGCACCGCGCCCGCCTCCAGGTCCACTGCACCCCGAGCGTCCATGCCGATCTCACGACCGGCTACCCCCTGCTGCGTGTTCTCGAATCCTATTGCGGCATCGACTGGCATCCGATCGACGCCGTGGGCGAGAAGCCCTTCGCGATCGAGGGCCTCCCGGGCCTCGAGCTCCGCCCGCTCCCGATCCCCGGCGAAGCGCCCCCCTACTCCCCGCGCCGCCACAACCCGGCCCCCGACGACACGATCGGCCTGACCTTCGTCGACCGCGCGAGCGGACGACGCTGCTTCTACGCCCCCGGCCTCGGCGCCTTCAGCGACCGCATCCGCGAGGAGGCGAAGCGCGCCGACTGCGTGCTCGTCGACGGCACGCTCTGGAAGGACGACGAGCTGCGCGCCCGCGGCGCCTCGGAGAAGACCGGTCGCGAGATGGGCCACCTCGCCCAGACCGGCAGCGGCGGCATGGTCGAAGAGCTCGCCGCGCTCCCGGGCCGCAAGATCCTGATCCACATCAACAACACGAATCCGATCCTCGACGAGGACTCGCCGGAGCGAAGACGACTCGACGAGCTGTCCATCGAGGTCGCCTACGACGGGATGGAGATCGAGCTATGACGACCCCGGCAGCGAAGACGAATGCGGCGCCGAGCCTGTCGAATCCCGAGCGACCCGCCCGCACGCGCGGCGAGCTCGAGGCGGCGCTGCGCGGAATGGACCGCTTCTATCACATCCATCATCCCTTCCACCTCGCGATGAACGAAGGGGGCCTCGAGCCCGCCGCCATGCGCGGCTGGGTCGCGAATCGCTTCTACTACCAGATCCAGATCCCGCGAAAAGACGCCGCCATCCTCTCGAATTGCCCCGACCGCGAGATCCGCCGCGCCTGGATCCAGCGCATCCTCGACCACGACGGCACGACCGGCGACGAGGGCGGGATCGAGGCCTGGCTCCGGCTCGCGGAAGCGGTGGGCCTCTCGCGCGAGGAAGTCCTCGACCTGCGCCACGTGCTCCCGGGCGTGCGCTTCGCCGTCGACGCCTACGTCCAGTTCGCGCGCACGGCCCCCTGGCAGGAGGCGATCGCCTCGTCGCTGACGGAGCTCTTCGCGCCCGCCATCCACCAGAAGCGCCTCGAGAACTGGCCCGCCCTCTATCCCTGGATCGACGCCGAGGGTTATGCGTATTTCCGCCGGCGACTCGGGGAAGCCCGGCGCGACGTCGAGCACGGCCTCGAGTTCACGCTGACCCATTTCGTGACGCGGCGAGAGCAGGACCGCGCGCTCGAGGTCCTGACGCTCAAGCTCGAGATGCTCTGGTCGATGCTCGACGCGATGTGGGTCGCGTACGTCGACAAACAGCCGCCGCCCTTTCTCGAGGCCAGGCTCGCGTCCACACCCGCAGCCACACCCGCAGTCCGGGTGCCCGCTTGAGCCCGCGCAAGGCGAGACGCAGCGAGGCGCTGGTCCTCGATCCCGGCGTGCTGCGGCCGGGGCCGGTATGCGAAATCCAGGCGTCGCTCGCGGTCGAGGCGCAGGGGGGAGTCGCGGTGCAGCCCTGGCGCGATCTCTTTCTCGCGGACCAGGCGGCGGGGCTCGCGGTCCATTCGAGTGCGCGCGAGATCGCGAGCGCATCCTTTGCGCAGCTGATCGTGCACCTGCAGAAGAGCCGGGCGGCGACCTTCGACGACCTGTCGGAGGCCTGGCGGATTCTCGAGCCCGGCGGCGAGCTGCTCTTCACCGGATCCAACGCGCTCGGCGTCGTGTCGGCGGTGAAACGGTTGTCGGAGGAGCTCTCCCAGACAGGCGTCATCGTCGCGAACCGCGCGCGGTCGCGGGTCGTGCGCTTTCGCAGGGAAGGCGACCGCGGCCCCGAGCGCGAGGTCACGGAGCCGATCCAGATCGATACCGCCGGCGAGCGCTTCGAGCTCCTGACCCTCCCCGGCGTCTTCAGCGCAAAGCGCATCGACCCCGGCAGCGAGCTCCTGATCGAGGCCTTCGCCCGCATCGCCCGCGAGAAGCCGCCCCGGCGCATCGTCGACCTCGGCTGTGGCACGGGCGTGCTCGGCCTCGTCGCGGCGAAGCTCTTTCCCGCCGCCGAGGTACTGATGGTCGACGCCGACGCGCGGGCCGTCGAGTGCGCGGCGGCGAACATCGCACAGCTCGGTCTCGGCGATCGCTGCCGGGTGCTCTGGTGGGACGCGCGAGAAAAGCCGCCGGAGTCCGCCTTCGATTGGGCCCTCGTGAATCCGCCCTTCCACCACCGCGGGCCCGAGGTCGACCTCGCCCCGGCCCTCGCGCTCTTCCAATCCCTCTCCGGCTGGCTCACACGAAACGGCCGCGCGCTGCTCGTCGCGAATCGAACGCTCCCGTACGAAGCCGCCCTCGCGCGGCTCGGCGAGGTCGAGAAGGTCGCGGACGAACGCGGCTACAAGCTGCTCTCGCTCAGCTCTCTCAGCAAGAGCGTGCGCTCGAAGGGCTCGAGGGGGCGCAGCGCGCCCGGGGCGAGATCGGAAGGAAGATCGAGGTCGCCGATCCGGTCGCGGTGAAGCGTCTCGACGAAGGCGCCGAGGGCGCGGAACATGCGTCGCACCTGGTGCGTGCGCCCTTCGCGCAGCACGAGCGTCGCCTGCCCCGGACCCTCGAGCGAGAGCAGCGCGGTCCGTGTCGGCCGGTCTTCGCCATCGAGCAGGATGCCCGCCTCGCACTGGCCGACCGCGTCGGCCACGAGCTCCCCGCGATAGCCCACGCGGTAGCGCTTCGGCAGCTTTCGCGTCGGGTGGGTCAGGCGGTGGACGAAGTCGCCGTCGGTCGTCAGCACCAGCAGCCCCGAGGTCGCCCGGTCCAGGCGCCCGGCGATCTGGAGCGGGCGCTGTCGCAGCAGCGGATCGAGCGCGTCGAAGACGAGCGGCGCCTCCCGGACGTCGCGGCTGCAGGCGAGCCCGACGGGCTTGTGGAACAGGAAATCCTTCAGCTCGCCGGGGGGGCTCACGACCCCGCTCGCGAGGGTCACCGCCTGGCCCGCGATCCGGCTCGCCGGCTCCCGACACACGGCCCCGTCGACGCGGACCTGCCCCTGCCGGATCAGCTCCCGGGCCTCGCGCCGGGAGGCGAGCCCCGCCCGCGAGAGATAGGCGTCGAGGCGCATCGAAGTGGCGGGATCGGAAGCCATGGCAGCCCGAGTCTATCCGACGTCAGCTGCCGGCGGCCGCGCGCCCGCTGCCGCCCCGATGCTTCTTCCGCCGGGCGGCGCTTCCCACTAGACTGCGACGCCGATTTTCCGGTCGGGACGGGCGAGGCGAGATGGGTATCCGGGTTTGTAAGTTCGGCGGCAGCAGCGTGGCCGATGCGGATCAGCTGCGAAAGGTGCGGGCGATCGTCGAGGCGCGGGCCGACCGGCGCTTCGTCGTGCCCTCGGCGCCGGGCAAACGCTTCTCGGCGGACGAGAAGGTCACCGACCTGCTCTACCGCGCGGAGGCCGTGACCCGAAGGCCCGATTCGAAAGGCGCCTCCTTCGACCAGATCTTCGATCAGATTGCCGAGCGCTACCGCAAGATCGTGTCGGATCTGGGACTCGCCTTCGATCTCGACCCCGCACTCGCGGAGGTCCACGACACGATTCGCCGCGGCGCCAGCGCCGACTACGCCGCGAGCCGCGGCGAGTACCTCTGCGGCCTGATCGTGGCGAAGCTCCTCGATCGCCCCTTCATCGATCCCGCCGACATGATCCGCTTCGACGACGCGGGTCGCTTCCTGTCGGAGGAGACCCAGGCCCTCGTCGCCGACCGCTTGATCCGCGAAGGCCAGGGCGTCGTCCCCGGCTTCTACGGCGCCCGGGCCGACGGAAGCATCAAGACCTTCTCCCGCGGCGGCAGTGACATGACCGGATCGATCGTCGCCCGCGGTGTAGCCGCCGATCTCTACGAGAACTGGACCGACGTGCCCGGGCTCCTGATGACCGATCCGCGCATCGTCGAATCGCCGGCGACGATCGCGTCGATCACCTATCGCGAGCTGCGCGAGCTCTCCTACATGGGCGCCACCGTGCTCCACGAAGAGGCGATCTTTCCGGTCCGCGTCGCCGGCATCCCGGTCCAGATTCTCGACACCAACGACCCCGGAGCGCCGGGCACGCGCATCACGTCCGCCGACCACGACGCCGTCCCCGCCGGCCGGGTCACCGGCATCGCTGGCCGCAAGGACTTCACGATCATCGCCCTCGAGAAGACGCTGATGAACGCGGAGATCGGCTACGGAAGGCGACTCCTCGGCGTGCTCGAGCGCAACGGTCTCTCCTGGGAGCACCTGCCGAGCGGCATCGACACCCTCTCGATCGTGCTCAAGAGCGACGCCGTCGAGGGCAAGCTCGACACGTTGCTGGCGGAGATCCGCGCAGAATGCGCGCCGGATTCGATCGAGGTGAATGCCGGCATCGCCCTCGTGGCGACGGTCGGCCGCGGCATGAGCCATCAGCCCGGCACGGCGGCGCAGCTCTTCGGCGCCCTCGCGCAGGCGGGCATCAACATCCGCATGATCGATCAGGGCTCGAGCGAGCTCAACATCATCGTCGGCGTCGAGAACGCGGACTTCGAACGGACGGTGCGGGCGATCTACTCTGCCTTCGCACCGCCCAGGAAATGACGCGCTCTCGGCGGCGGGGGCTTTCGCGGAAGACTTGAGCGACGGCCGTGCCATGTGACCCGGTCGGGGTGGGGTGTTGCTAGGGTTCGCGAGAAATTACGGGGGACGAGCGTGTCGGATCGCACCGGGATGGATGGGGTTCTCGCTTTGAATGACGCGCCTCGGGTTTCGGGTGTGTTGCGGTGGGTGGGGGCGGGAGTTTCGCTGCTTCGCGATCCGACGACTTTCTTCCAGCGGACTCGCGAGCGCGTGGGGGACACTTTTCTCGTCGAGGCGTTCGGGTATCGGCTCTTCTGCGTGTTCTCGCCGGAGGGCGTGAAGGGACTCTGGGCGCTGCCGGAGGCGCAGGCGAGCAAGGGCGTCGCCGACTTCGGGATGCTGGCGCACAAGGTGCCGGCCGAGCTGTTCGCGGGGCGCCGCACGTTTCCGCACATGCTCTTCGCCCGGGAGGACATCGAGGTCTACCTCGAGAACCTCGTGTCAGCGGTCGACCTCGAGCTGGAGGCGATGGGGGCAAAGGGTGAATTCGAAGCCTTCGCCCACTCCCGTCGGCTCGCGCACCGCATGGGGCTCGCGTCCTGGGGAGGCCGCGCGGCGACGACCCCCGACCGGATCGAGCGCCTGATCAGAGCCTTCGATGCCCTCGACAGCTCGGAGTCCTTCGTCCACCCGGAACGCGCCTTCGTCACCTGGGCGACCGGCAAGCGCCGCGAAAAGGCGGCCCTCGCGGCAATCGAATCGATCTACGCCGAGATCCTGAAGGAGCTCCCGCCGCTTTCCCCCGATGGCACGAGCGGCGAGCCCGGCTTCTTCGATCGCATCCGCGCGGCCTGGCGCGATTCGACGGGCGACGAGCAGGTCCGCGGCATCGCCCGCGACGTGGTGCTCGTCCATATGGGCTCGCAATCGAACCTCTTCGCGGCGATGGCCTGGACGCTCGTGCATCTGCTCGAGCGGCCGGAGCTGCTCGAGGCCGTGCGCAAGGGGGACGACGCGCTGCTCGAGCGCTGTGCCCATGAATCGATCCGGCTGCGACAGCGCTCGATCGTGCTGCGGCGGATCCTGAAGCCCTGCACGCTCACGGACGAGCGCGCGACCTATCCGCTCGAGCCCGGGCTGTCGCTCGCGACGATGATGTCAGTCACGAATACGACCTCGGCCCCCGGCCTCGACCGCTTCGATCCCGAGCACTACCGCGGGCCGCTCTTCCAGCGCACGAAGGAGCTGTCGGGCAAGGAGCTCGTCTCGACCTTCGGCCACGGCGCCCACTACTGCCCGGCGGCGCGCTTTTCGATCTCGGCGATCCGGATCGCGACCCGGGCGCTGCTCGAGCGCTTCGAGCTCGAGCGCCGCTTCGACGGCCCGCAGCCCCTGCGCCGGCAGATCGGCGGCGTCGCCCGGGCCGACCGCCCCTGCCGCGTCGGCTACGCCCGGCGGCCGTAGCCCGAAGCGCGCACCCGGGCCGGTTTCGTGCCAATTCTCGAAACCACTCCTATCCTCGCGCCCATGCAGGGATATCGAAGCCGTACGACGACCGCAGGCCGCAACATGGCCGGTGCCCGCGCCCTCTGGCGCGCGACCGGCATGACCGATGCCGACTTCAAGAAGCCGATCATCGCCATCGCCAACAGCTTCACCCAGTTCGTGCCGGGCCACGTCCATCTCCACGACGTCGGCCAGCGCGTCAAGAAGGTGATCGACGCGTCCGGGGGCTGGGGCGTCGAGTTCAACACGATCGCCGTCGACGACGGCATCGCGATGGGCCATGGCGGGATGCTCTACTCGCTTCCCTCTCGCGATCTGATCGCTGACAGCGTCGAGTACATGGTCGAGGCCCACGTCGCCGACGCCCTCGTCTGCATCTCGAACTGCGACAAGATCACGCCGGGCATGCTGCTCGCGGCGATGCGCCTCAACGTCCCGACGATCTTCGTTTCCGGCGGCCCGATGGAGGCCGGCAATTCCGCGGGCACCCGTGACCGCGCGGGCCGCAAGCTCGATCTGATCGACCCGATGATCGCGGCCGGCGACGACGCCGTTTCCGACGCGGAGCTGCTCGAGATGGAGCGCTCCGCGTGTCCCACCTGCGGCTCCTGCTCGGGCATGTTCACGGCGAATAGCATGAACTGCCTGAACGAAGCCCTGGGCATGGCCCTCCCCGGCAACGGCACGATCGTCGCGACCCACGCCCGGCGCTGGGAGCTCTTCGAGCGCGCGGGCAAGCGCATCGTCGAGATGGCGAACCAGTACTACGTCGACGGCGACGACTCGGTGCTCCCGCGCCGGATCGCTCCCTTCGAGGCCTTCGAGAACGCCATGACCCTCGACATCGCGATGGGCGGCTCGACCAACACGATCCTCCACCTCCTCGGCATCGCCCACGAGGCCGGCGTGAACTTCACGATGGCGGACATCGACCGGCTGTCGCGGCGGGTCCCCAATCTCTGCAAAGTCGCCCCCGCATCCGAGAAATATCACGTCGAGGACGTCCACCGCGCCGGCGGGATCTTCACGATCCTCGGCGAGCTCGACCGCGCCGGCCTGATCCACCGGGACATCCCCACCGTCCACGCCCCGACCCTCGGCGAAGCGATCGACCGCCACGACATGCGCAGCGCGACCGCGAGCCCCGAGGCCCGCTCCTTCGCCCTCGCCGCGCCGGGCGGTGTGCGGACCACGATCGCGTTCTCACAGGACAAGTACTTCGACACGACCGACGACGACGCGGCCGGCGGCTGCATCCGGTCGGCGGAGCACGCCTACAGCCGCGAGGGCGGGCTCGCGGTGCTCTACGGCAATACGCCGAGGACGGCTGCGTCGTGAAGACGGCGGGCGTCGACGAATCGATCTGGATCTTCGAGGGACCGGCGCGGGTCTTCCACTCCCAGGAGGGCGCCTGCGACGCGATCCTCTCCGGCCAGATCAAGGCCGGCGACATCGTCCTGATCGCCTACGAGGGGCCGAAGGGTGGGCCCGGCATGCAGGAGATGCTCTACCCGACCTCGTACATCAAGGCGAAGAAGCTCGGCAAGCTCTGCGCCCTGATCACCGACGGCCGCTTCAGCGGCGGAACCTCGGGTCTCTCGATCGGCCACGTCTCACCGGAAGCCGCCGAGGGCGGAACCATCGGCCTCGTCGAAGAGGGCGACACGATCCGGATCGATATTCCGAAGCGGAAGATCGAGCTCGTCCTCCCGGACGCCGTGCTCGCCCGTCGGCGGAGCGCGATGCTCGAGCGCGGGACCGCCGCCTTCAAACCGAATCGCAAGCGCGAGGTCTCGAAGGCGCTGCAGGCGTACGGGATGATGACGACGAGCGCGGCGCGCGGCGCGGTGCGAGATCTCGACCAGCTGATGATGCGCCCCAAGCGCTAGGTGAAGAGCGCGATCCAGGCGGCGAGCCCTCGTCCCGATCGGCGGCGCACGGTCGTGCTCGTCGGCGGCGGCCACGCCCACGTCCAGGTCCTGAAATGCTGGGCGATGGATCCACCGCCCGCGGCGCGCCTCGTCGTCGTCCTCGACCAGCCGATCGCCGCCTACTCGGGCATGGTCCCGGGCTTCGTCGCCGGCGACTATCGCCAGCACGAGCTCGAGATCGACGTCGTGCCGCTGGCGCGCCGGGCGGCGGCGACCGTGATCCTCGCGGCGGCGACAGACCTCGATCCGGTGCGGCGGGAGATCTCGCTCGCCGGGCGTCCGCCGATCCGCTTCGACGTCGCGAGCCTCGACGTCGGCTCGGCGGTGCGCGGGCTCGAGCTGCCCGGCGTCGCCGAGCACGCGCTCGCGACCCGGCCGATCGGGCATTTCGTGCGGGCCGTCGACGCGCGCATCGAGGCCCTCGCCGGCGCCGGACGCGCGGTGCGAATCCTGGTCGTCGGCGCCGGCGCCGCCGGCTGCGAGCTCGCGTTCTGCCTCGAGGCGCGGCTTCGCCGCGCGGGCGTGGCGCCGCACATCGTCGTCGCCACCCCCGAGCCCGAGCTGATGACCGGATCCAGCGCCGCTGTGCGACGGCGCATCGCCGCTCTCGCGCGCACCCGCGGCATCGAATCCCGAACCGGGACGCGCATTCTCCGAGTCGCCCCCGGCATTGCCTTTCCCGACGCGGGCGAGCCCCTCGAGGTCGATCTGATCGTCTGGGCCACCGGGGCTTCGCCCGTCGCTTTTCCGCCCGTGCGCGATGCAGCTTCCGGTGCCGAGAGCGCCGGGACGCCGGCCCTCGCCCGCGACGGCGAGGGTTTTCTCCTGATTCGGGACACGCTCCAGACGGTCGGCTTCGACTCGCTCTTCGCCGTCGGCGACTGCGCTCGGTTGGTCGACCATCCCTGGGTTCCGCGGGCCGGCGTATACGCGGTGCGCCAGGGGCCGATCCTCGATCGCAATCTCCGCGCGCTCCTCGCAGGGCGAGCGCTCGTGCGTTACCGGCCGCAATCGGATTTCCTGTCGCTCCTGAATCTCGGCGATCGCCAGGCGCTCGGCGCGAAATGGGGCCTGGCCTGGGCGGGCCGTGGCGCGTTCTGGCTGAAGGACCGGATCGACCGCGCGTTCGTGATGCGCTTCCAGGTGCTCGACGCGGTGGGCGGGATGGCCAATCGAATGGGAGAGTCGATGCCCTGCGGCGGCTGCGCCGCGAAGCTCGCGGCCGCGCCCCTCGAGGCGGCCCTCGCCCGCCTGGCACCGGCGCCCGCGGACGCCTCCGTGGTCTACGGCGTCGAGGCGCGGGAGGACGTCGCGGTCACGCGTGCAGCCGACGGGCGCGCGACACTGCATAACGTCGATGCGATCCGCGCCTTCTGCGACGACCCCTGGCTGGTCGGCCGAGTCGCGGCGTCGAACGCGACGAGCGACCTGTTCGCGAAAGGCGGCCGTCCCCGACACGCCCAGGCCTTGATCGGTCTACCCGATGCGGACCCCGGGACGATGGAAGAGATGCTCTATCAGACGCTCTGCGGCGTGCGCGAAACCCTCGATGCGCTCGGGATCGCGCTCGTCGGGGGCCACACGCTCTCGAGCGAAGTCCTGTCGGTCGGCCTCGCGGTCACGGGCGACGGACCCGAGAGAGGCGAGCTCCTTCGCCAGGCCGGTGCCGGGCCCGGCGACGAGCTCTGGCTGACGCGGCCCCTCGGCACCGGCGTCGTCCTCGCCGCCGACATGCGCGGGGAGGCGCGGGGCAGCTGGGTCTCGGCGGCCCACGCCTCGATGCTGCGCACCCACGCCGTCGGGAGCCGCCTCGCGCTCGCCGCGGGGACCCATGCCGCGACCGATGTCACGGGCTTCGGCCTGGCCGGCCACCTGGTGAACCTGCTGCGGCCGGCCGGTCTCTGCGCCGTGCTCGATCGCAGCGCCATCCCCCTCCTCCCGGGCGCACGCGAGCTCTTTCGCCGCGGCCTGCGCAGCACGGCCCATGCGCCCAATCGCGCGGCCTTCCAGACGCTGGTCGCAGGGGCGACGGACTTCGACGAGGCCTGGCTCTACGATCCGCAGACCGCGGGCGGGCTCCTCCTCGCGCTGCCGAGCAGCGCCGGTCCGCCACTCGCCGCCGCCTTCGCCGAGGCCGGCGAGCCCGCGGTCGCGCGGATCGGTCGCATCGTCGCCGCGAGGGAAAGGCCCGCGGTCATCACAGTCGAAGATTCAGTCGAGGCCGCGATCGATTCGCCCAACCCGCATCCGACGGCCCCGCGCACCTGAGTTCCGTCGCTACACTGCGCCCGCCATGAAGGGGATCTCGCCCGCCGCCCTCGAACGCTATTTCACGACGCAGATCCCCGGCGTCGTGCCGCCGCTGCGTTTCGAGCCGATCGTCGGCGGCCACTCCAACCTGACCTTCCATGTCTTCGACGCGCAGGACCGCCGCTTCGTCCTGCGCCGGCCGCCGACCGGCGCCGTTCTCGCGACGGCCCACGACATGGGCCGCGAGTACCGCATCCTCTCGGCCCTCGCCGGCACCGCCGTCCCCGTTCCGAAGACCCTCGCCCTCTGCCTCGACGCCACCGTCAACGACGCCCCCTTCTACGTGATGGAGTTCGTGGCGGGCGCGGTGTTGGCCGGACCCGAGGTCTGCGAGCAGGCGGTGCCCGCCGCGAAGCGCGAAGCGCTCGGCCTGCACGCGATCGAGACCCTCGCCGCGCTCCACCGGGTCGACCCCGACGCCGTCGGCCTCGGCGACCTCGGCCGGCGCGAGGCCTATCTCGCGCGCCAGCTCGCCCGCTGGAAGACCCAGTGGGAAAAGAGCAAGACGCGGGAGCTGCCCGAGATGGAGGAGGCCCACGCGGCGCTCTCGGCCTACATCCCGGCCCAGACCGCCGCCGCGATCGTGCACGGCGACTACCGCCTCGGAAATTGCCTGGTCGATGGCTCGGCGGGGCGGATCAATGCCGTGCTCGACTGGGAGCTCTGCACCCTCGGCGATCCGCTCGCCGACGTCGGCTACCTGATGAACGACTGGAACGGCCCCGGCGATTTCTCGCCGAACGCCAGCGGCACCGGCATCTCGGCGACTTCCTGCGGTGGCTTCCCGAGTCGCGACGCGCTGCTCGCCCGGTACGAGGCGCTGACTGGATTTCCGACGGACAAGATCGCCTACTACCGCGCGTTCCAGTACTGGCGACTCGCGGCAATCGTCGAAGGCGTGCTCTCGCGCTACATGAAGGGCGTGATGGCCGAGGGGGGCAACGTGGAGGCTTTTCGTTCCCAGATCGATGCGCTGGCCCGAGCCGCCGCCGAGCTCGCGACCTCGGACGCGCTGCGATGAGCGCAGCGCGATTCGTGTCGACGCGCCGGTCGGCTGTCTCGTCGGCAGTCTTGCCGGCCCTGATCCTGCTCGTCTCCCTGGCGCAGGCCTCGGCCCAGAGCGTGACGGCGCCGAGCCCGCCCGCCCATCCGCCGATTCCGGAAGGACTGCTCGAGAGCGAGCGCAACACGATTGAGGTCTTCCGGGCGGCGGGCGGCTCGGTCGTGTTCGTGACGAACAACGCGCTGCGCCGCGATTTCTTCACGGCCGACGTAACCGTCGTGCCGCAGGGGTCGGGCTCCGGCTTCCTGTGGGATGCGTTCGGCCACGTCGTCACCAACTATCACGTCGTCCAGGGCGGTCAGAACTTCTCCGTGACCCTCGCCGACGGATCGACCCACGAGGCCCGGGTCGTCGGCTTCGAGCCGCGCAAGGATCTCGCCGTGCTCCACATCGAGACGAAGAACCTCGCGCTGAAGCCCCTCGCCGTCGGTCGCTCGGATGCGCTGCTGGTCGGACAGAAGGTGATCGCGATCGGCAATCCCTTCGGCCTCGACCGGACACTCACGACCGGCGTCATCAGCGCGCTGGGCCGCGAGTTTCCGACGAAGGACGGATTCGTGATCGAGGACGTGATCCAGACCGACGCCTCGATCAATCCGGGCAACTCGGGCGGACCGCTGCTCGATTCCCACGGCCGCGCGATCGGCGTCAACACGGCGATCTTCAGCCCGAGCGGCGCGAGCGCCGGCATCGGATTCTCGATCCCGATCGACACCGTCTCGCGCATCGTCCCGCAGCTGATCCGCTTCGGAAAGGTCCGCCGCGCCGGCCTCGGGGTCACCGTCCTTCCCGACCACTTCGCCCGCAGCTGGGGCGTCGATGGGATCATCGTGCGCGAGGTCATCACGGGCTCGGGGGCGTCGCGCGCGGGTATGCGCTCCCTGCAGCTCGATCAGCGCGGCACGATCGTCTCCGCCGACATCATCCAACTCGTCGCCGGCAAGCGCGTCCGGAGCTTCGCGGAGCTCTCGAACGTGCTCGACGACCGCAAACCGGGAGAGCTCGTCACGGTCAGGGTCCTGCGAAACGGGAAGGACGCGCTCGAGATGAAGATTCCGCTGGTCGAGGTCCGCTGATCTCGAATCATACGGACGCCGAAGAGCCGATTCGCTTGCTCCTCTCCGGATGAAGAGCCGAAGTATGTCTGGTCGTCACCTGCTCCTGATGCGCCATGCGACGGCCGCCGCCGGAACCGGCCGCGATATCGACCGGCCGCTGACCCGCCGCGGGCAGGGCGAGGCCCACCGGGTCGGCGAGCGGCTCCGCGTCGACGGCCCCGTACCCGATCGCGTGCTCAGCTCGAGCGCCCGGCGTTGCCGCGAGACCTGGCAATCGCTCGCGGCCG
>JANMTD010000461.1:0-3877 GCA_031390075.1 Deltaproteobacteria bacterium | reverse complement strand
CCGCCACCACCACGACCGCTAGTTCGCTCGTATCCCTCACCGCGCGCCGCGGACTCCGCCAAGCATGCGTTGTAGCTCGGCACCTCCGCGCGGACCTCCGACGAGCCCTATTCTTCGCGACGCGACCCCTCGACGATCATGTAGAGCACGGGCCAGACCAACAGCGTCAACGCCGTCGACGAGAGAATCCCGCCGATCACGACCGTCGCGAGCGGGCGCTGCACCTCCGCCCCCGCGCCCGCGGAGATCGCCATCGGCACGAAGCCCAGCGCCGCCACGAGCGCAGTCATCAGCACCGGCCGGAGCCGCGTCAGCGCGCCTTCGCGGATGGCCGCCTCGACGTCCCGCCCCTGCTCCCGCAGCTCGTTCACGAACGAGATCATCACGACCCCGTTCAGGACCGCGACGCCCGAGAGTGCGATGAAGCCGACGCCGGCGGAGATCGAGAGCGGAATCCCGCGCGCCACGAGTGCAAAGATCCCGCCGGTCCAGGCGAGCGGAACGCCGCTGAAAATCAGCGCCGCATGGCGTGCCGATCCGAACGTCGCCGTCAGGATTCCGAAGATCAGGAGCAACGCGAGGGGCACGACGATCTGGAGCCGCTTCGTCGCGGACTCGAGCTGTTCGAACTGCCCGCCCCAGGTCGTCCAATAGCCCGTCGGAACCTCGACCTCCGCGCGGATTCGCGCTTCGGCCTCGTCGACGAACGAGCCGATGTCGCGGCCCCGGACGTTCGACGTGACGACGATGCGCCGCTTGCCGTTCTCGCGGCTGATCTGGTTCGGTCCGGTGCCGATCACGAGCTTCGCGACGGCGCCGAGCGGAACGAACGCGACCGACTGGGTCGCGGCGCGGTGCGCCGACGCGGTCGGCTCGGCCTCGTCCATGTGTCGAGGGAGCAGGATCGGAAGTCGCTCGAGCGCCTCGAGATCGACGCGCAGTGTCTCCGGAAGGCGCACCACGACGTCGAAGCGTCGATCGCCCTCGAAGAGCCGACCCGCGACCGTCCCCCCGATCGCCGTGCGCACGACCTCATGCACTTCGTCCTGCGAAAGGCCATAACGCGCGATGGCCGCGCGGTCGATCTCGACTTCCAGCATGGGAAGACCGCTGGCCTGTTCGACCTTCACGTCGGCCGACCCGGGAACCCCTTCGAGCACCTCCGAGATCGCTTCGCCCGTCTCGAGCAGAACGTCGAGATCGTCGCCGAAGACCTTGACCGCGACGTCGCTTCGCACCCCCGCGATCAGCTCGTTGAAGCGCATCTGGATCGGTTGCGTGAACTCGTAGTTGTTGCCGGCGACGCGAGCGACTGCACGCTCGAGATCGGCGACCACCGCAGCCTTGGATTTGCGCGGATCGTCCCATTCCGCGCGCGGCTTCAGCATCACGAAGCCATCGGCCACGTTCGGGGGCATCGGATCCATCGCGACTTCGGCCGTGCCGATCTTGGCGAAGGTCTTCTTGACCTCCGGCACCGAGCGCAGCGCCCGCTCCAGGGAGGATTGCATCGAGATGGCCTGGGTCAGACTCGTGCCGGGAATCCGCAAGGCGTGCAGCGCAACATCCCCCTCGTCGAGGCTGGGAATGAACTCACGCCCCATGCGGGCTCCGGCGAGGACCGACGCGATCAACAAGGCGACGGCGCTTCCAATCACGACTACGCGGCGCTTCAACGCGAAGTCGAGCGCGCGGGCATAACCTCCGCGCGCCCACCTCATCGCGCGGCTGTCCCCCTCCGAAACGGGACCGCTCAAGACGATGGCGATGGCAGCGGGCACGAACGTCACCGACAACACCAGCGCCGCCAGCAGCGCGAAGATCACCGTCATCGCCATCGGGCGGAACATCTTCCCCTCGACGCCCGTGAGCGCCAGGATCGGGAGGTAGACGATCAGGATGATGAGCACGCCGAACACGCTCGGTCGAATCACCTGGCGCGTCGCGTCGGCGACGACTTCGAGCCGCTCGCGCAGCGGAAGTGCACCGCCGCGCGCATGACAGGCCTCGCCGAGCCGCCGGATGCAGTTCTCGACGATGATGACCGCACCGTCGACGATCAGCCCGAAATCGAGGGCGCCGAGGCTCATCAGATTGCCACTGATGTGGCTGCGGGCCATGCCGATGAACGTGAGCAGCATCGCGAGCGGGATCACGAGCGCCGTCAGGAAAGCGGCGCGCGCGTTGCCGAGCAGCAGGAACAGGATCGCGATCACGAGCAGCGCGCCTTCGAGCAGATTCTTCTCGACCGTCGCGATCGTGCGGTCGACGAGATCCGTGCGGTCGTAGAGTGCTGTCGCGCTCACGCCCTCCGGCAGACTGCGGTTGATCTCTTCCAGCTTCGCCGCCGTGGCACGCGAGACGTCGCGGCTGTTCTCGCCAATCAGCAGGATGACCGTACCGAGCACGATCTCCTTGCCATTCTCGGTCGCCGCCCCCGTACGCAACTCACGTCCGACAGCGACTTCCGCCACGTCGGCGACTCGAATCGGGACACCGCCCACGTGACCGACCACGATGGCCCGCACGTCGTCGAGGCTCCCGAGCTGGCCGGGCGAGCGCACGAGGTACTGCTCGCCGTTTCGCTCGATGTAACCGGCGCCCGTGTTCGAGCTGTTGCTCGCGATCGCCGTGCTCAGGTCTCGCAGCGAGATGCCGTGGGCGATCAGCCGTTCGGGGCGGGGCGTGACGTGGATTTCCTTGACGAAGCCGCCGATCGTGTTGACCTCGGTCACGCCGCGCACGTTGCGCAGCTGCGGCCGGATCACCCAGTCCTGCAGCGTGCGCAGCGCCATCGGTGACCAGGGCTCGCCGTCTTCATCGAGGGCCCCGGGCTCCGCCTCGACCGCGTACATGAAGATCTCGCCGAGCCCCGTGGCGATCGGTCCCAGCGCGGGCTCGACTCCGTCGGGAAGCCGCGAGATCGCCTCGCGCACGCGCTCGTTCACGAGCTGGCGCGCGAAATAGATGTCGGTTCCGTCCTCGAACACGACGGTGACTTGCGAGAGGCCGTAGCGCGAGAGCGAGCGTGTGTAGTCGAGGCGTGGCAGACCCGCGAGCGCCGTCTCGATCGGGAACGTGATGCGCTGCTCGGACTCGAGGGGTGAATAACCGGGGGCCGCGGTGTTGATCTGGACCTGGACGTTCGTGATGTCGGGCACCGCGTCGATCGGAAGCCGCGTGAACTCGTAGATCCCGTAGGCCGCGGCGGCGAGCGTCAGCCCGATCACCAGGAAGCGACGGGAGAGGGCCAACGAAACGATGGATTCGAGCATGGCTGTCTCCTAATGGTCGTGGCTGGCGCCGGATTTGCCGGCCTCGGCCTTGAGGATGAAGCTGCCCGATGCGGCGTAGGTCGTGCCGGCGGCGAGGCCCGAGACGACCTCGACGTAGTCGTCGTCCTGCGCGCCGAGCTCGATCGGCTGGGCCTCGAAGACGTTCTCGTCCGCAATGAAGACGACGTCCCAGTCGCGAAGACGCTGAATCGCCTCCTGCCGAACGACGACCGCAGCCGGCACCTCCGCGACGAGCACCTTCGCCGACACGAACTGCCCGGGACGCCAGCGTCCATCCGCGTTCGCCAGCACGGCTCGTGCGAGCATCGTCTGCGTGACGACCGAGCCGATCGGAGCGAGGTACGACAGCGTCGACTCCGCGGGCGCCACGCCGTCCTCGGCATCGATCCAGACCCGCTGCCCGCGCGCGAGTCGGGCGAAGTCGCGGCGGTAGACGTCGAGATCCACCCAGACCGTCGAGAGATCGCCGATCGAGAAGATCGTGCGGTCCGTCGTAATGAATTCCCCGGGCGCGACATTGCGCTCGAGGACCCGCCCGGCGAGCTGCGAACGCATCTCGTAGGGGTGAAGGCTCTCGTTGC
>JANMTD010000431.1:0-2470 GCA_031390075.1 Deltaproteobacteria bacterium | reverse complement strand
TGACCTCATCGTCGTCGACAAGCCGGCGTGCATGGTCGTCCACCCGGCCCCCGGTCATCCGGGCGGCACCCTCGTCAACGCCCTCCTGCACCACTGCCGCGGGGAGCTCGCTGGCATCGGCGGCGTGTTGCGACCGGGCATCGTCCACCGCCTCGACCGCGGGACCTCGGGTGTGCTCGTTGCCGCGAAGACCGATCTGGCCCACCGCGCCCTGTCCGAGCAATTCGCCCTGCACTCGATCGACCGCGTCTACCGAACCTTCGTCCGCGGCCTGCCCAAGGCGAACGCCGGCCGCATCGACCGCCCGATCGGGCGCCACCCCGGCGATCGCCAGCGCATGTCCGTGCGCACCCGCGCGGGCCGGCCCGCGGCGACGAAATGGCAGGTCCTCGGGCGCGACCGCACGAAGGGCATCACCGCCCTCGAGATCCGGCCCGAGACCGGGCGGACCCATCAGATCCGCGTCCACCTCGCGAGCGCCGGGCTTCCGGTCGTGGGCGACGTCGTCTACGGCCGCGCGCGGGGCGACGAGGCGCTCCTGGGACGCCCCGCGCTGCACGCGGCCCTGCTCGGCTTTCTCCATCCGCGCAGCGGTGTGCGCCAGACCTTCGAGGCACCACTGCCGGCGGACCTGCTCGCCCTGCTGGCCTCGCTGGATCTGGAGGATGCTGCGGAGCCGGCCTCCGACGGGGGCCTCAAAAAATGACGGAGGGGCGAGGTCGGGCTCTATGCGATCCCGTTCTCGAAGTGACGGGAGCGCTCCACGGCTTCGGGGAACGCGGCACCCAAGCCCCTGAATTCACTGTCTTTCCGCGCCAGGTCCACGGGATTCGCGCGATGCGCGCGGAGCAGGCGCCGGTCGGCGCGGGGCGGGATGAACCGGTCGAAGCCGATGCGGTCGTGTCGGGGACGCCGGGGCTCGCGGTGGGGATCGTGACCGCGGATTGTGTGCCGATCCTGGTGGCGTCCCGGGATGGCTCCCGGGTCGGCGCGATCCACGCCGGCTGGCGCGGGCTGGCGGCGGGGGTGATCGAGGCGGGGATCGAGGCGATGGACTTCGAGGCCTCCGGGCTCGCGGCGGCGGTCGGCCCGGCGGCCCGGGGCTGCTGTTACGAAGTCGACGAGCCGGTCACCCGAGCCCTCGCGGTCCGGTACGCGGACCTGCTCGACGAAGTGCTCGCGCCGGGTCGAACCGGTCATTTCCAGCTCGATCTCCCCCGGCTCGCGTCTCGCATCCTGTGCCGGATCGGCCTGGCTCCCGACCAGGTCGGATCGGCCCACAGGCTCTGTACGATCTGCACGCCCGGACCCCGTTTCGAGTCCTATCGCCGGGACGGCCGCCTGGCCGGGCGACTGCGGCATTTCATCCGTCCGGCCCCTCGTCCGGCGGTCCCCCGATGAGGCCGTTGTGGCTTCAGGGTTGACAGTCGACATAGGGGCCGGGTAGATTGCCGTCGCTCCTTACCGATCACTGGCGGAGCTTCCCGAGTCGCTCACAGATCCGATCGATCGGCGCGACCGAGTGCCGAGTCCTCGGCTCCGAGTCATCATCCGAGTCATCGTCCGAGTCATCGTCCGAGTCATCAAGAGAGCCCTCGAATTTTCGATCAACTTCGAACGCGGTGTCGACGATGGGCCCGGTCGAGCCCTCCCTGGCACCGAAACAAAGCCCGAGATTGAGCTAGAACGCGATCTCGAAGGCGAGCCCCGGCAAGACGGTTCATCAACCCTGACGGCACGTGACGACTCCCGACGAAGGAGGCCCAGAGAGAACGATCTCTCCGGGCCGGACGGAGCGCCCGGATCGCCCGCAGCTGATCGATTACCGACGTCCGACCGAATCTCACCCCCGGACGTTTCGAAGGTCGGTCTCCGACCGACACACCCCACCCCTGATTCCAATAACCCACCGAAGACCCAAATAGAGAGAAATCCTCGTGAGCAGTGAGCGCCTGACTGAGACCAGCAACAAGGACGGATCCGGTCCCAACAGCAACCGCAATCGCCGTGGTCGCGGGCGTCGCTCGCGCAATCCGAGCGGCGGCGGCAGTGGTGGGAGCAGTGGCGGCAGTAGTGGTGGAGGCGGCGGCGGTGGAGGCGGCGGTAGTAGTCACCGCAGCAGCCGCGGCGACGCGCCGAAGCGGGACTACCTGCCGAGCGACGCGGAGCTCGCCGAAGAAGAAGCCGATCTCGAGAATCAGTCCGACGACCCGTCGGAGACGATCTTCGTCCGGGAGCTGAAGCAGAAGACGGTGGCGGAGCTGACCAAGCTCGCAGAGTCGATGGACGTCGAGAACGCGGCGGGGCTTCGCAAGCAGGATCTGATCTTCGCAATCCTGAAGACCCAGACCGAGAACCGGGGCCGCATCTTCGCCGAGGGCGTGCTCGAGATCCTGCAGGACGGCTTCGGCTTCCTGCGCGCTCCCGACCAGAACTACCTCGCGGGTCCGGACGACATCTACGTCTCGCC
>JANMTD010000407.1:0-10689 GCA_031390075.1 Deltaproteobacteria bacterium | reverse complement strand
GCGATCGGCCTCGCGGGCATCGGCGGCCAGCTCCAGCTGAATGCCTGCAATCCGCTCTTCGCGTTCAACCTGCTGAGCTCGATCCGCTGGCTCTCGGATGCGACCCGCAGCTTCCAGCGCCACTGCATCGCGGGACTCGAGCTCGACCGGGACCGCACGCGCGCGCACCTCGAGAACTCGCTGATGCTCGCGACCGCCCTCGCCCCCGCGCTCGGCTACGACGAGGCCGCGAAGATCGCCCGGCGCGCCCACGCCGAGGGCACGACGCTCCGAGCCGCGGCCCTCGCGTCGGGGCAGGTGAGTGCTTCGGATTTCGACCGCTTTGTGCAGCCCGGGTCGATGTTGGGCCCCGACGACGGCGAACCTTCGGGCGGCTCCTGATCCGCGCGCGATCTCAGTCGGCCCGCTCGCCGCGGCCCGCGCGCTCCCACTCGTCGAGCAGCCTCTGCCGCTCCTCGAACGGCATCTCCTGCAGCCTTCGCATCTGGGCGCGGTAACGCTCGCGCTCGGCCTCGGAGAGCTTCTCCCAGAGATCGAGGTTCCGCTCGAGGCGGTCGACGTCGTCGTTGGCCCGCTCGAGCAGGCCCTCGAGCTCGGCGACGAGGGCGCTGCGCTCGTCGGGCGCGAGCTCGTCGATTCGCCGGAGCCGCTCGCGCAGGGCCCGGCGCTCGTCGAAGGGCAGGCGCATCGCCTCCCGAACGATCGCCAGGCGCTCGACCGGTCTCGCCTCCGGCAGCGCGCGGAGCAGACCCCGCATCGCCTCACGCCGCGCGCGCCGCACCGCCGGCCCCGTATCCGGGTCGCGCGGGCTCCCCCCGGCGGCGGTCTCCTCTGCATTCGGCCGCCGCGGGCTGACCGCGTCCACATCGCGGCCTTCGTCGGCCCGCACCTCCGCATCCGGCCCGTCCGCAGTCGCCGCACGGGCGGCGACCAGCGAAGCCGCCAATCCGAATGCGAGGGCGAGACCGAGCGCGAGGCACGCCGCGCCACGGCGGGCGCGGGCGGGCGCGGGCGCGCCGGCGCGAAGCGTTCGCGTCATCCGCGCGGACCCTCCGCGCCGCGCTCGCGGGCGGCGAGAAATTCGAGCAGCTCGAGCTCTTCGATGACCTCGAGATCCCCCGGCCGATCGATGCCGAGAGCGGCGAGATCGTCCGACGCGATCCCCTCTCCGGCGACGGTCGGGCCAGCGCGCCCGGGCTCCACGCCCTCCCGCCCATCCCTCGGCAGCAGCAGGCCCGCGATCCAGAGGGCCGCGACGGCCGCAGCGATCCCCCATCCGAGCGCGCGGCGGTGCCGGGCGGCGGCGGTCGGGGAGCGGCGCGCCGAGGCGATCTCGGAGCGCGGCCGCAGCGCTGCGAGCCCGCGTGCGAGGCGCGCATCGGCCACGGAATCCGCGACGGAGCTCGCGAGGGATCGCAGCTGCTCGTCGATCCGCTCGAAGTCGAGGGCGCGGCGGCGCGCCGAGTCGCTCGCCTCGAGGAGCCGGTCGAGCGACCTGCGCTCCGCGGCTTCGAGGGCACCGTCGCGCCGGGCGGAGAGCAGTGCGTCGAGTCGTTCGTTCATCTCTTCTCCTCGGGCATCTCTGCAGGCCTCTCTTTGGGCGTGAGCGCCGCGTCCTGCATCCGGTCCGCGAGGGCCGCGCGGGCGCGGTGGACCAGGTTCTTCACGGATTGCACGGAGCTGCCGAGACCGCTCGCGATCTCGTCGTAGGAATGGCCCTCGACGACGGCGAGCCAGAGAGCGCTCTGCTGGCGCTCGGGCAATGTCGCAAAGGCGCGAGCGAAGCGGTCGTGGTCGCGGCGGGCGTCGGCGTGGACGTCGGGCCACGGGCCGTCCGCGACGAGGGCGAGCTGCGGGCGGCCGTCGGGGCCGCTCTCGGAGGCGTCGGTCGACACGTGCGGGTGTCTCGAGCGGGCGCGGGCCAGCTCGTTGCACGCGAGGTTGCGGGCGATGTGGAAGAGCCAGGTCGAGAAGCGGGCCTCGGGGGCATAACGCTCGCGGGCGTCGAGGACGCGCACGAAGGTGTCCTGGAGCAGCTCTTCGGCGAGGGCAGGTTCTTTCACGATCCGCTCCAGATAACGGAGCAGCCGCGCCGCCCAGCGCCGGTAGAGCTCCGCCAGCGCCGCCTCGTCGCCGCCGCGATAGGCGAGCATGAGCCGGACATCCGGATCACTCGGCTGCATGCCACCTCCGCTCTCCCCTGCAACCGGCCCGGCGGGCAATGGTTGCGGAACTACGCGGATCCGAGCTCGTCGAGAAAGTCCAGCAGCTCCCGGTCGAAGCGCTCGGCCTGCTCGATGTTCACGATATGCCCCGCGTCGGGGACGACGACGTGGCGGGCGCGGGGGAGCTTGGCCGCCATCACCTCGCCCGCGCGCAGGAACGCCTGGTCGTGCTCGCCGACCAGCACGAGCGCGGGGACGTCCATCTCGGCGAGCTCGTCGATCACCGGGGGCGCCGGCCCGGACACTTCGCGGCCGAAGCGCGCGATGCCCGGGACGCGCTGCGCGACGATCGCCCGGGCGGCGGCCTGCGCGGCGGGCAGCTCGGGGTGGCGCCCGATGCAGGTCGCTCCCGCGCGCCCCGCGACGAAGGCTTCGAAGCCGCGGGTCTCGAGGAAGCTCGCCGTGCGCTCGACCTGCGCCGCCCAGGCCGACGCGGCCTCGGCGTTCTTGAAGCCCGGGCCCGAGGCGATCAGGACGAGGGCAGCGACGCGCTCGGGATGCCGGACGCGGAAGTGGAGCGACGCGAGGCCCCCGAACGAGAGACCCGCCGCGACGAAGGGAATGCCCGGGGTCGTCGCCTCGGCGACGGCGAAGAGATCCGCGACGACGTGGTCCATCGACCAGGCGCCGGGGTCCTCGGGCGCCTCCGAGTCGCCGTGGGCACGCAGATCCCAGAGCACGACCGGATGGCCGGCGGCGATCAGCGGGGCGACCTGGCCGCGCCAGTTCTCGTGGGTCGTGCAGTAGGCGCAGCTGAAGATCACCGTCGGCCGGGGCGGTATCCCCGGCGCAGGGCGGTGGTGCTCGTAGTAGAGGCGGACGCCGCCTGCGGTCGTGAGGTACGCCACGGGATCTGCCTAACGGATCTCGACCATCACGGGCGGGATCAGGAGCGGGGCCCCGACCGGCATGTCCCGGGTCCAGGCGATGATCCGATCGAGGGGCGCCGGCCAGTCGACGCCGGGGCCGGCCGCGCGGAGGGCGGCGCGAACCGCTGCGCCCTGGAAGACCTCGATCAGCTGCTGCGTGAGCGGCTTGTCCTCGGGAAAGGGGACGAGGGCGACGTCGACGTCCGGGTCGAGCCCGACCTCGGTCTTCGCTCGACGCACGGCCGTGTAGAGCCCGCCGAGCTCGTCGACGAGGCCGACCTCGAGGGCCTGTGCACCGGTCCAGACGCGCCCCTGACCGATGGCGTCGACCTGCTCGGTCGTCATCCCGCGGCCATCGGAGACGCGCTTCAAGAAGAGCTGATAGGTGTCGAGCACGGAGCTCTGGAGCCGCGCGTGGGCCTCCTCCGACAGCTTGTCGCTCGCGAGCAGGAAGTCCGCGTGCTGGCCGCGGGTCAGCCCGTCGACGCCGATCTCGAGCTTGTCGAGCAGGCCCTTGACCGACGGACGCAGAGCGAAGACGCCAATCGAGCCGGTCAGCGTTCCCGGATCGGAGACGATCGCGTCCGCTGCAGCGGCGACGTAGTAGCCACCGGACGCCGCGACGTCGGAGAAGGACGCGACGACGGGCTTGCCCTTCTCCTTCGCGCGTTCGATCGCCCGCCAGATCAACTCCGAGGCCAGGGCGGAGCCGCCCGGGCTGTCGATCCGCAGCACGATGGCCGCGATGTCGGGATCGTCGGCCGCCTCGAGGATCGCGCGAGAGACGTTCTCCGAGGCGAAGCTCGGGGTCGAGGAGAACGGTCCACCCGCGGTCTCGCCCTGGACGACCGTGCCCGAGCCGTAGATGAGCGCGAAACGGGTCTTCGGATCGAAGCCGAGCGCGCTGGGATCGGTGCGGAGATAGTCGGCGTGCTCGACGACGTCGGGGCCGAAGCGCGCAACGAGCTCGTCGAGATGGATCTCGCCGTCGATCAGGCCCGCTTCGATGAGGGCGGAGGTCTGGACGAGCCCGCGGTCGATCGTCGCCCGGAGCTCGTCGGGGGTCTTGCCGTGATCGGCCGCCAGGGCCGAGATGAATCGCTGATAGGTGTCGTCGAGGAGCGAGTTCGCCATCTCGCGCGAGGCGTCGGACATCGTGCGCTCGGCGTAGACCTCGACCGCGCTCTTGTACTTGCCCGCCCGCGCGACGTCGAACTGGATGCCCAGCATCTCCCAGAAGCCGCCGAGGAAGACGTACTCCGCCGCCATCCCGACCAGCGGCACGGCGCTTCCCGGCGCCAGATGGATCTCGTCCGCCGCGCTGCCGACGTAGAGCTCCCGGTTGGCGGAGAAATTCTGGACCTCGAGCAGCGCGATCGTCTTCTTGCCCTTCTCGCGCAGCCGCCCGATCGCCGCGCGCAGCTCGTCGGCCTTGCCCCAGCCGATCTCGAGAGGCTGGATGCGCAGCACGACCGTCGCGATCCGGTCGTCGCGCTCGGCCAGCGAAAAGGTCGAGAGCAGATCGATGAAGGGGCGCGTCTGGTCGCCGATCAGGCGGGCGAGCGGAGACGCCGCAGGGGCCTCGATGTACTCGCCCCCGAGCTCGACGACGAGGGTGCTCCCCGGTGCGATCACGGCCACGGGCCCGCCCGAAAACGGGCGCAGCAACACAAAGATGCCAATGAAGAGGAGCAACAAGAGAAGGAAGATCCGGAGCCTGCTCACCGTGCGCATCGTCGCCGTCACTCCCTCTCGCTCGCCGGGTTCCGGCCGCGCGCGGAGCCCAGCTTATCAGATGGAGGTCGGGTGCCCGTCGGGTGGCCCCGAGCCAGGGTGCCGGCCTTTTGGTTAGCTTTGGTGCATGGCCAACTCGAACCACCAGCTCCCGTTCCGCTTCGTCCCCCATCACCGCGCCCCGGAGTCTCCCGGCGACGAGCCGATCCTCTTCGCCTTCCGCGGTCGCGAGCTGCTCGTCACCGAGAAGCTCCACCTGCCGACCGTCTCCGAGATCGACGCTCACGGCATCGAGGCCGTGCGAACCCAGTACCTGGGCCAGCTCGACGGCCGCCACTGCTATTCCGCCGAGCTCCCCGCCGAGGCGAACCCCCAGTCGGGCTACCGCTTCGCCAACCTCCACATGCTCCACGCGACCCTCGACGACATGCATCGCGCGCTCGCCGGACGCGCCGTTCAGATCGTCGAATGGGATCGGACACACCAGTACTGCGGCGCCTGCGCCGAGCCGACGGAGCTCTCGACCGCCGACCGCTCACGCAGCTGCCCGCGCTGCAAGATCCCGATGTATCCGCGGCTCGCGCCGGCGATGATCGTCTCGGTCGAGCGGGACGATCAGATCCTGCTGGCGCGCGGGCCGAATTTTCCGCCGGGCATCAAGAGCGTGCTCGCGGGCTTCGTCGAGCCCGGCGAGAGCGCCGAGGACGCCGTGCGCCGCGAGGTCTTCGAGGAGACGAAGATCATCGTGCAGGACGTCGAGTACTTCGCGAGCCAGGCCTGGCCGTTCCCGAACTCCCTGATGCTCGGCTTCCGGGCGAAGTACCACGCGGGCGAGATCGAGGTCGACGGCGAGGAGATCCTCGAGGCGGACTGGTACTCGGCGAAGACGATGCCGCACTTCTTCCCGGGGAAGGTCTCGATCGCGCAGTGGCTGATCCATGATTTCTTGAAGAGGAATGGGGTGGACGTGCCGGATTAGGCGCGTTTCGGAATCGAATGGAGCGCGAGATGTCGAAGATGGAACCGGACCTCGCCACCGAGCCTCGGCTCGAGCGGGTCCTTCGAGACCTCATCGATCGCGAGCCGCTCTTCCATCGCCGGGAGCTCGGCACGACTCGACGGGACTTCGAGAACATGACGGAGCCCGAGTTCTGGGAGGTCGGCGCCTCGGGACGCAGATACAGTCGGCAGTACGTACTCGACACGCTCGAAGAGCGGCACTCGAAACCGCACGACGATCCGTGGGAGACCCGCGACTTCCACTGCCTCGAGCTGGCTCCGGACAACTACCTTCTCACGTACACGCTCCTGCAAGGCGATCACGTTACGCGCCGGGCCACGCTCTGGCGATGGCGGCCGACCGGCTGGCGAATCGTCTACCACCAGGGGAGGTTGCATGACCAAAAATGGATCGGTCACCGAAAGATCGATGACGACCTTCAGAGACGAACGCATCCAATACGACCGAGCGTAAGCGGCACCGTCAGGCCTCGCTCCGCCGCGCCGCGGCTGCAATGACCTTCCCCAGCTCCCGCACGGTCATGCCTACCGCTAACAGGGAGCGCACGAGCAGATCGAGGCTCACCGTCCGATCGCCGGCCTCCATTTTGGCGACGCGGGATTGACTCGATTCGAGTCGCTTCGCGAGTTGGGTCTGGGTCAAGCCCAGATCCAGACGTCGCCGCTTCAGGCTGTCGGTAAGCGCAAGCTTCAGCTCGATGAACGCGGCCTCACCGTCGGTCAATCCCAGGAATGCCTTCACATCACCCACGATCCAGCCGCTCGCCTTCAGTCGCTTCTTCTTGGCCGCTTCCATTTCGCACCCCGCCGCTGGTGTCACCACGATTCGCTGATCCAGAATCACGCACGGTATGTCGATTCGGACATCAACGCAAACTGGAGAAGGTATGCGGCCGGCACTGCGCGACTCACGAATAAACCGTGAGCAGACTCCCCCGCGCCGGCGGATTCTCGTCGTCCTCGATCGCGCGATGTCTCGCCCGGATCGAATCCCGGAAGAACTCGTCCGTCTGGATCCAGAAGCGATTCTCCGCGATCGCCGCGAACACGAGCTCGGCGACCTCCGCCGGCGGCTTGGCAGCCTTGAAAACACTCTCGACCATTTTCTGGACATCGGGATCCATGCCGGTCGCGCCCTTGCCGGGGTTCATCAGCTCCTTCGGGCGATTGCGCTCCGAGTGAACGATGTTGGTCGAGACGAGGCCGGGACACAGGCAGTGGATGGCGACCTTGCTGCCCGCGTCGGCGAGCTCGCTGAAGAGCGTCTCGGCGATCGTGACGACCGCGTGTTTGGTCGCGTTGTAGGGGAGCGAGCCGGGGAAGCTCGTCAGTCCCGCGACCGAGGCGGTCATCACGATGTGGCCCGCGTTCTTCTCGCGCATCCCGCCGAGGAAGACGCGCAGGCCGTGGATCACGCCGTAGACGTTCACGTCGAGGGCCCATTTCCAGTCCTTCGTCGTCAGCAGATGCGAAGGTCCGCCGCCGCCGGCGACGCCCGCGTTCAAACAGACGATGTCCGGCGTCCCGAAGCGCTCGCGCACGACCTCGCCGAGGTGGTCCATCTCGGATTCGCTCGAGACGTCCGTCGGCACACCGACCGCATCGACGCCCAGCGCCTCGATCCGCGCGACCGCTTCTCGCAGCGCGCCCTTCTCCACGTCTGCGAGCACGAGGTTCATGCCCTCCCGCGCGAAGACGCTCGCCATCGCGAAGCCCATGCCGCTCGCCCCGCCCGTCACCACCGCCGTCCCGTTCTCGAATGACTGCACCGAAGCCCTCCGTTCCTGCGCTCGAGTCCCATCGCCCGCTCTCGCGGCCCCCGCATCGCGCGGGTCTGCGCATGATAGACTCGCAAAATGCCGCGCGAGACCCATTCCTCGATCTGCCGCTTCTGCCACGCGAACTGCGGGATCCTCGTCGAGGTCGAGGACGGTCGGCCCGTGCGTGTCACCGGCGACCCCGAGAACCCGGCCTACTTCGGCTTCACCTGCGCCAAGGGCCGCCGCCTCCCCGAGCAACACGCCCACCCAGAGCGGCTCCTGCACTCCCAAAAGCGCGCAGACGGCGGCGTCTTCCGGCCGCTCGCGAGCGAAACGGCGATGGACGAGATCGCCGCGCGGATCGGCGAGATCGTCGCGAAGCACGGCCCCCGCGCCGTCGCCCTCTATCCCGGCACCTACTCGGGCCCGCATCCCGCCTCGATTCCGGCCGGCGTCGGCTTCATGCTCGGCCTCGGCTCGAAGATGGTCTTCACCTCGGCCTCCATCGACCAGCCGGGCAAGCACGTCGCCAACGCGATCCACGGCCGCTGGCTCGGCGGCTCCCACGTCTTCGACGAGTCCGACGTCTGGATGCTCGTCGGCAACAATCCGCTGATCTCGATGTCGGGCGGGATTCCGCCTTCGAATCCGAGCCGGAGACTGCGCCGCGCAAAAGCGCGCGGGCTCAAGCTGATCGTCATCGATCCGCGCAAGACCGAAGTCGCGCGTTTCGCCGATCTCTTCCTGCAGCCGCGGGCGGGCGAGGATCCGGCGATCCTCGCCGCGATGATCCACGTCGTGATCCGCGAGAATCGGTTCGACGCGAATTTCCTGCTCGCGAACGTGTCGGGGTTCGAAGCGCTCTCGCGCGCCGTCGGCGACTGCACGCCCGAATGGGCCGCGGCGCGGGCCGGCCTCGAGCCCGCCGAGATCGTCGCCGCGGCGCGGCTCTTCGCGGCGGGTCCCCGCGGCTGTGCCGTCGCCGGGACGGGGCCCAACATGGCCCCCCACGGCAACCTGACCGAGTACCTGCTGCTCGCGCTCAACACGGTATGCGGCCGCTGGCGGCGGGCGGGGGAGCGTGTCCCGAACCCCGGCGCCCTGCTGCCGCCGGCGCAAGGCCGAGCGCAGGCGTCCGCTCCGCGAGCGGGCTGGGGCAAGGGCGAATCGCTCCGCTCGCGGCCCCTCGGCAACTCCGCGGCGGGCCTTCCGACGGCGGCCCTCTCGGACGAGATCCTCTACGAAGGGGACGAGCGCATCCGCGTGCTCATCTGCCTCGGCAGCAATCCGGTCGCGGCCTGGCCCGATCAGCGCAAGGCGATCGCCGCCATGAAGAAGCTCGAGCTGCTCGTCTGCCTCGACGTCAAGCTGTCGGCGACCGCGAAGCTCGCGCACTATGTGATCGCGCCGAAGCTCTCCCTCGAGGTCCCCGGCCTCTCGGTCTCGAGCGAAGGCGTCGAGCAGACCTACGTCGCCCACGGCTACCCCGAGCCGTACGCGCAGTACACCAGGGCGATCGTGTCCCCGCCGGCGGGCTCCGACGTGATCGAGGAATGGGAGTTCTTCTACGGCCTCTGCCAGCGCATGGGCTTCCCGCTCACCTGCTACCCGATCCGCGCCGAGACCGGCGTCCTGCGCGGACGGCGTGAAGCGTTCAGCCTCGACATGCAGAAGAAGCCCTCGACCGACGACCTCCTCGCCGGCCTGATGAACGGCTCGCGCATTCCCCTCGACGAGATCAAGCGCCATCCCCACGGCCAGATCTTCGACGCCGAGCACGCGGGCCCCGCCCTCGCCGCGAAGCCCGAGCACGCATTCGTCGCCCCCGCCGATCTGGCGAACAGCGACCGCCTCGACGTCGGCAATCCCGTCATGCTGGCCGAGCTCGCGGCCGTCCGCGCGGAGCCTCGATCGACCGACGGGGCGGCGGACTCGGCGCGGGCAGCCCGACCCTTCCAGCTGATCTCGCGCCGGCTCCCCAACGTCTACAACTCGTCGGGCCGCGACATCGGAGCGCTCCAGCGCGGCAAGACCTGGAACCCGGCCTTCGTCCATCCGGAGGATCTCGCGATGTTGGGTCTGCGGGACGGCGATCTCGTCGAGATCGCCTCGGATCACGCTGCGATCGTCGGCATCGTGGAGTCCGCGCCGGAGCTGCGGCGCGGCATCGTGTCGATGACCCATTGTTATGGCGACGCGCCCGAGTACGACGACCAGGTCCGCGAGCTCGGCAGCAACACCGGCCGCCTGGTCGACAACCTGCGCGAGTTCGACCCGTACACGGGCATCCCGCGCATGAGTGCGATCGAAGTCTCGATCAGGAGGCTGCCGCCGCCCGTCCGCGAGAGCGTCGCGCGATCGGCTTGAGCTCGTCCTTGAAGTCGCGCATCGCCTTCGCCGTGAGCTCGCCGGCGATCTCGCCAAAAAGCGTTCGGGCAGGCGACGACGCACGCCACGCCAGCGCGTGGGTCCGCTCGATCACTTCGCCGTGAACCGAAGTCACGCGCAGCTCGCGCGGGCGGTGGATCTCGCTCCGGATGTAGAGGGAGGGCAGGAAGGCAACGCCCATCCCCATCACGACCATCTGCCGGAGGGTGTCGAGACTCGTGCCCTCGTAGTCGCGGCGCACATGGGCGCCCAGTCGGTCGCAGAGATCGGCGATCTGGCGATGGAAATGATGATGGGACTCGATCGTCAGGACGGATTCCCCGACGAGGTCTCGGCGGTCGATTCGGCTGCGTTTCGCGAGCGGGTGATCCGCGGGGAGTACGAGCTTCAGCGGCTCGCGAAACAGCGGGACCACCGTGAGACGCGGTTCCTCGACGGGCAACGCCGTCAGGATCAAGTCGAAGTCTCCACTCGCGAGGCCGGCTTCGAGGGCCATCGGCGCTCCCTCGCGAACGTAGAGGCGGAGTGCCGAATAGCGTCGGTGGATCGCGGGCAGGACGTGGGGCAGGAAATACGGTCCGAGCGTCGGCGTGACACCCAATCGGTACGTCCCGGCCGGACCGCGCGAGGTCGCTTCCACCTGATCGACGAGCCCTTGAACCTCTTCGAGCACGCGCCGCGCCCCGGGCAGCA
>JANMTD010000321.1:0-9499 GCA_031390075.1 Deltaproteobacteria bacterium | reverse complement strand
CTCGACGTCGGCGACCTGGCCTTTGCCCGCGGCCTCGACCAGCGCGATCAGGTCGCCCGCCCGCGTCGTTTCGGGGACGGCGATCGCCACGTCGACCTTGATCCCCGGAAAGCGCGGGAGCGGGCGATAGGCGCTGCCGCTGCGCTCGGCGGCGAGCAGCGCATCGAGGCAGACCTCGGCGATCGCGACCTCGCTGTCGAGGTCACCGGAGAGGCCGATCGCCGGGGCGAGCCCGGGCTCGAGCTCGGCGACCACCGCGGCCGCATGCGGCGACCCGGGAAGTGCGAGGAATAAACATCGACTCGGATGTGCCCAGCTCGGCCTCTCGCCCTCGCTCGTCCAGCGCGGCTCCGTGAGGCCGAAGGACACGACGAGCTCGTTCACCACCGCCTGCAGGCGCTGGAGTCGGCCCTCGTCGAAGCGGGCTCGCTTCGGATCGGGTCGTGTGCCCGCCCAGGCGAGGGCGAGCAGATGGCGCTCGCGGGGCTCGCCGCGCGCGCTCGGATGCTCGGGCTCGTAGGCCTTGCCGATCTCGAAGAGCCGGACGTCCGTGTGGTGGCGGCGATTCGCTTCGAGGGCCGGGAGCAGGCTCGGGGCCACGCTGCGGCGGATGCGCGACTCGCCCTGGTGGACCGGATTGATCACGCGCACGTGCGGCCGACCGGATTCCCCGAGTCGCTCGAGCAGCGCGTCCGCGATGAACGAGTACGAGAGGTTCTCGCGGAATCGCGCACCGCCGGCGAGTCGATCCTGGAGATGGCGCACGAGGCGGCGGCGCTCGTCGCGGGGCGGCGGGGTGATCGAGAGCTCGAGGGCACGCTCGGCGATATTGCCGTAGCGGTGGATGCGGCCGATCTCCTCGATCAGGTCCTGCTCGATCCGGATGTCCTTCGTCGCGCGGAAGCTCGGGACCCGGACGCGGAATAGCTCGCCCTCCGCCGAACCGATCGGTTCGACGCTGAACTCGAGGCGTTCGAGGATCCCGCGGATCTCAGCCGCCGAGAGCTGCGCGCCGAGGGCGCTGCGCACGCGCTCGCAGCGCAGCTCGATCGTCGTGCTCGGATCCTGCCAGGCGCCGACATCCGCGACCCTCGACGCGAGGCGGGTCTGCGGCGCGATCGCCTGCAGCAGGCGCGCGAAGTGGCCCGCGGCGGCGAGGGGGAGATGCGGGTCGAGGGCCTTCTCGAAGCGGGCGGAGGAGTCGGTGCGGAGCCCGAGTCGGCTCGAGGTCCGGCGGATCGTCGTCGCTTGGAAGGTCGCGACCTCGAGCAGCAGGGCGTCGCTGTCTTCGGCGACCTTCGAGTCGTCGCCGCCCATGATGCCGGCGAGGGCGACGGGGACCTCGCCGGCGCAGATCAGGAGGTCGGAAGCGATCGTCTTTCGCTCTGTGCCGTCGAGGGTGCGGATCGACTCCGCCGGGCGGGCGCTGCGGACGACGATGCCGCGGCCGCCGGCGAGGGCGTCGAGGCGACGGCGATCGAAGACGTGATTCGGCTGACCGAGATCGAGCATCACGAAGTTCGAGAGGTCGACGAAGAGGTCGATCGGCCGCTGGCCGACGGCGAGCAGCAGATGCCGGAGCCAGTCGGGCGAGCGCCCCGCACGCACGCCGTCGATCACGAGCCCGACATAACGCGCGCAGTCCGGGGACTCGATCCTGACGGGGTAGGGCGCGCCGGTCCCGGTCGCGGGCGGCGTCAGGTCGAGGGGCAGAAGCCGGCGCTCGTAGATGGCGGCGATCTCGCGCGCGAGGCCGCGGTGGCCCCAGAGGTCGGGGCGGTGCGTGAGCGACTTGTTGTCGATCTCGATGATCCAGTCCTCGAGATCGAGGGCGCGGGCGACGGAGCTGCCGGGCTGGGCGTCGGTCTCGAGCACCCAGATGCCGTCGTGCTCGTCGCCGACGCCGAGCTCGCGGGCCGAGCAGATCATGCCGAAGGACTCGACCCCGCGGATCTTCGAGCGCTTGATCGTGAGATCGCCGGGAAGCTTCGCCCCGATCTTCGCGACGGCGACCTTCTGGCCCGCCGCGACGTTGGGGGCACCGCAGACGATCGCGAGCGACTCGCCGTCCCCGACGTCGACGCGGCAGAGCGAGAGCTTCTCGGCGTCGGGATGGCGCTCGCACGCGACGACGCTGCCGACGACGACGTCGTCGAGGGCAGGCGCGAAGCGCTCGAGTCCCTCGACCTCGGCGGTCGAGAGCGTGAGATCGTTGCCGAGCTGTTCCGGCGTGATGCCGGCGAGATCGACGTGGCGCGCGAGCCAGCGGAGCGACGCCTTCATCAGAACTGCTCCAGGAAACGCAGATCGCCGGACAGCAGATGGCGCACGTCGTCGATCCCGTGGCGCAGCATCACCAGGCGCGAGAGCCCGAGGCCGAAGGCGAAGCCGCTCCACTGCTCGGGATCGATCCCCCCGGCGCGCAGCACGTTCGGATGGACCAGGCCGCAGGGCAGCAGCTCCACCCAGGTCGTGCGTTTGCAGACGCTGCAGCCCGACTCACAGAACGGACAGCGCGCGTCGAGCTCGAAGCCCGGCTCGACGAACGGGAAATGCCCGGGCCGCAGCCGCACCTCGAGGTCGCGGCCAAACATCCCGCGCAAGAGCGTCTTCATCGCGCCGATCAGATGCGCGACGGAGATGTCCTTGCCGACGACGAGGCCCTCCATCTGGTAGAAGGTGTGGTCGTGGGAGGCGTCGGTCGTCTCCTGGCGGAAGACGCGGCCGGGGGCGATCACACGGAAGGGCGGCTTGCGCTTCTCCATCGCCCGGACCTGTACGGGCGAGGTGTGCGTTCGCAGCACGAGGCGGCCGGCGTCGTCGCAGTAGAAGGTGTCCTGCGAATCGCGGGCGGGATGGTCCTTCGAGATATTGAGCGACTCGAAGTTGTAGTGGTCGAGCTCGACCTCGGGGCCGTCGAGGACCTCGTAGCCCATCGACGTGAAGAGATCCTCGAGCTCGCGGGTCACCTGCGTGATCGGATGCAGCCCGCCGCGCAGCGGGCGCGGGGGCGGGAGTGTCGGATCGAAGTCGGTCGCCGCGCGCGCGGCGTCGAGCTTCGAGCTCGCGAGCATCTGGGCGCGTTCGTCGAGGATTGCCTGGAGTGCTTGTTTCAGGTCGTTGGCGCGTTGGCCCTGGGCCTTGCGCTCCTCGGGCGGGAGCTTCGGGATCTCGGCCAGCATCGCCGCGACGGCGCCCTTCTTGCCGAGGTACTCGCGCTCGAGCTCCTTCAGGGCGGCGGGATCCGCACACGCTCCGATGCGCTCGCGCGCCTGCTGGAGGGTGTCTTCGGCGCTCATCCCGGGTCCCCATTCCTCTCGGCTCGCATGAGAGGGGCGAAAAGTCGGGCGAGCTTACCGAATCGGGTTGCCCGGGGCCGGGTTCGGCGCGCGGGCGTCGGTCCCTGGACCGATCCGTCGGTTTCGAGCGATCGCTATGGTGGCGGAGGAGGGCACACATGGCGGTGGGCCGGGCGACCGAGCGGACTTTTCGGGCGGGTGGACCCGGGGCGGGGCTCGGCATCGCGGCGATTCTCGGCGTGTTGGCGCTGGGCCGCTTCGGGCTGCTCGAGGCCGCGGAGCTCGCGGTGGCCGATCGGATCGGGCCCGCTTCGCGTCCCCATCCGAGTGCGTCGCCGAGCGCCGTCGTGCTCGTGTCGCTTTCGGAGCAGGATTTCGAGCGGCACGGCTATCCGATTCCCGACGCCGTGCTGGTCGCGGCCCTCGAGGTCCTGGTCTCGAGCGGGGCGAGCGCCGTCGGCGTCGATCTCTATCGCCCGGCGCCCGCGAGCGGCGATCCCCGGGATCTCGCCGGCTTCGCGGCCCTCGCCGAGACCGTTCGACTTTGGCCGCAGATCGTGATGACCGAGCTGCTGCCCTCGAACGACGCGCCGGGCATGCCGGCGCCGCGCTTCGCACCGCCCGAGCAGGTCGGGTTCAACAATTTCCTCGTCGATCCGGGTCGCGTCGTGCGGCGCGGCTACCTCTACGCCTGGGACGATGACGGCACGGCGCACGTCTCCCTCGCCCTGCGACTGGCGAGTTTGAAGCTCGCCGCGCAGGGCATTTCCGTCGCACCGGATCCCGCGGATCCGCAGGCCGTGCGGATCGGTGCGACCCCGCTCGCTCCCCTCGAGCCGGATTTCGGGGGTTATGTCGGGCTCGATGCGGGCGGGTATCAGATTGCCCTCGACTTCAAACGCGACGTCTCGGCGTTCGAGAGTCTTCGACTCGAGGATCTGCTCGCGGGCCGCGTGCCGAACGACGCGATCCGGGACCGCGTCGTGATCGTCGGCACCGACGCGCCGAGCGTGAAGGACGACTTCAACTCGCCGCAATCGCGCACGGCGATCGTGAAGGGCCACCGCCTCCACGCCCAGCTCGTCGACCAGCTGATCCGCGCCGGACTCGCCGGGGATCCCCCGCCCGAGAGCCTCTCGGATCTCGCCGAGACGGCGCTCGCGATCGGCTTCGGGCTCACGGCCGTGGCGATCGCGACGTTTATCGGCGCATCGGGCGTCGTCGTCCCGCTGCTGCTCGCAGGGCTCGTCCTGCCGTTCGCACTCGCGGCGGCCTGCTTCGCGAAAGGCGTCTGGGTTCCCAGCGTCCTGCCGGCGCTCGCGTGGGCGGCGGCCGGCGGTGTCGCCCTCGCGGTGCGCGTGAGGCGCGAGGCCCGGGCGCAGCGGCAGCTCGCGTCGCTCTTCCAGCGTTTCTCCTCGAGCCCCGTCGCCGAGGAGCTCTGGCGCCAGCGCGAGCTGATCATGGACGGCGGGCGGCCGCGGCCGCAGCGCGTCGTGCTCACGGCGCTGATCTCGGATCTCGAGGGCTTTACGAGCGCCGCCGAGAAGCTCGAGCCCGAGCGCCTGCTCGAGTGGGCCGACGGCTTCCTCGGCGCGATGACCCGCGTGATCGAGGCCCACGGCGGCCACGTCGACGACTTTGCCGGCGACGGCATCAAGGCGAATTTCGGGGTCCCGATTCCGAGCGAGACCGAGGCGGCGAGAGCCCGCGATGCGCACCAGGCGGTGGCCTGCGCCCTGGCGATGGGCCGGGCCCTCGCGGAATGCCACCGCGTCTGGTCGGCCCGGGGCCTGCCGCTCGCGCGCCAGCGGATCGGCATCTTCACCGGCCCCGCCGTCGTCGGCGCAGTCGGCAGCGACGCGCGCATGAAGTACACATCTCTCGGCGACACGATCAACGCCGCCGCCCGCCTCGAGGGATTCGCGGCGCCTCTGCAAGACGGGCTGCAGCGGATCCTGATCGGTGAGCCGACGCGCCGCCTGCTGGGCGATGCCTTCGTCGTCGAGGATCTCGGTGTCCACGGCGTCAAGGGCCGATCCGAGCCGATCCATATCTACCGCGTCGTCGGCGAGGGCGACGCGGGGCCACGGGAGGGACGGGCATGACACGCAGATGGACTCGAGTGGGCGGGGAAGGGCAGTGGGTCCGGTCGCTCGCCCCGATGCTGGCGTGGGTATTGCTCGCGTCGTTCGTCGCGGGCGAGTCCGGCTGGGCCGCGGATGCGGCTACACCGGCAGAGAACACGAAGGGCGCACCCGCCAAAGAACAGGCGAAGAGCGCCGCGACCTCCGCGAGTCCTGCGCCCGGCTCGAGCGCCCCGATGGTCTACGTCCCGCCGAGCCGCGGGCGCGCGCGCCACACCGCCGGCGCCGGCACGCGCGGGGTCGGAAGTGGCCTTCCGAGTGGCAAGCCGCGGGTCGCCGTGCTCGCGCCCCTCGACCACGTCGGCCTCACCGCCAGCGCCCACCCGCGCCTCTACTGGCAGCTCTCCGAGGCCACCGCGACCCGCATCGAGCTGACGGTCGTCGACGACGACGCGATCGAGCCGCTGATCGAGCTGAGCCTGCCGGGGCCCGTCGCGGCGGGCCTTCACGCCCTCGATCTCGGTGCCCTCGGTGTCGCGCTCGAGCCCGACAAGACCTACCGCTGGTTCGTCGCCGTCGTCCACGACCCCCGACGTCGCTCGCGGGACGAGCTCGCCGAGGGGGCGATCGAGCGGATCGAGGTGCCGGGCGCGCAGCGGGCCGCGGCGACGGCGGGCGAGGCGCGTGGGGAGCGCGCGGCGGCGGCGCTTCGAAGCGAGTCGCTCGAGAATGCGCGCGCGGGCCTCTGGTACGACGCGTTCGCGGTCCTCGAGGATGCGATCGAAAGGGATCCGTCGAATGCCGGGCTCCGGGCCGACCGGGCCTCGCTGCTCGCCCAGGCCAACCTCGCGGTCGAGCTGCGATAGGTCGTGCGAATGAACCGCTCGGGCTCGCTCCGAGATGCCTGGGCGCCGATCCTCGCGAGCGCGGCTGCATTGGTCGGGCTCGCGGCCGAGGTGGCGTCGGCGAAGGCCACGCTCTTCGAGGCGCGCAGCGGGGCGGCGAACCCGCTCCTGGGCCGTGATGCAGGCGATCGATCGGCGCCGGCGGTCGCTGACCTCGATGGCGACGGCGACCTCGACGTCGTTGCGGGCCATCTCGGGACGTCGTTCAGCTACTACGAGAACACCGCCAGCACGCCGAGCCCGACCTTCGTCGAGCGCACGGGCGCCGCGAATCCCTTCGCCGGCGCCGTCGCGGGGGCGACGGCCAATCCGGCGCTGGGCGACCTCGATGCGGACGGAGATCTCGACCTGATTGCGGGGACTTCCGCCGGATCCTTCGACTATTTCGAGAACACGGGAACCGCGGCGAGCCCGGCCTTCGTCCTGCGTGTCGGCGCGGCGAATCCAGTCACCGGCCAGGACGTCGGAAGCTTTGCCGCCGCGGCCCTCGGCGATCTCGACGGCGACGGCGACCTCGATCTCGTCGCGGGCGAGCACGCAGGGGCGTTCGCCTGGTTCGAGAACACGGGAACGCGCACGGCCCCGGTCTTCGTCCGCCGCACCGGCGCCGCCAATCCCCTCGACGGCCAGGACGTCGGCAGCAATGCGACGCCGAGCGTCGGCGACACGGACGGCGACGGCGACCTCGATCTCGCCGTCGGCAGCGCCGCGGGCGGGTTCCAGTCCTTCGAGAACACGGGGTCGGCGGGCAGTCCGCGCTTCGAGAGCCGGATCGCTGCCGCGAATCCGTTCGGTGATCTCGGCGGGGGGAGTCTCACGGCGCCCCGCCTCGCCGACCTCGACCGCGACGGGGATCTCGATCTGGTGTCGGGCGGGAGCGATGGACTCTTCGGCTATGCCGAGAACCTCGCCGGCGATCTGATCCTGCGCGCGGGGGCTTCGAGCCCGCTCTCGGGCCTCGTGACCGGCGGCGATTCGACACCGGCCTTCGGCGATCTCGACGGCGATGGCGATCTCGATCTCGTCGTGGGGGAGTCGGGGGGTGCGCTCCGGTCCTACGCCAATACGGGCTCGGCGCAGGCGCCCGTCTATGTCGAGCGGATCGGGGCCGCGAATCCGCTCGCAGGGCAGGACGTCGGGTCGGCTTCCGCGCCGGCGCTCGGGGATCTCGATCGCGACGGCGATCTCGACCTCGTCGTCGGCGAGAACGACGGGGTCTTCAACTACTTCGAGAATACGGGGACCCCGGCTCTGGCCAACTTCAGCCTGCGCACCGGCGCGCTCAATCCCCTGAACGGTCAGAACGTCGGCAACCTCTCGACCCCTGCATTCGGCGATCTCGACCGCGACGGGGACCTCGACCTCGTCGCCGGCGAGCTCGACGGGGTCTTCGACTACTACGAGAACACGGGCACCGCGACGAGCCCGGTCTTCGCGGCGCGCGCCGGGAGCGAGAACCCCCTCGACGGGCAAGACGTCGGATCCCGCTCGACATTGAGCCTCGGCGATCTCGGGGGCGACGGTGACCAGGACGTCGTGGCGGGAAGCGCCGCCGGGACCTTTGCGTGGTACGAGAACACGGCGCTTGTCTCGGCTCCCGTCTTGACGGCACGCCTCGGTGCGGCCAATCCCCTCGACGGCGAGGACGTCGGCAGCAACGCCGCCCCGGCCCTCTGCGACCTCGATGGGGACGGGGATCCCGACGTCGTCGCGGGCGAGACGAGCCCGGTCCTCGACTTCTTCGAGAACGCCGTCGTCGAGGCGGCGCCCGCGGCCCTCGAGCTCTTCTTCTCGATCAATCCGCTCGATGGCTTCAGCGTCGACGGGGGCTATTCCGCGCCGGCCCTCGAGGATCTCGACGGCGACGGCGATCTCGATGTCGTGGCCGGGGAGTACGCGGGGAAGCTCCGGTACTACGAGAACACGGGCGGCCTGCTCGCCGCCGCCTACGCCGAGCGATTCGGGACGGGCAATCCCCTCGACGGCCGCGACGTCGGCGAGCTGTCGACCCCCGCTCTCGGTGACCTCGACGCCGATGGCGACGTCGATCTCGTGACCGGCGATTTCGACGGCCGCTTCCACTCCTTCGAGAACACCGGGGATGCGACGCAGCCCGCCTTCCTCGAACGGACGGGCGCAGAGAACCCCCTGAACGGACGCGACGTCGGCTACCTCGCGGCGCCCGCGCTCGGGGACCTCGACGGCGACGGCGATCTCGATCTCGTCGCGGGGGAGCTCGACGGGGTCTTCGACTACTACGAGAATACCGGCGATGCGACGGCGGCGGCCTTCACCGCTCGGACCGGAGCCGCCAACCCGCTCGCGGGTGATTTCACGGCGGGCTGGTCCGCGCCGGCGCTGGCCGACGTCGATCGCGACGGCGATCTCGATCTCATGGCCGGCGAGAACGCCGGCCAGTTCCGCTATTTCGAGAACGCGGGGACGTCGACGACGCCGGTCTTCGTCGAGCGCGCCGGACCGGCCAATCCGATGAACGAGCAGGACCTCGGCAGCCGCTCGACCCCGGCCTTCGGCGACCTCGACGGGAACGGCCGCCCCGATCTCGTCACCGGGAACCAGGTCGCCAGCTTCCAGACCTTCGTGCTCCCCGAGCCCGGGTCGGCGTCGCTGCTCGGTGCGGGCGCCGCGCTGCTCCATGCCCTCGCAAACCGCCGGCGCAGGCCGCGGCGTCAGGCACTCCGCTCCCGGACCGCCCGCGCCAGCACGAGCGCAATCCCCGTCAGCGCCGCTGCCGCGAAATACGGGAACGCCGCATCGGCGTCGTAGAGGAGCCCGGCCACGACCGGTCCGACGACCCGCGCGGCCGAGGCCGAGGATTGAAAGACGCCGAGCACGATCCCCCGCGACCCCTCGTCCGAGAAGAGCGAGACCAGGCTCATCATCGGCGGCTGCGCGAGGGCGCGGCCGACGGCGGCCAGCGCAAGGGGGAGCATCAGCCAGGCGACGGAGCCCGGGATCGGCATCGCCGCGAAGGCCAGTGTCATCAACACGAGCCCCGCCAGCACGAGCCGCCGTTCCTGGAAGCGCGCGGCGAGGCGCTTCATGGCGCCGCCCTGGATCCCGCCCATCACGATCGCCATCGCGAGCATGATGAGGGCGACGCCGAGCTCGTCGTAGCCGAAGCGGTGGGACATGAAGAGGGCGAAGGTCGTCTCGAGCTGAGTCACGGCGAAGGTGAAGAGGAAGTAGA
>JANMTD010000288.1:0-12775 GCA_031390075.1 Deltaproteobacteria bacterium | reverse complement strand
CACCAGCTACCTGCGCCAGCGTGTAATCGCGGTTCTCGATCCGACGGATCGACTGCGCAGCGATCCGGAGCCCGCTCGTCTTTTCGAGCGACACGGCAGCCATTTCACCGTCGTCGGCAACGAGCTGGTCGGCCGATTCCTCGCGGGTGCGTTCTCCGAGCGCGCGAAATCCTCGCCGGAGGTCACGCAGTGACCTCGATGATCGCATTGCGTCGTCGCCGGCGTCCCGAATGGAGCGGACGGCAGCCGAAAGTCGAGAACGACGCTCGAGACGCGGAGGATGTGAGGAAACGAATCGCATACGTCGTGAACTGTTTTCCGTTTCCAACCGAGACCTTCGTCTATCGTGAGTTGTTGGCGCTTCGCGCGCACGGTTGCACGATTTTGCCGTTCTCCCTCCAGTCGCCGGATCCGGCGACGCTTTCGAGCGAAGCCCTGCGACTCGTGGACGAGACCTACTCCATCCAACCGGCGCCGCTCGCTGAGCTCCTGGCCGCCCACGCCCGCTGGATCGCACGAAGTCCGGTCCTGTATCTGTCGACTCTCTGGACCGTCGTGACCGGGACACATCTCGCCCTGCGCGACCGACTGCGCAGCTTCGCCCACTGGGCCGAGGCGATCAGTATCCTGCCGGTGCTCGAACAGGCGCGCGTCGATCACATCCACGCCCACTTCGCGGTCGGTTCCGCGACCTGTGCCTGGGTGGCGGCGCGCTTGCTCGGCCTCCCCTGGAGCTTCACCGCGCATGCCTACGACATCTGGCTCGACAAGCTGCTGCTGCCGGAGAAGCTCCGGGAAGCTGATTTCGTCGTGACCTGCAGCGACGTCAATCGTCGCCATCTGGCGGAGACCTACGGCGTTCCCCTCAGCAAGCTTCATACGGTCTATCACGGCATCGACGTCGGCCATTTCAGTCCTATGCCGAAGCCGTCGTCCGCCCATCCCGAGAAGCTGCGTGTGCTGTGCGTCGGCCGATTGGTCGAGCAGAAGGGCATCGCCCACCTGATCGAGGCCTGCTCGCAACTCGCGATCGAGGGCATCGAGTTCGAGTTGCTGATCGCGGGGGACGGCCCTTTGCGGGAGTCGCTTCGACAGGCTTGCCGAGAGCTCCGAATCGACGACCGTACGCAGTTCCTGGGGCATGTCTCACAGGAGACCGTGCTGGAGCTCTATCGCAGCAGCGACCTCTTCGTCCTTCCCTGCGTCGCCGCGAGCGACGGCGACCGGGATGGCGTTCCGAACGTGTTGATCGAAGCGATGGCCTGCGGGTTGTGCGTGGTTTCGACCGAGTTTTCGGGAGTACCTGAGCTCGTCGAGAATGGGAAATCGGGAGCCCTCGTCTCGCCCGGAGACTCGCGAGGACTCGCCCGTGCGATGGGCCGAATGCTCGCGGACGAGAACCTTCGAAAGGCGATGGCGATGGCGGGACGCGCGACCGTCGTCGAACGCTTCGCGATCGACGTCTCGGCGCGCGCGCTCCTGGACCTGACGGCCTGGGACGAGCCGATCCCGAGGCGACCGTCATGAGTCTCATGCGACAGGTCGCCGGCAATACGGCGCTGCTCTCGGCCGCCCAGATCGTGAATCCGCTGACCTCCGTTGTGCTCGTATCGGCCATCGCCCACAACACCGGCGCCGATGGACTCGGTACGTACGCACTCGTTCTCGAGCTCTTCTATCTGGCTTCGAGCCTGGGCGCATTGGGCCTGATGAGCCCGATCTCCCGCGCCGTCGCGAAGGATCATCGACGCGCCGTCGACTACCTCGGTGTTTCGATCGCGCTCGCCATCGGTGTCGGCGGGCTGGCCGGGCTCGCGATGATCTCGTTCATCTACGTCATGGGGTACACCCCCGAGGTTCGTCACGCCGGCTGGATCATGACCGGGGCGGTGATTCCGTCCGTGCTCCTCGTCTTTTTGGAGGCGATCTTTCTGGGAATCGGTCGCGCGAAGCAGATCGCAGCGATCGCCATCGCGGAAAACGTCGCGAAGGTCATCGCCGGTTCGACCCTCCTGTATCTGGAACGGGGAATCGAAGATCTCTTCTTCGCGATCGTCGCAGTCCGCTTCGCGGCCGTCGCCGTCTACCTCGTGTTCTTCCGTCGCTCGATCTCGTCGATCTCTCTACGCTTCGACATGACGACCGCTCTTCAATTGCAACAGGAGAGCGTGGTCTTCACGGGGGGAGCGCTGATCGGCGTAGTCTTCGGCCGCGTCGACATCCTGATCCTGTCCGCGCTCGCTCCCATCGCTGAAGTCGGGTATTACAGCGCGGCCCTGCGTCTCGTCGACATCGCGCGCCTCGTCCCCGTGAGCTACATGCGCGCGGCACTGCCTGCGATGGCGAGGGCGCTCCCGGGCTCGATCGACGATTGTCGCCGTCTCGTGCGGCACAGCGTCGCGATCATGGCACTCTACGGCGGGCTTTCGGCCGTGGGGATCTTCCTGGTCGGAGGCCTCGTCGTCGACCTCATCTACGGTCCCGACTTCGGCGAAACGAAGCATCTTCTCCATGTTCTGGCTCCCTCGTTGATTCCAGGATCGCTCGCCTCGGTCGCTGCGACGCTGCTGCTCGCAGCGCATCTCGAACGCCGAGACCTCGCGGCGCAGATGGTCTTCAACTCGATGAACTTGACCCTCTGCATCGTGCTCGTGCCATCCTTGCAGGGATTGGGAGCCGCCGTGGCGCAGCTGGCGGGCCACGTCATGTTCGTGATCACGCTCGTGTACATGCTGCGAACGGCCGCGGCCTCGAACGAATCCGTTCGCGAGGTATTGCGAATGAGGCCTCGACCGAACCGACCAACGGAACTGCCGTGATGGAGACGAATCGGATCACGGTACCGATTGCGAGTTTTCTCCTGGGACTCCTGCCGGGGCTCTTCGTGGTGTGGTTGCACACGAAGGACTTGCGATGGATCCTGGTCTTCGGGGCGGCGCTTCCGATCGCGGTCTTCTGGTGGTTCTCGGGGCGGCGGAGGACGACGATCTGGTATGCGTTCGTGCTCGGTACCCAGGCGTACGTCTCGGTTCGAATCCTGCACGGCCATGCCAGCAGCGAGGGCATCGAGTTTCCCTTGATGTTCCTGCTCGGCGTCGGCGTGGCCGCATGCGAGCTCATCGAACGCGACGGCAATCCGGATCTCGCGACGAAGATTCGTTTCGGCGGTCCGCTCGGCCTCCCGATCTTCCTGATTCTCGCGACCTCGGCGAACTCCATTCTCTTCTCCACCGAGCAGTTCGTCGGGGTGACTGGACTGGCGCGGGTCTTCCAGCTCTACGTCTTGTACTGGGTCGGTCTGAACTGCGTCGGCTCGCCGGAACGGTTGCGATCGACGGTGCATCTGCTCGCGGGCGTGCTCTTGATGCAGTCCGCCGTCTTCTTTCTGCAAGCGATATCGGGGGTGACGTTCTCGCTCTCCGGGGACGTCTACGCCGATCGCGGTGTGCGGGCCGGGGGGACGGTCGGTGCCAATTCTGCGATCTACGCGACCTTCGTCGCACCGATCGCCCTGCTCCTCGCCACGCGCGTCTTGTCGCCTCTCGTCGAGAAACGGGAGCGGATCATTCTCGCCCTCCCGTTGGCCGCAGGCCTACTCTCCATCCTCTTCACGCTGCGTCGCGGCGCCTGGGGCGGCGTCGCTCTCGGCTTCCTCTGGGTGAGTTTCGTCGGCGCCCGGCGGAAGGCGGTCTTTGCGTGGCTCCCGGGGGCCTGTGTCGCGGCGCTGATCGCCGGGGTGCTCGCCGGCACCGCGATCACCGAGATCATCGACCAGTACCGCCCCGACAATCCGATGGATGAGGCGTTCGACGAACGCCTGAACCTGATGCGAATCGCCGCCACGGTGATCTCCCAGAATCCCGTCGCGGGGGTCGGGATCGCGGCCTATCCGCACGTGCTCAAGAGCTACGTCCCGCCCGACCTGAACAGCGGCTGGGTGTCCACGGTTCACAACTACTACCTTCTCGTCGCCGCGGAGACCGGGATCCCGGGATTGATCGCGTTCGTGCTCTTCCTGGTCTTCGCGGGCAGGCTCGCGCTCCAGCGTTCGAAATCGCCCGAGCGCGACGTCCAGCTGACGGCGATCGGGATCGGTGGTGCCGTCGTCAGCCACGCCTTCGCGGTGGCCTGGGAGCCGCTCCGAGATTTTTCGCCGAATGCTCTCCTCTGGTTCTTGATCGGGATGCTCGCCGCGGCGGGGGAGTGGTCGAGGGAAAGGGTCGGTCGAGAAGGATGAAGCGGGCCAGTCGTCGGATCCTCCTGGGATGTGCCCTCGCGCTGGCGGTCGCTCTGCTCCACGGCTCGGGGGCCTGTTCGCGATCCATGTCGGGCGCGGGGGCGCGCACGCTCTACGTCGACGCCGAATCCGGTGACGATGACCATGATTGCGCGACGGCGCAGACCGCCTGCCGGACGCTTCAGCGCGCGGCCGATCTCCTGCGCGGCGGGAACGAACTGGTCGTCGGACCCGGCACGTATTTCGAGACGCCGGTCTTCGATGAGCTCGGAAGCTCGAAGGAATTTCCCGTGTGGATCCGCGCTGAGCCTCGCGGCTCGGCGGTCGTGAGCGGAATGTGGGAGGCGGCCGCCAGGGGGAAGGTCGGCTGGCGGGAAGAGGGCGGAGGCGTCTACTCGACGCCCAGCGAGGCGCGGCTCTTCGGTTCGTATGGCGGGGTATTCCTCTTCCGTTTCCTGACTGTCGCCGAACTGCGCGCAGCGACCGCGAAAAGCAATGCTGGACCCATCTCGACACCGGATTACGGCTTCGCCATCGAGCACGGCCGCCTCCATCTGCGATTGCCGAAGGGCGAGAATCCGAATGGCAAGAGCCTGCTCTTTTCGCCGCCGTCCTGGGACGACGAAGGCGAGCCGAAGGCGGTGATCCGGATCAACGATTCGCCCTACGTCATCCTGGATGGCCTGCAAGTCGAGGGGTCTGGCACGTTCTGCGTCGTTTTCGATCAGAAGAGCCCATTCGCGACGGTTCGCAACACGCTGCTTCACCACTGCCGATACGGCCTCCGACTCCCCGACCAATCCCTCGTCGAATGGACGGAGTACAGCTACCCGGGGCTGCTCGGCTTCGCCGAAGAAGTGGGTCGGCGCAACGGCGGAAAACAGCACGTCTTCGATCTGCTGAAGGACTACCAGCCCGCCTGGCTCGAGGGGGGGCTCGCCGATTCCTATGGACACGACGGGACTTCGACCGGCCTCGAGTTCCGGTTCAACTTCATGCACGAAGCATTGGACGGCGAGAGTCTCGGCGATTTCGAGTATTCGAGCTCCCACCACAACGTCTACCGAAGCAACTACGACGACCACGTCGAGATGGAGAGCTGGGCGGGGCACCGCTCGCGCGAGCTTCGACTCCACGACAGTCTCTTCCTCTCGGCCGGAGTGATCTCGCACCAGGGCGAGTCGATCGAAGGCCCCCAGCACGTCTACGAGAACGTCTGGTACTTCCTCGACGACCCGGGGCGCGAGATGTGGACGATCATTAAATCCGACGCGCCGGCCTCGCGCGCGGGAATCCACTACCGGAACAATCTGCTGTGGGCGGCGCGAAGCGAATTGTTCTGGGAAGAGCGCGACCGCGCGACGCTTCACTTCCTCGACAACATCCTCGTCTTCGATCGCAATCTCAACCATCGGATCGGGGGCGTCGCCGAGAGCGACCGCAATTACCTGATCAACGACGAAGACAAGCCATGGTTGCGGGGAGCCGACGGGAAATACGGCGGACGCGCGTCGGAGGCCGTGGTGACCCATTCGGGGGATCGACACGTATTCAGTCCAGGCCCAGGTTGGGTGCCCGGGGTCGGTCCTTTCGATGGCAAGAACGCGCTGGGTCCGGATTGGCCGCGTCCGGCGCGCACCGTTTTCTCGGACGAGATTCCCGAGCGGTGGAAGCAGCGGCGGGATCACGCCGCCGTCGGAAGCCAATGAAGGTTCTCTGCATCTATCCGGGAATGAACCCGGTCTACAACGACAATTTTCATGCGCTGCGATACCTGCGCGAGCAGGGCGTCGAGCTCGAGGTGCTCGCGGGCTCCGTGTCTGGACTGAAGTCGAGCGAATCGGCGCGGCCGTTCGAGGTCGCGAACGGCATACCGATCCATCGCCGCTGGAGCAGTCGCGAAGAGCTGAACGCCCTCCGCGGGCGCTCGCTGCAGGACGCCGAGGAGATCGGCGACGCGCTCCGACCCGACGTGATCTGGTGCTCCCTGATCGATAATCGCGGGCTCGGACGGCATCTGGCGAGACGGTACGACGTGCCCTGGATTCAGTTGACGGAGAGCCTCTTCGACGCGCAGATGCTGATGGGGCGGCGGATGCGCTGGTGGAGAAGGCTCCGACTCGAAGCCGGGGCAAGGCGACTTCGGCGAGAGCTTCTCGATCGATCGGATCTGATCGTCCACTCGAACCCCGGCGAGATCGAACGTGCGAGCCGATTGGAAGGACGGGCACGCGTCGCGTACGTACCCTGGTGTAGCGAGGTCCCCGACGCGCTTCTCGACGAGAAGATCGAGCGTCGGAACGTCGCGATCCACATCGGCTCGCTCTTCCATTTCAAGAACGCCCAGCGACTTCCCTTCATGGTCGAGCGGCTTCGTGCTGCCGGCGTGGTCGATCGAATCGAAATCGTCGGATCCGGGACCTACCAACCCGCGATCGAGAAGCTGGTCGAGCAACACCCGGAATCGCTCGATCACACGGTCTCGTTGACGCGCAGCGACTCGATTCGAAGGCTCCGGTCCGCTCGCTTCGCCTTCACGCCGACTCGGATCGGAGGATGGGGGCTCTTCGGCGACTGTTGGGCGGCGCAGACGCCGGTGTTGAGCCTGCACGATCCGTACGTCCTCAGACACGGAATCGACGCCTACTGCATCGGCCCGCGCGAGGATCCGGGGGAGGCCGCCCGGCGGCTCTGCGGGGACCCTCTACTCTACGAAAGCATCCAGCGGGGGGGGCTTCATCGCTACCGCCGCGATCATGCGGCCAGCGTCGTCGGTGCGCACTACTTGCGTCTCTTGCGCGAGACGGTCGGACGGTGACCGGGCGAGGCCGGCGGCCGGACCATCGGGATGGAGAAGCCGGGTCGCAACCGTCGTGCAACTCGGTGAGTTGATCCGGGATCGGCGGGAAGTGGGCGTGGTCTCGTCGTATTTTCAATATAGAATTCGGATGGCTTCGTGCGGTCCGTCCATCGGTTGGTAGTCGTCATCCGCGCTCTTCATCATGATCCGGCGCGGCACTCCTCGGAGCCGGGCCGCCGAGCGTCGAGCATGAATCGGGAAACGTTGAGAGCGCTGCTCGCCGCCATGACCCTCGACGCGGAATCGGAAACCCGTCGGCCGTCCGCCGTCCGGCGTGCCCCCGCCTCCGTCTTGCGCTTCCTGAAATCGCTCTACACAGGAGCGGCTTTCCTGATTCGCAAGTCGTTCGAAGACAGCATCTTCACCGTCTTCTCGAAGGTCCGTCGCTTCGCCCTGGACGAGTCGCTGCTCGAGGCGATCGTCGGTCATCTCGACATCGTCCGTTCCCTGAATGGGCCCGGCGCCCGCGCCGTGATCGAGCACCACCCGAACTACGTCAACAAGTACGTCGGCAGATACCTGGCCCGAAGCTTCGACAAGCGCACGCGAAGAGAGATCTTGAAGTTTCATCACGCGTTTCTGGACGAGCGCGTCACGGAGACGTTCTACGAACAGGTCTTGCGCGACGAGCCGCCCTTGTGGGTTCGAGAGGTCGAAGACGGTCGGTTCTCGATCTCACTGTCGTTCAATGCCAAATGGCATGCCGAGGGAGATCTCTCGCTGCTCTTCAACCGGGACGATTTCAGGCTCTACGAGATCTCGTTCACGGTCGTCCCCGGGACTCTCGTCGGCAGCCCGTCTGGCCATGCGCTGTTCGTGGGTCGCGTCCAGGGTGCGGTGCGACAAGCTGACGCGATTCGAGCCGCGACCCGAGCCTGTCACGACGTCGCGCCATCGCACCTCCTGATGGTGGCCGCGGAGGCGGTCGCCAGCGCGCTCGCGATTGATCTGATCGCCGGGGTGGGCAACCGGGAGCAGGTCGCCGAGGACGACGAGCCCGGATGCCACTTCAATTACGACGTGTTCTGGGAGACGTTCCCGGTCAAGGAGCCGGGCGCTGCCATCTACCAGCTCCTCGTTCCATTTCCCGAGAAGCCTCTCGCGCAGATCAAGACGTCGCATCGCCGGCGGTCTCGCTTCAAACGCGAGTTCAGGAAGGAGACCGCAGCGACGGTCCGCAGCTCGTTCGAGGGAATGTTCCTGAAGTAGAGCGGATCAGAGCCAGCCTTTTGCGGCCAGGAAGCTGGCGACCTCTGCTGCGACGACCGCATAACCTCCGGCGTTCGGGTGTTGATCGTCTCCGCGCAGCGATGAGGGCGGCACGTCTGCCGCGTGGTCGACTACGTCCTGGGGAATCATCGGGTCGAAGGCATCGACGAGCGCCGTGCGCACGTCCAGGTAATTGTCGGGATAGCTTGCCGCGAGCGCATCATTGAGCGAGATGATCTCCGTATAGAGATTGCTCCCCGCTGGCGCGGTACTCGGATTGAGCAGACTGAGCACCACGAATTGGTCGCTGGACAGGAATGCCACGCACGCCGCGAGATCCGAAAGGACCGTGGCCGGTTGATTGGAATTGTTGCCGCCGATCCAGAATACGTTGATCAGGGATTGGCTGTCGGCGATATCCGGCGAGAATGGACTGTCCGCCGGCACCGTCACGCGGTCGCCTTCATCATCGCTGTCGAAGACGAGGTTTCCGTTGCTGAACCTGAGCGTGCCGTGGACGCCCATCAGCGTACCGGTGAGCGGGCCCGGGCCATCCGAGGTAATCGGGAAATCGGACTGGTCTTCGATCAAGACATGACCGGAACGCGGGATGGCATCGTCCGGCAAGGTCAAAAGGGCGGGCTCCCCTCCCTGCCGAGCGGCGATCTGCGGGCTGGTCTGACCGGAAACGCCCGCATTGAAGACCTGCAACGTCGTCAAGCCGGCCAGCTGGCTGGGGAAGCTCTGACCGGGGCCCGCACCGACACCGGAGGTCCAGCTGTCGCCCCAGGCAATCGCATCCGCGCCGCCGGGATAGTTCGCCGGAGCGCCTGAACCCCCGTCGCCGCCTCCCCCGCCACTACCACCACCGCCGCACCCTGAACAAACGAGAACCAGCAGGGCCGCCAGGGGCCGCAGCGATCGAGGCCGCATCCATTCGCTCCGTGGTGAGTAGGGCGGCCGCAGGATACACGATCGACGAGCGGATGCGGATCGTTGCCGGTCGCCTGCTCGCCGCCGCAGACCGCCGTGATCACGGGGCCCGTTTGCGGATTCGCCACGACGTTGCCTGTGAGGCGGCAGCTCCCCGCTCAGCCGATCTGCGCCCGCCGCATCCGCACGAACGCCGCCCCCGCGACGAGCAACAACAGCCAGCCCGACAACGCCGCGAGCGCGATCGGGAGCCCGCCCGCCCCGGCGAGCTCGCCCGTGATCCAGGGGACGACGAAGCCGCCGAGCGAGCCGAGTCCGCCCGCGAGTCCAACGGCCAGGCCTGCCGTCTTCGGCAAGGCCTGACCCGCGAGTCCGATCATCACCGGGAAGACGCCGCCCAGGAAGAAGCCCGTGCCGGCCATCGCGAGCTCGGGGGGCGAGATCCATCCCAGACCGAAGGCCAACACGATCACGGCTGCGATCGCCGCGAGCAGTGCCGTCGTGCCGGCGCCCGGTGCGCGGGGCGCGAGTCCGACGGCGAGGCGCCCGACGAGCAGTCCGCTCCAGAAGGCGCTGATCGTGGCGGCCGCGCGGGACGCGTCGAGGCCGAGCCCCGTACGCGCATGATCGGCGACGAATAGCGTCAACGCCGACTCGACCCCGACGTAGGCGAAGGTCGCGATGCAGATCGCGGCGAAGGCGATGCGATCCTGGTCGCCGATCGCTGCCGATCCGTCGCTCGAGGGCGCGGCCTCGAGCGCCCTGCCCCCCGCCGCTCGCATCGGTACGAACGACACGGCGGCGGCAAGGGCGACATGGGCGAGTCCGGCCAGGTGGAACGTGTCGTACCAGGCGAGCTCGGTCGTGGCGCGCAGGGCGTTGAAGAACAGCGGCGTCAACGCCGCGGAGAGCGTCGCGGCCGAGTGGATGAAGACGAGGCGCCGGGGCGCGACGTCGCCGAACTCCTCGATGATCAGCGCATTCAGGACGGTCTCGTAGAAGCCCGCGCCGAAACCGATCAGGACCGTGTAGACGAGGAGGCTCTGGAAATCCGTCTCTGGACCGAGGAGCAGGCAGGCGGCGGTGACACAGCCGCAGGCGGCGACGTACAGCGGTCGCCGCGGCAGGCGATCGACGAGGGGCCCCGCGAGCACGATTCCGACGCCGAGTCCAAGGGACAAACACGAGCCCAATAGACCGAGATCGGCATAGCCGAGGCCGAGCGACTCGATGAGCTCGCTGCTGTTCGCGCCATACAGGACGAGCAGCGCGCCGAAGGCGAGAAAGGACGCAACGGCGAGGCCGGTCAACGTCGCTACATCAGGTTCAATTCGAGCCGGGCCGCGTCGGACATCATGTCGATGCTCCACGCCGGGTCCCAGACGAGATCGAGGACGACGTCCTTCACGCCGATCACGTTGCGAACCTTCTCTTCGACCTCCGGCGGGAGCGTTTCGGCGACGGGACACATCGGTGTCGTCAGCGTCATCGTGACGTGGACCTCACCGTCGTCGGAGACGTCGACGCCGTACACGAGCCCGAGCTCGTAGATGTCGACGGGGATCTCCGGATCGTAGACGGTCTTCAGCACCGCGATGATGCGATCGCGGACCTGCATCGCCGGCGAGAGATCCTTGTTGCCGCCGTCGTCGCTCATGCCGCCCGCGCCCTGCTCCACATTCTTCTCCTGCTCGTCCCGCATGTCTCTCTCCTCGACGCCCGTCGCGCCGCGTCACTCCGTATTCGCCGTCTCGCCCTTCGCCTCGAGCGCCGCCTTCAGCGCATGCCAGGCCAGCGTCGCGCACTTGACCCGAATCGGGTACTCGCGCACCCCCGAGAACACGGCGAGCTTTCCGAGTCCGTCCACGGACGGCGAAACCCCGGGCGGCGCCGTCAGCAACGCGTGGAAACGCTCGAAATCGGCTTCGACCTCGGCGATCGTCTTGCCCTTCACGTGCTCGGTCATGAGCGAGGCCGACGCCTTCGAGATCGCACAGCCCGTGCCCTGGAACGAGACGTCCGTCACGCGTCCCGCGGCGTCGACCCGCGCATAGAGCGTCAGCGCGTCGCCGCAGAGCGGGTTGTGTCCATCCGCTTCGTGGGTCGCGCCCGCGAGCTTCGAGAAGTTCCGCGGCTGCTTGTTGTGCTCCAGGATCGTCGCCTGGTACAGCTCTCGTAGATCATCCATTCGGCATTCCCCTGGCGGTGCTCAGACCTCTCTCAAGAAAAGAGCTCTCGGGTCTTTGCGAGGGCCGCGACGAGCTGATCGATCTCGGCGCGGGTGTTGTAGAAGGCGAACGAGGCGCGGGCGGTCGCCGGGAGCCCCAGGCGTTCCATCAGCGGCTGTGCGCAGTGGTGGCCGGCGCGGATCGCGATGCCCTCGCCGTCGAGAACGGTCCCGATGTCGTGGGGGTGGACGCCTTCGAGGACGAACGAAACGACGGCGGCCTTCTCTTTCGCGGTGCCGACGATGCGCAGACCGGGAATCGCCGAGAGGCTCTCCGTCGCGTAGGCGAGCAGCGTCTGCTCGTAGGCGGCGATGTTCTTCATGCCGATCGCGTCGAGATAGTCGATCGCAGCGCCGAGGCCGATGACCGATGCGATGTCGGGCGTCCCCGCCTCGAAGCGCTGGGGCGCTCGGGCGTAGGTCGTGCCCTTGAACGAGACGCGCTCGATCATGTCGCCGCCGCCCAGGAAGGGCGGCATCGCGTCGAGCAGTGCGAAGCGTCCGTAGAGCACGCCGGCGCCGGTCGGACCGAACAGCTTGTGTCCCGAGAAGACGTAGAAATCGCAGCCGAGACTCGCGACGTCCACCGGGCCGTGGGGGACGCCCTGGGCTCCGTCGACCAGCGTCGTGATGCCCCGCGCCCGGGCCATGGCGGTGATCTCCTTGACGGGGTTCACGGTGCCGAGGACGTTCGAGACGTGGCTGAACGCGATCAGCCGAGTCCGCGGTCCGAGCAGACTCTCGAGCTGGGTCACGTCGAGCTCACCGTCGTCGTGGATCTCGGCGACGCGAATCCGCGCCTCTTTGCGGGTCGCGAGCATCTGCCAGGGGACGATGTTCGCGTGGTGCTCCATGGCCGTGACCACGATCTCGTCGCCTTTTCCGATCTGCACCTCGCCCCAGCTGCGGGCGACCAGGTTGATCGCCTCGGTCGCGTTGCGGACGAAGACGATCTCGCGCGGATCACCGGCGCCGATGAAGCCCGCGACACGTGTGCGGACCTCGTCGTAGCGCCGCGTGGCGTCGGCCGAGAGCTGGTAGACGCCGCGATGGATGTTCGCGTAGTGGCGCGAATAGAACTCGGACATCGCATCGATCACGGCCCGCGGCTTCTGGGCGCTCGCCGCGGTGTCGAGATAACAGAGCGGGCGACCGCGCATCTGCGTGTCGAGGATCGGGAAGTCCTTGCGGAGGGTGGTGACGTCGAAGCTCATGCGCGGTCTCCGTCACTGTTCGGGGTAATCGTCGTCCGGGTCTCGGGCACCGCCTCGAGCAACCCGAGCGCTGTGTCGACCCGCCGGGTCACGTC
>JANMTD010000260.1:0-4469 GCA_031390075.1 Deltaproteobacteria bacterium | reverse complement strand
CATCCCCCCGACCCTTCAACGTCCTCGGCCTCCAGCAGATCGCAGTCGGCGGCCTCGACAAACAGAAGCTGCGCGCCTTCTGGGTCGATCTCCTCGGCCTGCGCTACGGCCATACCTACAAGAGCGAGAAGGAGAACGTCGACGAGGACATCTGCGAGACCGGCGTCGGGGCCTTCTCCGTCGAAGTCGACCTGATGCAACCCCTCGATCCCGACAAGAAGCCGAAGGTCCACGACCCGGCGCTGAACCACATCGGCCTCTGGGTCGACGATCTCGCCGCCGCGGTGCGCTGGCTCGAGGCAAAGGGCGTTCGCTTCACACCGGGCGGCATCCGCAAGGGCGCCGCGGGACACGACGTCTGCTTCATCCATCCGAAGGGCAACGACGAGTTCCCGATCGGCTCGGAGGGCGTGCTCGTCGAGCTCGTGCAGGCGCCGGCGGAGGTGCGGAAGGCGTTCGAGACGATCGCGAAGGCGGAGCTCGCGAGTTAGCGCCGGAGATCCCCGTGCTAGCGTGACCCGATCGGAGGCGCGCCATGGCCATGGCCGATGGGGGCTCGAAGAACTTCAATCTCGCCGAGCTGATCGCGAAATGCGAGCAGCGCGAAAGCCCGTACCTCGAGTTCCTGCGCGTACCCCAGCTCTCCTGCGGCCTCTACCGCCTCGGCACGAACGCCCGCGACACCCAGAGCGCCCACGACGAGGACGAGGTCTACTTCGTCATCAAGGGCCACGCCCGCATGATCATCGGCGGGAAGGCCACGGAGATCCGTCCGGGCTCGATCCTCTACGTCCCCGCCGACACCGAGCACGAGTTCGTCGACATCGAGGAAGAGCTCTTGCTGCTCGTCTTCTTCGGCTCCGGCGGCCCGTCGGGGGCCGACATCTGAGCTCGAGAGAGGATCCACGGCATGAGCATGAACCTCCAGGAATTTCTCGAGATCGAGGAGATCAAGCGGCTCAAGTACGCCTACATGCGCTGCGTCGACCGCAAGCTCTGGGACGAGATGGCGACGCTCTTCGTCCCCGAGGCGACCTGCTCCTACAGCGCGGGCCATTACAGCCATCAGGGCCGCGACGAGATCGTCGCCTGGCTCCGCAAGGGCATGGACAAGCCCGGCTTCCACTCGACGCACAGCGTCCACCAGCCCGAGATCCGACTGACCGGTCCCGATACGGCGACCGGCGTCTGGAAGCTCGAGGACCAAGTCCTCGACACGGACTACGACATCGTGATCTCCGGCGCTGCCTTCTATGAAGACCACTATGTCAAACGCGATGCCCGCTGGCTGATCCTCCACACCGGCTACGAGCGCGTCTTCGAGCAGATCGAATCGCGCAAGGATCGCCCGAGCCTGAAGCTCACGGCGTCGATGTGGCAGACCGGTGGGGCGAGCCGGATCAAGGCCTGACGCGCGATGGCCGAGCTCGGCCGCGACCCCGAACGCGAGCGCCGCGCCGCCTCCCGAAGCTGCGGAACCTGCTCCCTCTGTTGCACCGTCCTGCGCGTCGACGAGCTCGCGAAGCCCGCCGGCCGCGACTGCGTCCATCAGCGCGGTCCGCAGGGCTGTTCGATCCACGCGACGCGGCCCGCGATCTGCCGAAGCTATCGCTGTCTCTGGCTTCAAGGTGGCCTCGAGGACGGCGAGCGGCCCGACGCGACGGGGGGCATCGTCGATCTCGAGACGACGGGCGTGGGCCTTCGCCTCGCGATCCGCGAGGCGCGGCCGGGCGCTTTCGACGCGTCGCCCGCGCTGCAGGCGATCGCCGCGCGCCACCGGGAGTCGATGCCGGTCCGCATCACGGATACGGGCGACGTGCTCGATCCCGACCGGCCGTTCCGCGTGCTGCTCGCGGGCGGCATCGAGCAACGGGCCGCGGGGGAACGGATCGAGGTCTACCGCGACGGCGTGCTCGTCGAGTCGCGCCGGCTCCCGTGGCTCGAGCGGGTGGCGCGAAGGGGCGCGCAGGCTTGGCGGAGGCTCCAGCTGCGAGGGATCCGGCGAAGGCGGGACGTGACCCGGCTGCGCTAGGGATCTGCGCAGAGGTTCCCGAACCATGACGCATCTCGTTCTCGTCCACGGCGCCTTCCACGGCGCGTGGTGCTTCGATCCGCTCGCCGAGATCCTGCGCCGGCGCGGCATCGCGTACACGACCCCGGAGCTGCCGCTGACGTCGCTCGCCGCCGATGCGGCGGCCGTGACGCGCGCGCTCGACCGTCAGGGCGAGCCCGTCGTGCTGCTCGGGCATTCGTACGGCGGCGCGGTCGTCACGGTCGCCGGCATCCATCCGAGCGTCGAGCGCATCGTGTTGCTCGCGGCCCTGGCGCCGGACGACGGAGAGCCGCCGAACGGCGGGCCGCTCGAAATCGCAGCTTCGTTCCTGACCGCATTGCGCCCGAGCGCCGCCGGTCCGCTCGAGATCGATCCGGCGCGGGCGGCCGAGCTCTTCTATCCGGATGCGGATCCCCGCGCCGCCGCGGCGGCCGCCGCGCGGCTGCGCCCCGGAAACACGGGCTTGCCGGGCGAGCGGATCGAGCGCGCGGCGTGGCGGCTTCGTGCGACGGATTACGTGGTCTGCGCCGGCGATCCGATCATCCTGCCCACTTCCCAGCGCGCGCTCGCCGCGCGCACGGGGGCGGCCGTGCACGAGATTCCGGGCGACCACTCGCCTTTTATTGCGCGGCCGGAGGCGCTCGCGGAGTTGCTCGCTCGAATCGTCGGCTGACGCCAACGCGCTTCCGCCCATCAGCCGCGGCGCTACCCGCGCGGCGCGGCGAGCTTCCCGACGTGGCGCGCCGTGAGGTGGCCCGACGTGTAGAGCCAGCGCAGCGTGTCGGCGTAGGTCTCGTGGGCGCTGCGGAACGTGATCCCGAGCTCGCGGGTCGTCCGCTCGCCGGAGGCGCCGGGCCAGCGGGTCGCGAACTCCATCGCGTCGCGCGAGAGCGGGAAGCTGAAGTCGTAGACGTGTTTGATCCAGTCGCCGACGGTGCCGAGCGCCCTGAAGAGCGGCCCGGGCACCGGAAAACGCCAGATCCATTGGCCCGTCACGTCGTCGAGGACGCGATAGGTGGCGGGCCAGGTCAGCATCGGACCGGCAGCCGCATAACGATGGGCGCCGCCCGGGAGCTCGAGGAGCTTCGCGTGGAGGGCGGCGAGGTCGCGCACGTCGACGATCTGGAAGAAGCTCGAGGTGTTGACGCCCGTCTGCTTGAGGAAGGTGTAGACGGCCTGGTTCGCCTCGGAGAGACCGGGGTCGTCGGGGCCGACGATGCCGGTCGGGTAGGAGACGCGGATCGGCGCGCCCTCCGCCTGCATGCGGCGGATCACGTGCTCGGCGTCGGATTTGCTCTTTGCATAGGCGGTATGGCCCTCGGCGATCGGCATGTCGAGGTCGAGCGGGCCGCAGCCCGGCACGAAGAAGACGGACATGCTCGAGACGTAGACGACCCTCGGCAGCCCGCGTGCAACGGCCCCGCCCACGACCAGCTCGACCCCGCGCCGATTCGTCGCGAGGACCTGCGCCGCCCGCTTGCGTTTCATCTCGACGAGCGCCGCGCCGTGGAAGACCGCGTCGCAGCCCGCCATCGCGCGCTCGACGGACGCCTCGTCCGTGATGTCGCCGGCGATCACGTCGGCTTCGGGAATCGCGATGCCATGGGGATCGAAGACGCGGCGAACCTTCGCCGGATCGCGCACGAGCAGACGGACCGAATGCCCCGCCGCGACGAAGGCCCGCACGCTATGCGAGCCGGCAAAGCCCGTCCCGCCCGTCACCATCACGCGCATGCTGGATCCACCACCCTCGTCCCTGCCACGCCGGACACCAGACCTAACGCAAGAGCGCGAACGTCTCCATCGACGACGCCCGCCGATTCGCCCGTCGCAGCATACCGGGCATCGCGCGCCGCGTCCGCCGGGGCCGTGCGTCCGTCGGCGAGGTTTCGTCCGCTGCGCCCGCCTCGCCTCGACACGCCGCCGTCGGCGCGGTAATGCTGTTCGCGCGCTGGGACGGTCGGGCGTGCTCGCGCGCGCCTCGGCAGGTCCAGGCGGGAGGTATCGTGTACCGGGTCATCCAATGGACGACGGGGAACGTGGGCCGGCGGGCGGTGCGAGCCATCGCCGAGCATCCCGAGCTCGAGCTGGTGGGTCTCTTCGCGCACGGCGAAGACAAGCTCGGCCGCGATGCGGGCGAGCTCTGCGGTCTGCCGCCGCTCGGCGTGCGGGCGACGTGCGACATCGACGCGCTGCTGGCACTTCGAGCCGACTGCGTGAACTACAACGGTCTCCTCCCGGACGTCGACCTGATCGAACGCTTTCTGGCCGCCGGGACGAACGTCGTGACGACGAGCGGCATGCTGACCGGCCGCAACCTCGGCATCGCACCGCGCCTCGAGCGTGCTGCGCTGGCGGGTCGCGCGTCGATCTTCGGGAGCGGCATCAATCCCGGCTTCATGAACATGTTGCCGGT
>JANMTD010000241.1:0-1649 GCA_031390075.1 Deltaproteobacteria bacterium | reverse complement strand
CAGCGCTACTGGAATCTCGACGCCCAGACGGCGGCGGCCTTCCTGCCCGGCCGGACGGACGACCGCTGGTATCGGACGGGGGATCTCGTACGCGAAGACGCGGCGGGCGACTTCGTCTTCGTGGGGCGCCGCGATCGGATGGTGAAGAAGCGGGGCTACCGGGTCGAGCTCGGCGAGATCGAAGCGAGCCTCTACCAGCACGACCAGATCCTCGAAGCGGCGGTCGTCGCCATCCCCGACGAAGCGGCGGGCGTGCTCATCCGAGCCCACCTCAGCACCGCCGACGGCGGCAAGCTCTCGCTCATCAAGTTGAAGAAGTTTTGCGCCGAGCGGATTCCCGTCTACATGGTCCCGGATACCTTTACGTTCCACGAGAAGCTGCCCAAGACCTCGACCGACAAGATCGACTATCAACGCCTCAAGACCCTGGGCTGAGGGAGTTCCGTCGCCATGGATTTTTCTTGGTCGAAGCAGCAGACGGAGCTCCGGGAAGCGATCACGGAGTTCGCGCGGGCCTCGCTCAACGAGGGCCTGATCGAGCGCGACCGCGAGGGCATCTTCAACCGCAGCGGCTGGGACGCCTGCGCCCGGATGGGCATTCATGGACTACCGATTCCCGAGGAGTACGGCGGCCTCGCGATGGACGCCGTGACGACCGTGGGCGCCCTCGAGGCCCTCGGCTACGGCTGCAAGGACAACGGCCTCTCCTTCTCGATCAACGCGCACATGTGGACCGCCGAGCTCCCGCTGCTCAGCTTCGGTACGCCCGAGCAGAAGGCGCGCTACCTGCCGCGGCTCGTGTCCGGAGAGTGGATCGGCGGAAACGCCATGAGCGAGCCGGGCTCGGGCTCCGATGCCTACAGCCTGCGGACGACCGCGACGCGCAAGGGCGATCGCTACGTGATCAACGGCAGCAAGACCTTCATCTCGAACGGGAACGTGGCCGACCTCTTGCTCGTCTTCGCCACCGTCGATCCCGCCAAGGGTGCGCGCGGCGTCTCCGCCTTCCTGGTCGAGAAGGGCACCCCCGGTCTCACGATCGGAAAGCAGATCGACAAGATGGGCATGCGCACGTCGCCGATGGCGGAGCTCTTCTTCGACGACATGGAGGTCCCGGTCGAGAATCGCCTGGGCAAGGAAGGCGCCGGCAAGAACCTCTTCACGGACTCGATGACCTGGGAGCGCGGCTGCATCCTCGCCCCCGCCGTCGGCGCGATGCAGCGCATCCTCGACACCTGCGTCGCCTACACGCGCCAGCGAAAGCAGTTCGGACAATCGATCGGGCATTTCCAGCTGGTTTCCTCGAAGCTCGTCGACATGAAGCTCCGGGTGGAGACGGCCCGCGCCCTGCTCCTACAGGCCGCCTGGAAGAAGGACCAGGGCAAGAGCGTCTTCATGGAGGCCGCGCTGGCCAAGCTCTGGATCAGCGAGTCGTGGGTCGCCTGCGCCCAGGATGCGATCCAGGTCCACGGCGGTTACGGCTACATGACCGAGTACGAGATCGAGCGCGAGCTGCGCGACGCGACCGGGAGCAAGCTCTACTCGGGGACCTCCGAGATCCAGCGCACGATCATCGCTCCCCTGCTCAGCGTCTAGCGGCGCGTGAGCGATCGAAGCGCGATGACTCACCCGGCCGAGCCGCGGGTCGA
>JANMTD010000220.1:0-6380 GCA_031390075.1 Deltaproteobacteria bacterium | reverse complement strand
CCAGGAAATCCCGTAGCGCGCCTTGTTGAGGCAGCCGAACGGCCCCGCGAGTCCTTTGATCTCGGGAAAGAGATTCGCCTCGGGCACGAACGCGCGGTCCATCACGATCTCGCCCGTGATCGAGGCGCGCAGCGACATCTTGCCCTCGATCTTCGGGAAGCTGAGTCCCGGCGTGCCCTTCTCGAGCAGGAAGCCGCGGATCTCGCCGTCGAGCTTCGCCCAGACGACGGCGACGTCGGCGATCGGGCTGTTCGTGATCCAGGTCTTGCTGCCGGTCAGCAGGTAGCCGCCGTCGACCTTCTCGGCGCGGGATCGCATGCTGCCGGGATCGGAGCCGTGGTCGGGCTCGGTCAGGCCAAAGCAGCCGACCAGCTCGCCCTTCGCGAGGCCCGGGAGCCAGCGCTCGCGCTGTACCTCGGTTCCGTAGGCGTGGATCGGATACATCACGAGCGAAGACTGCACGCTCATGGCGGAGCGGTAGCCCGAGTCGACCCGCTCGACCTCCCGGGCGATCAGCCCGTAGGCGACATGGGACACCTCGGCGCAGCCGTAGCGCTGGGGCAGCGTCGCGCCCAGCATGCCGAGCGCACCCATCTCAGAGAGGATCTCGCGGTCGAAATGCTCGTGGCGATTGGCTTTCAGGACCCGCGTCATGAGCCGCGCCTGGGCGTAATCGCGCGCACTGTCCCGGACCAGGCGCTCTTCGTCGGAGAGCTGCTCGTCGAGCAGCAGGGGATCGGCCCAATCGAATCCAGGTCGCGAGGAAGCCATCGTGCATCTCCCAATTCCGGACGGGCGGCGGGCGGGCGCGCGCGCGACGGATCGCGGCGAAGCGACTTCGATGTAGCACGCGTGCCGACTTGCCGCCCCGCGGCGTCCGGGCGAAGGTTCGGCGCAAGCGCCGCCCTTTGCTTTCCGCCCGGGGAGGATTCATGCGACTGCGAATCGATCCCGACAGGCCCGCGCCGCGCAAGCTCGAGAAGGCGATCGAGGCCCTGCGCCGCGACCAGGTGATCCTGTATCCGACCGATACGGGCTATGCGTTCGGCGGCGCCCTCTCGAGCCGCAAGGCGATCTCGCAGATCCGGGTCCTCAAGGGCTTCGACGAGCGCTCCCGCAAGCCGCTCGCGATGCTCGTGAACGAGCTCTCCGATTTCGGGCGCTATGCGGTCATGCCGACGAGTGTGTTCCGCACCGTCCGGCGCATCCTGCCGGGCGCGTACACCGTGGTCCTCGAGGCCAGCAGCGAGGTCCCCCGCGAGATGCGCAATCGCGACGGCGAGATCGGGCTCCGGATGCCCGACGTGGCGGTGTGTCGAATGCTGATCGAGCTGCTGGGCGAGCCCATCGTGTCGGGCTCCGTCACGGCGGGGGACGAGGAGCCCGCGCTCGAGGATCCCGAGGACCTCGAGCGGATCTACCGGGGTCGGATCGACGTCGTGATCGACGCCGGGCCCCTCTGGTCCGAGCCCTCGACGATCCTGCAGGCTCGCGGGATCGAGTTCGAGATCACGCGTGTGGGCAAGGGCCCCGTTCCGGACCGCTGACCGGACGCGTTATGCTGGGGCCGCTTCTTCCCGCCCCGTCCCCCGCCCCCCGCCTCCGACGAGGCCCCCCAGCGAGGCAAGCATGGAACAATTGAGCGGTCTCGACGCCACCTTCATCAACGTCGAAACGAAGAGCGCCCCCACCCACATCAGCGGGCTCGCGATCTACGACCAGTCGACCGCGGCCGGCGGGCTGGTGACCTTCAAGGGCATCCTCTCGAACATCGAGTCGCGACTCCACCTCGCGAGCTGCTTCCGCCGGCGCCTGGTCGAGGTCCCGCTCGGCTTCGACCATCCCTACTGGATCGAGGATCCCGACTTCGATCTCGAGTTCCACGTCCGGCACATCGCGCTCCCGAAGCCCGGCGCCTGGCGCCAGCTCTGCATCCAGGTCGCGCGGCTCCACGCGCGCCCCCTCGACCGCGGCAAGCCGCTCTGGGAGATGTACGTGATCGAGGGCCTCGACGGCGTCGAGGGCATGCCGCCCGGAAGCTTCGCCCTCTTCACGAAGGTCCATCACGCCGCCGTCGACGGCGTCTCCGGCATCGAGATCACGGCCGCCCTCCACGACCTGACGCCCGACGGAGAGGCGACACCGCCCGAGACGGAATGGATCGCCGAGTCGCCGCCCTCGGTCGTCGAGCTCGCGCTGCGGAGCACCTACAACAACATCCGCCAGCCCTTTCGTTTCGTTCAGATTCTCAGCAAGGCCGCACCGCCCGCGATCCGCGTCCTGCTCGAGCGGCGCGACCGCAGCGACGACGATGCGCCGCAGGAGATCCCGCGGACGCGCTTCAATCGCAAGGTCTCGCCCCATCGCGTCTTCGAGGCGAGTACGTTCCGGCTCTCCGACGTGAAGCAGATCAGGAAGCGTGTCGAGGGCGCGACGGTGAACGACGTCATGCTCGCGGTCTGCAGTGGCGCGCTGCGCCGCTATCTCGAGAAGCACCGCGAGCTCCCCCTCGAATCCCTCGCCGCCTTCGCACCGATCTCGACGCGGACCGACGCGCAGCAGGGCACGGCCGGCAATCAGGTCTCGGGCATGTTCGTCCGGCTCCACACCGACGAGGGCGATCCGATCGAGCGCCTGCAGAAGATCCACCGGACGACGCTCAGCTCGAAGCAGATCTCGGCCGCGGTCGGCGCGCGCAGCATGACCGACGTGACCCAGACGCTGCCCGGGGCGCTGGCCGGCATCTCGGGCCGGCTGATCGCGCGCACGGGCCTGATGAGCCGCATGCGGCCGATCGCGAACTGCGTCATCTCGAACGTCCCGGGCCCCCAGGTCCCGCTCTACTTCACCGGTGCGCGCATGGTGGCGACCTACGGCCTCGGCCTCCCGATGGAGGGCATCGGGCTCTTCCACGCGGTCGTGAGCTACAACGGCGCGATCTCGGTCTGCATCACGTCATGCCGCGATCAGATGCCGGATCCGGCGTTCTACGCCGATTGCGTCGAGGCGTCGTTCCGCGAGCTCCGCGAGGCGGCAGTCGCGTGAGGGCTCACGCAAGCACGCCGCTTGCCCGCAGCCGTTCGCGCTCTTCGCGGCCGTAGCCGAGCTCCGTCAGGATCGCGTCGCCGTGCTCGGCGTAGAGCGCGGCGGGCGCCGTCAGGTCGGGGGGCGTGCGCGAGAAGCGGGCGGCGGGGCGGACGCGGCGATAGCGGCCGTAGGTCGGGTGCACGGCCTCGACGACCGTTGCGTTGTGGCGGATCTGCGGATCGACGAGCACCTGCTCGTGGGCGAGGATCGGCGCCGCCGGGACCTCGAACTCGAGCATGCGCTGATAGGCCTCCTGCGTCGAGAGCTTCGACATGCCGAGCGCGACGGCCTCCATGCGCTCGCGGATGTGCTCGGGCCGGAGCATCTCGCGGCCCCGCTGACCCGGGCTGCTCGCGAGATCGTCGCGGCCGACGGCGCGCAGCGTGCCGCGCATCTGCTCCGCCGTTCCGGCCCAGACGACGAGCTGGCCGTCGCGGGTCGCCGTCAGCTGGTAGCGCTCGCCGGGCACCATGAAGTGCTCGACGTCTTCGCCGACGAGGGTGTGGCGGAGCATGCCGTCGGGCCAAAAGAAGACGAGGCCCGCGTCGAGCATCGATACGCGCACGTGTTGGCCGGGGGCGCCGCGCTCGCGGGCGAAGAGGGCGGCGGTGATGGCCTGCGCGAGGGTGTAGGCGGTCGCCTTGTCGACGATCGCGTTGCGCACGAGGTCCGGGATCGGGAGCTCGGGGTTCAGCTGCGCGGCGACGTAGCCGGTCAACGCCTGGAAGATCGGGTCGTAGCCCCGGCGCCCGGCATAGGGGCCCCCGTCGCCGTAGCCCGTGACCGAGGCGTAGATGAGCCGGTCGTTGATGCGGCGCAGATCCGGCTCGGTGACGCGCAGGCGTTCGGCAGCGCCGGGGCGCCAATTCTGGACGAAGACGTCGGCGCCCCGGACCAGCTGATAGAGGAGCTCGAGTCCCTCGGGTGTCTTGAGGTCGATGCCGATCGAACGCTTGCCGTGATTGCAGTTGGCGTAGAGGCCGGCCATGCCGGCGCGGTAGTTGGAGAGCTGACGACTCTCCTCGCCGTGGCCGGGCGGCTCGACCTTGATCACGTCGGCTCCCTGTTCGGCGAGCATCATCACAGCCAGCGGGGCGGAGATCACTTCGCCCACCTCGATGATGCGAACGCCGTCGAGCGGTCCTGCCACGATGCGACTTCCTCCTCGCGCTGCTTGCGCGTGCAGCTCGGCTGCAGTCTCGCCGACCTCAAGGGAATACCCTACAGCACCTCGTCTCCCCCTCCGAAATGGCTGCTGGACCCGTTGTGTCCGGAGCGAAGCCATGAGCAAGATCCTCGGATGGAAAGCCCTCGTCCTCGCGTCCTTGACTGCCATGAGCCCGCTCTCGGCGGCGGCGATCGGCAGCGTGACGGCAGGCGACGTGACCTTCGCCTACACGAACAACTTCGCGACCGGCTCGAGCAACACCGTCGACGTGGCCTTCACGGGGGCCGGCACCGGCGACATGGCCTTCGAGTCGTGGTGGTTCTATCGCGTGTCCGGCGGATCCCGGGAATCGGCGTTCGCCAACCCGGACATCGAGCTCTACAGCGGATCGAACGGCCGTCTCGACTGGAACGATCCGGCCGGCTCCGGGCTCTTCGCCGCAGCGCTCTCGTTCGAGGTCTTCGATACGGGCGTCAATCAGGGCAATCTTTTTCAGAACCTCCGCATCCACAACACCAGCGGCGCCGATCTCACGATCGACATCTTCCACTACTCCGACCTCGACCTCGGCGGCACGGCCGGGAACGACCGCGCGGCCCTCGGTTCGAATCCCGACGGCATCCAGATCAATCTGAGTGACCCCACCCAGACGGCGCCGATCGTCGGCTACGGGGCGAACGCCTATCGCGTCACCCAGTATGCGCAGCTGCTCCAGGACCTGACCGATACGGGCGTCGACAACCTGAACAGCGCGGCCCCCCCGAGCGGCAACCGCGACATGACGGTCGGCTTCCAGTGGTCCGTCACGATCGCCGCCGGCGGCTACCGGGACTTCATGACCCAGTTCGGCAGCAACGCGCCGCTGCTCGATCCGACGGTGACCATGGTCCCCGAGCCGGGGACGGCGATCCTGATGGGCCTCGGGCTCCTGCTGCTGGCCGTGCCGCCGCGAGACGACTCGCAAGCCTGATCCGCCTGCTAATGTCGGCCCCCACCACAGATCGGGGCCGACGATGAACATGCAGGTACAGGGACGGATCCACACGGCCTTTCCGGCCGAGCAAGTGACCCAGCGCTTCAAGAAGCGCGAGTTCGTGCTCGAGCTCGATGCGGCCTCTCGCTACCCCCAGCTCGTGCTCTTCCAGCTGACGGGCGATCGCTGCCCCGCCCTCGACGATTACGCGACCGGCGACACCGTCGCGGTCGAGTTCAGCTTGCGGGGCCGCGAGTGGAAGAGTCCCAAGGGCGAGACGCGCTATTTCAACAGCCTCGAGGTCTGGTCGATCGAGCGCGCGGGCGACGAGCAGGAGAAGAGCGCCGGCGGCGGTGGGAAGTCGGCCGGCGGGGGTCCCGCCAGCCGGTCCGGGCGCTCGGAAGACGAGCCGCCGCCCCACACGGACGAGGACGAGATTCCCTTCTGAGGAGAGGACCATGGGCGCCCAGGACGTCGGGGATCTCGAGAAAATCCGGATCGGCATCGAGCACTGGCTTGCGGCTCGGCTGCCCGACCGGCGTGGCCTGACGATCCCCTCGCTCGACTTTCCGAAGGCGAGCGGCGAGAGCAGCGTGACGCTGATCCTCGAGGCGCGCTCGCAGACGCGCGGCGACGAGCGATTCGTGCTCCGGATGCCGCCGCCGAAGAGCCAGGTCTTCGATCGCCACGATCTCAAGATGCAGTTCGACATGATGACGCTCATGACGAATGAGAAGCTGCCGGCGCCGCCGCTCGTGGGCTACGAGCCGAGCGCCGAGCTCCTCGGAAGCGACTTCTACGTGATGGGCTTTCGAGCGGGGCGGATCCCGTCCGACAATCCGCCGATGATGATCGCCGGGTGGCTCAAGGACGAGGTCACACCCGAGCAGCGCAAGTCGATGTGGACCTCGGGCGTCGACATCCTCGCGCGGATCCACCAGATCGATCTCGCGAAGCACGATTTCTCGCGGCTGCCACGCGCGGCCAGGGGCGAGCCGGTCCTCGCTCAGGAGATCCGCACCTTCGACACGATGTTCAAGCCGGAGATCCGGGAGGACGCCGATCCCCGCATCCTCGAGGGCTGGGACTTCTTGCAGAAGACTGCGCCCGACGACGCGAAGCCCGCCTTCTGTTGGGGCGACTCCCGGGTCG
>JANMTD010000200.1:0-7654 GCA_031390075.1 Deltaproteobacteria bacterium | reverse complement strand
GCCGACGGCGTCGTTCTTCTCGCAGATCGTAAAGGGGATCCCCGCCTGCGCGAGCCGGATCGCGGCGCACACGCCCCCGAACCCGGCGCCGATGATCAAGACGTGAAATTCGTCGAGGACCGCCGGCGCGGGGCGTCGATTCCACTCGAAGCGTCGCGGATCCGGGTCCGCGAGCGCCGCCTCCTCGATCGCGAGCGGGATGTAATGCGCCGGAAGCGGATCGCCGGCGCACCAGTTCATCAACGCCTGGAGCGCCTCGGCCGACGGAAGCGGTGGAAGTGTCCCGTCTCCGTCGCGCCAGGATCGCAGCGCGTCGAAGGCGAGCGCGCGGATCGCGGCCTGGTCCGCGAGCGAGAGGTTGCCGTCGACGGCACCCATCATCGGCGTGCTCGGCGGCGCGAAGCGCGAGAGCAGGCTCATGTCGCCCGTCAGCTGTGCGATCGCTGGAAGCAGCGCAGGCAGATTGGCGTGGGCGAGATGTGCCCGGAGCTCTGCATCGGTCGCGGGGATCCTCATGCGCGGGACCTCCTCGGACGGCGCTCACCCCCGGCGCTCGAGGACGCGTGCCGATTTGCGACGAGCAGGGCCGCGAGTCGCGCCGCATCGCGGTCGCCGAGGCGGAGGCGCAGGCTCGAGGCCAGCAGGTCGAGGTCGGACTCGCTCGGCGATGGCTCCGGCGGCGCGGTGACGACACGTAGACGCAGGCGCGACTTCCAGACGGGCGCTTCCGGGTCGTCGCTCGCCTGGAGGTCGGCGAAGAGGAGATGCGCGGTCTCGCGAAGATCCTCGAATTGCGCCTTGTCGAGGTCCTTCTCGAGCTTCCGATCGAGCGCCCCCGCGGCTTCGACGGCGTCGGCGAGCAGCCGATCGCCTCGCGGCGTGCGATGCAGGATCGTGCCGCGCCGATCCGTCGGATCGGGCTTCCGGCGCAGATAGCCGAGCGATTCGAGCTCGAGGCCGGTCAGGCTGATCGATTGCCGGCTCACTCGATAGCGCCGGGCGAGATCGCGGATACGCGTACCGTCCCGTCCGATCAGCGGGAGGACGAGCGCCTGGGAGGGCTTGAGACCGCGATGACCGAGGACGGCCGTCGCATCGATGAGTCGTCGCTGGAGCTCGATCGCCAGCTGCGGGAGGCCGCCGAGAGGCGGGGCGACCGACCCCGCGCGATTCGCGTCGACACGCGGCTGGACATCGAGCGATCGGTAGAGCTTCGCGACGGCATCCGCGAGTCGCCGGAAGCGCGCCTCACCGACCGTCGTCACATAGTCGGATTCCGCCTCGTCGATGATCCGGATGGCGTCGTCGACCAACGCGCGTCCGCGTGACGAGAGCTCGACGACCTGGCCGCGCGCAGCGCCGGAGGCCGATCGGCGGGCGAGATAGCCGGCCTTCAGCGCGAGCCCCGCGAGCTGGCTGCACGCCTGCTTGCTTACGCCGAGGCACTGCGCGAGCTCGCCCAGCGGACGCGCTTCGAGCCAGATCAGAGAGAGAAACGGGCCCAGACTTGGCCGCAGACCTTCGTAGCCGCGTTCGTCGTGCAGACGCGTCAGCATGCGCAACTCGAGGTCCCGCGCGATCCCGATCAGCGCATGCGAGACCGGCTCCGACGCGCTCGATCCGAGGGCGCTCTTCATCATGCGCCCACGATACGGCGCACGCCCCACCCTGGTCAACTCGAATTGACAACCTCGTCACAATTGGTTTACAAGGAGATCTGGGTTCCACCCTGGAGGTTCAACTTGCCCACTCGACGAGACCCCGCGCGAAAGCTCCGGATTGCGATCATCGGCGCCGGTCCGGGTGCCCTGTGCATGGGTGTGCGCCTGCGGCAGGCGGGCTTCGAGGATTTCGTCCTGCTCGAAAAGGGCCGGGGGGTCGGCGGAACCTGGTACCACAAGCGTTATCCCGGCTGCGCTTGCGACCTGCAGTCCGCGATCTACCCGTTCTCGTTCGAGATCAAGAAGGACTGGTCGCGTCCCTACGCATCGCAGCCCGAGATCCTGAAGTACATGGAGGATCTCGCCGCGAAGTACGACCTGCTGCGACACGTCCGCTTCGGCACGGAGGTGACGCGCGCGACGTGGGACGACGAGCGTGCGTGCTGGACGCTCACGCTCGGCTCGGGCGAGACGCTCGAGTCCGAGATCGTCGTCAGCGCGCTGATCGAGTACCAGGTCGATTACGCGCTCCGCCAGATCGAGCACATCTTCGACGAAGACCTCGCCTGGATCGACGTTCGGCCGGACGTGATGAACGACTACAACGACGAGGTCCAGCGCGGAATTGCCGCTGTCCGCGTCTGGAACGAGTCATGCCCCGGTTACTACCGCAGCGCGACGGGGCGGGTGGTGACCCAGTGGCCCTTCTCGATGAGCGAGTTCAGGGAGCGGACGCGCAAGCCCGACGCGGACGCGTACGAAACGAAGAAACGAACGAAGAGCGCGAGCGGCGCTCGTGCGATGGGAGCAGCATCATGAATGAACGAGCGGAGAACATCTTGATTTCCGGCGGCATCGTCGTCGATGGAACACTCGCCCCCGCCCGCCGCGCCGACGTCCGTCTCCGCGATGGCCGCATCGCGGAGATCGCGCCGTCGCTCTCGCCCGAGAAGGGCGAGCGGGTGATCGACGCGATGGGCTGTCACGTCGCGCCGGGCTTCATCGAGAGCCACACGCATCTCGACGGCGTGATGTGGTGGCAGCCGGACCTCTCGCCCCTGCCGGGCAACGGCGTCACGACGGTGATCGGCGGCAACTGCGGCTTCGCCCTGGCGCCGGTCCACGAAGATCCGAAGGTCCGTGAGGAGGTGGTCCAGATCTTCTCCTTCTTCGAAGATTTTCCGGAAGGCCCGTTCCACTCGCATCTGCCCTGGGACTGGCGCACCTGGTCCGAATATCGGGCGTCGGTCGAGCGGAACGTCCGCACGCCGATCCACTACGCGTCCTTCGTGGGTCACATCGCCTTGCGCCTCGCCGCCATGGGCATGGCGGCCTGGGAGCGGGCCGCGACGGCCGATGAGGTCGCGCGCATGGCGGCGCTCTTCGATGATGCCCTCCGCGCTGGCGCGCTCGGTCTCTCGACGAACCTGATGGACCACGACGGAAAGGATCGGGCCGTTCCCTCGCTCCGGGCGGACGACGCCGAGATGCGTGCGCTGCTCGAGGTTCTCGCGCGCCATCCCGGAGCGACGATCCAGGTGGTCATCGACAGCTTGATGCGCATGACGTCCGTGCCGTCCATGGAGCGTCTCGCGCGCCTCGCCGACGGGTTGCCAATCCGGATGCAGTGGGCCGGCGTGCCGACGTTCGCCTGGCAGCGGGACCTGGGAATCCAGCAACCGCTCACGGCGATCCACGAGCGCTTCGCCGCCGAGGGCCGGGACTATTGGACCGGTTTCATGCACGTTCCGATCACCACCGTCGCGAGCATCCAGCATTCTCTGCTGTTCGCACAGTCGAACGAGTACGTCTGGCACGAGGTCGTCACCGCGGAGACCGAGGCGGAGAAGCTCGCCCTGCTGCGCGATCCGGAGTGGCGACGTCGAGCGCGCCATTCGTGGGATCACGATGCGATCAAGATCTCGTTCTTCCCCGCGCCGCAGGGCACGATCCTCGACAACTCGGCGAGCGGAGCCGGACCGATCGGCATCACGCTCGGCGAGTACGCGGAGCAACTCGGGGTCCACTGCTCGGATGCTCTGGCCGAATGGTTCGTCCGCAACGGCGTGACCTCGACGGTGACGATGCCGCCCTGGCCGATGGACGAGGAGATGGTCGTCCGATTGCTCAAGGACCCGATGACGGTCGGCAACATCAGCGACGCCGGTGCGCACGGTCAGATGTTCTGCGGCATCGGATACAACATCATGCTCTTCACCCACTTCGTCCGGAAGACCGGCGCGCTCTCCATCGAGGAAGCCGTCCACGTCCAGACCGGCAAGCTCGCTCGCCATTTCGGCCTTTCCGACCGAGGCGAGCTCGCCGTCGGCAAGCGAGCGGACATCACGGTCTTCGATCTCGCGGAGGTCGAGATGCGGGCGCAGAAAAAGATCTACGACGTTCCGGACGGCGCGGGGGGCAAGACCTGGCGCTGGACCCGGGATCCTGCGCCGGTGCGACTGACGCTCGTCGACGGCTTCCCGACCTACGAGAATGGTGAGTACACGAAGGCCCGACCCGGCCGGTTCCTCGCTCCGGGCGCACGCTGATCGGCGCGCTGCCGGACTCGAGCGGGTCCCCTCGGCGAAGAGTGCGACAAGCTGAGCCTGCTCCAGGAAGAGGGCGTGCCGGAGAAGAACGGCCACGCGAACGAGTTCGGACGCGTCCGGGTGAACGCGCCGGGTGCGGGCCCGAGCTCCGCCACATGTCCAGTCGGGTCGAGTGGAAGGACCTCGAGATCGCATGACCGGAGTGGGCTGCGGTCCCTCGGCGGCACGCAGCCGCCCCGGCCTCGCCTTCTTCTGCTGCCACGCGGAGCAGGACGGCGTACTCTACGAGAACGTCGACGAAAGCCTGAATGTCGTGGACCTTACGATTGTGGAGAGTCTGTTCGCCTGCGTTTGGACGAATGCCTGAAATGCGCCGTTCGAAGAGGAGCCCACGCGCATGACGTCCGAGATCCCTGCACCCGCCGAATCCCGCGCCCTGGGCTTCGATCCGATCGCGCTGCGCGAGAAGTACCGGCAGGAGCGCGACAAGCGCCTGCGAAGCGACGGCATCCGGCAGTACCGGAGCCTCGGCGGCGGGCTGTCGAAATCCCTCGTGGATCCCTTTGCCGAGCCTGGCTTCCGCCGGGAGCCCGTCGCTGAAGACCTCGACGTCGTCGTCCTCGGCGGAGGCTTCAGCGGGCTCTGCGTCGGTGCGCGTCTGCGCGAGGCGGGGGTCGAGAGCCTGCGCATGATCGAGGTGGCCGGGGATTTCGGCGGGACCTGGTACTGGAATCGCTATCCGGGCGTGCAGTGCGACATCGAGTCGTACATCTACCTGCCGCTGATCGAGGAAGTCGGCACGATGCCGGCCCTCAAATACGCCTACGGCCCCGAGATCTTCGCCCACGCACAACAGCTCGGACGCCACTACGACCTGTATCGCGGCGCGCTCTTCCAGACACAGGTGACCCGGCTCGCCTGGGACGAGTCGGGCGCGCGCTGGAACGTGTCCACGAATCGCGGCGATCGCCTGCGCGCGCGCTTCGTCGTCGTCGCGAGCGGCCCGCTCTCCCGGCCGAAGCTCCCGGGCATCCCCGGAATCGAGCAGTTCGAAGGCCAGATGTTCCACACCAGCCGCTGGGACTACGCCTACACCGGCGGCGACACGACGGGCGGCCTCACGCGCCTCGCCGACAAACGCGTCGGCGTGATCGGAACCGGCGCGACGGCGATCCAGTGCATCCCGCATCTCGGCGAGGGGTCGCAGCATCTCTACGTCTTCCAGCGCACGCCCTCCTCCATCGACGAGCGCCGCAACGCGCCCACCGACCCCGCCTGGTTCGCCTCGCAGCCCCGCGGCTGGCAACGGGAGCGGATCTTCAACTTCAGCACGACGCTCTCGGGCGGCCACCTCGAACGCGACCTCGTGAACGATGGCTGGACAGACATCATGCGCAACCTCGCGGGCGTGATGGCGCGCCGCGACGGCTCGACCCTCACGCCCGAGGAGATCGCGGCCCAGGTCGAGCTGGTCGACTTCGAGAAGATGGAGGAAATCCGCGCCCGAGTGGACCAGATCGTCTCGGATCCGCGGACGGCCGAAGCGCTCAAGCCCTGGTACCGGCAGTTCTGCAAGCGGCCCTGCTTCCACGACGACTACCTCGCGACCTTCAACCGCGAGAACGTGACCCTCGTCGACACCGACGGCCGTGGCGTCGAGGCCGTGACGAAGACGGGCGTCGTCGTGGCGGGCCGGGAGTATCCGCTCGATTGCCTCGTCTTCGCGACGGGCTTCGAGGTCGGGACCGACTACGCGAGCCGCGCCGCCTGCGAGATCCTCGGCCGCCACGGCATCTCCCTGACCCAGCGATGGGCCACGGGCGTCCGCACCTACCACGGCCTCTTCACCCGCGATTTCCCGAACTGCATCCTGCTCGGCGGTCTCCAGTCCGGCCTGACCCCGAACTTCACGGAGCTCTACGACGAGCAGAGCCAGCACGTCGCCTACGTGGTCGGCCACGCGATCCAAAAGGGTTTCACGCGGGTCGAGCCGTCGGTCGACGCCGAGGCATCCTGGGTCGCTGCGATCCAGGAATCGGGCGGCGCGCAGGCGGAGTTCGCCGCCAGCTGCACACCCGGCTACTACAACAACGAAGGCCAACCGAGCGAGGGACCCGGCTGGTTCGGCGGGACCTTCGGCGGGGGACCGCAGGCCTACTTCGCACTGCTCCGGGATTGGCGCGAGCGCGGGGATCTCGCGGGGATCGAGCTGGCCTGACCCTCTTCTGAAGAGGCGACGGCGATCGGGGAGAAGCGCGTGAAGGACTTTCGAGACAAGATCGCCGTCGTGACCGGCGGCGGCAGCGGGATCGGACTCGGGATCGCCCGCGCGCTGGCCCGCGAGGGGGCGCAGGTCGTGATCGCCGATCTCGACGAGGGCGCGGCGAAGCGCGCCGCCGAGGAGCTGCGGGCGACAGGCGCGCGGAGCCTCGCCGTCGCGACCGATGTGCGCCGCACAGAGTCGGTCGAAGCGCTCGCCGCCAGCGTGCGCCGCGAGCTCGGCGGCGTCGACCTGCTCTTCAACAATGCCGGCGTGTATCTCGGCGGCCCGATGCGGCGCGCGACCGAGGACGATTGGCGCTTCGTCCTCGACGTGAACCTCGACGGCGTCTTCCGCGTCGGCCAGACCTTCACGAAGTTGCTGCTCGAGCAGGGCCGCGGCGGCTACATCGTGAATACCGCCTCCGTCGGCGGCTTCCTGTCGTTCGGCGCGGGCGTCGCCTACACCGTCAGCAAATACGGCGTCGTCGCCTACAGCGAAGCGCTGCGCGTCGATCTCGAGCCTGAGGGCATAGGAGTCTCGACCCTCTGCCCCGGGCCCATCGACACCAATCTCCCCGCCTCGGATCGGATCCGCGCAGCGGAGGAGCGCGCGGGCGGATTCTCGGAGGCGCTCTCCCCGCTCACCCGCGGCGGCATGAAGCCCGACCAGGTCGGCCCGATCGTGCTCGCCGGAATTCGAAACGAGCTCCCCTACATCTTCACCCACGACGATCTGCGCGAGGCCTTCGCGAAACGCTTCGAGACGGTGCTCGCGTGCTTCGATCGGATCGGGGGCGCAGCGGGGCTCGGCGTCCTGCTCCTCGGCCTGATCGGGCTATTCGCGCTTCCCGATTCGGCGCGCGCGATCACGGTCGGACAGGTCGACGATTTCGAGACCGCGACGGTGGAGGGCTGGGTGATGGCGCTCGGTGGCGCCATCCCTCCGAACCCGCCGGTGGCGATCGCCAACGCGGGACCCGGCGGCAACGGGGATTTCGCGCTGCGGGTCACGGCGACGGGATCTGCCGGCGCGGGTGGGAAGCCGGTCGTCAACAACGTCGACACCCGTTGGCTCGGCAACTACACGATCGCAGGTGTGACCGGAATCCTGCTCGACGTGCGCAATCCGAGCGCAGTGGATCTGACGCTGCGGATCGGGATCGATGGGCCGGCGGTCGGGAC
>JANMTD010000177.1:0-2033 GCA_031390075.1 Deltaproteobacteria bacterium | reverse complement strand
GTGTCGACGGCAGCGGCAAGTCGACCCAGCTGCGGCGGACGGCGGCGGCGCTGCGCGCGCGCGGACTCGACATTCTCGAGACGGGCGAGCCGACGAAGGGGCTCTGGGGTCGGAAGATCCGCGAGATGGCGCGGACGACGGACCGCGTTCCGCGCGAGACCGAGCTGGCATGGTTCATCAAGGATCGGCGCGAGCACATGCGCGACACGGTCGAGCCCGCCCTCGCCGCCGGCCGGATCGTCCTCTGCGACCGCTCGTATTTCAGCACGGTCGCCTATCAGGGCGCCCGCGGCTTCGATCCGACGAAGCTCCTTTTGGAGAGCCAGGCCGAGTTCGGCCGCCCGGATCTCGTACTCTTCTTCGACATCGATCCGGAGGCCGGGCTCGCGCGCGTGACCGCGCGCGGAGGCACGCACGAGCCCGCTTTCGAGGAGCTGAACTATCTCGAGCAGGTCGCGGAGATCTTCCGCGCCCTCGAGGTCGACGAGCTCGTGCGGATCGATGCGGCGCGCGAAGAAGACGCGATTGGGCGGGACGTGATAACGGCGGTCGATCGGATCACGGTCGGGTGAACGAGGTCGTGCTCAGGCTCGTTCGCGCTTTTTCTGGCTGCGCACCTTTGGTCGTACCCAGACTGGCTTTTCGCCCTTCGCCTCGACCAGGCGTGTCTTCGTCTGACGCGCCTCCTCCTCGGCGCGCTTGCGCGCGCGGACCAGGGCCGGCAGGGGATCCGGAAACCACGCGTTGACCGCTTTCGGGTTTTTCGTTCGGGGCATCATCCGGTTCCTCCCTCGTCGACGAGTACTGGACGACTTCCGCCATTGTCCAGAATTCGCCAGTAATTGACCAACGGCTTGTAGATCGACTCGAAGGTCACCCGGCCAGCGAGAAAGCGCCGCCTGACGACTTCGTCGGGCACGAAATGGCCGCCACGGCTGACGCGCGAAGCCACTCGAGCGATCGCGACTTCGGGCGAGGGCAGCGAGATGAAGATCAGTCCTACGCGATAGCCGGCGGCCTGCCATGCCGGGATCGACCGCGCATACCGGCGTCCGGATAGAGTCGTCTCGAAAGCGAAGTCCTCCTCGCGAGCGACATGTTCGCGAATTGCCTGAACCATGATCCGTCCGGCTCGCACCGCCGCCCGTTCAGGCTCGAGCGATAGACCCGTGGCAATGAGATCGGCGTTCACGAACGACAGGAGCTCCGCTTCCCTGGGCAGGAACTCACGGGCAAATGTCGTCTTGCCGGCGCCATTCGGACCCGCGATGATGACAGCCCGCTTCGGTCTGGTCCGAGGCACGTCGAGAGCTCCGGTCGATGAAGAAGGAATCGAGCGAAATGGGACGACTATCCGGCAAGGTAGCCCTGGTGACGGGCGGCGCCCGGGGCCTCGGCGAGGCGACGGTGCGGCTCTTCGTCGAGAACGGGGCAAACGTCGTGTTCGGCGATGTGCTCGAGGAGGCCGGGCAGCAGCTCGCGAAGGAGCTCGGACCGAACGCAGCGTTCCTGCGCATGGACGTGCGCCAGGAATCCGATTGGCAGCGCACGGTCGAGCGTGCCCAGGCATTCGGTCCGCTGAACGTCCTCGTCAACAACGCCGCCGTCGTCCACATGGCGAGCCTCGTCGACACGAAGAACGAGGACTACAAGCGCGTCTTCGAGATCAACCAGTTCGGGACCTTTCTCGGGATCCGCTCCGTCGTCGGGCCGATGAAGGCCGCCGGCGGCGGCTCCATCATCAACGTGTCGTCGATCGACGGCCTGCATTCCTCGGCCGGCCTCGCCGCCTACTCCTCGACGAAGTGGGCCGTCCGCGGCCTCACGAAGAATGCGGCGATCGAGCTCGGTCCGTACGGCATCCGCGTCAACAGCGTCCACCCCGGCGGCATGTACACCGCGATGGGCGGGAGCGAGCGCAGCTCGGTCGAGGAATTGAACCGCGACGTGTACAAGAATTTTGCGATTCCGCGGGTCGGCATGCCGGAGGAGGTGGCCCAGGTCATCCTCTTCCTCGCGACCGACGAAGGCAG